>NZ_MPJW01000262.1 GCF_001945525.1 Ileibacterium valens
GGGAAGAGAGAATGGAGCAGTGGCAAACGGCCCTGAATCGAGTTATAGTGTGTTTGGTAATTTTGTTTATTGAGCATGAACATATTTTACCAAAAAAGGCACCTCATCCATTACGGATCAGGTGCCTCTTTTTACTTTTGGACTGTCAGAAATTTAACAGCCCCTTACATTTGTTTTGTCGATCTGTTCAAGGATTGCTTCGATTGATCTGAATTATCATTATTCAAAATCGTCTATTGCGCTTTGCAGCGCTCTTGCCTGCTCGCCTCGAGAAGATACCAGAACCGCTTTATTTAAAGTACTTTCAGGATCTTCAAGCCTGCTCATAACCTCAGAGACAAGTTGTTCACTTCCTTTTGCAGAAGGAATATTCAATACATCCTTCCAGCCTGGCATGATTGCAATGGACTTATATCCTCGAGCATTCGCCTTATCGATTGCTTCATGCAGAGCGCTCCTGAATGCCTCCTGTTTTTTATCAGTATATAGACCATAAATCAGATCAAAGGAGACTTCAATCACTCCTTTAACCGGTAAATTATAATTTCCTGAAACCCATGTCTTCGAATGATTCAAATGAAGGTGGTTCAAGTTTTCCTTTTGAAGCCCAAGCCCGGCGCTTTTAGAAAGCCATGGATCATAACTTTGTGAACTTTTCATGAAACTGATTAGACAATCCACAGTTAGTCTTGAAGCATCTCCAGTCCAGACAGAGATCTTTTGATCCTCTGACATAATAAACGCAAGAGCGGTTAATGCGGTATGCTGCTTTTGCAGGGCAATCAGCTGATTTTGCAGCTCGATTAATTTTGGGGTAATCTCTTCTGAAGTCAGCTGACCAAGCTTATGTTCAAGCAGATGACGGCGTTCCTTGAGTGATCTCGGGCGGCTTTGATTCCCGTTAATCAGTTCTAGCATCTCATCAATGATTTTTGATTGATTCAATGAGTCACTCTGCATAACTCCGATATTAGGGATTGACTGGTGCTGGTACTCAATTTTCCATTTCCCTGACGCATCCCGTTTTAAATATTGGGTCTCAATGATGTTTTGCTCATGGGCCTGCTTCTGATTCTTATAGACTAATATCACGGTATAAGTCAGATAAACTAATGCATGATCATCGCTGGCATTAATTACTTCCATCTCATTAGAAATCATATTGATCTCTTTAATATCACCCTGTAAATGCGTTTCAATGTTCTGTTTTATCTCATCAAAACCATCGCTTACACCATATATGGAGACAGCCCGGGTTTGCGGATCATTCATCCACAGCTCATTCATCCCCTCGATATCCTGATCTTCTAATGTCTGGATATATTGATGATAGAAGCGTTCGAGTTCTTCACGGATATTTTTTTCCATTGTAGGTCCTCTTTCCTTCAATCTGATCTGATTATAATTAATCACTGATTTGATTAGTTGATGACTTTTACTGATACGCGTTTTTCAAATGAATGGTCTCCTTATCCTTCTTGATCCATCTTGATCATTTTTGGCCATATACTTGGCAGATTCAGAGATCACTTCTGAATTTCTTTGCCTTTCATTGTAACCAGCGAGTAAGCGAAAGTCCCGTTAGAAAAACCAATGTAATAAGAGCGGAATTCACCAATTATTTTGTTTTGTTCAAATTCTGAATTAAGATGAAAGACGAACCATTTACTACTTACTTGAATTTGAAAGGATACCCATGACAGGAATTACTGAATACCTTTGTAAACAGCTCAATCTACATGAAAAACAGGTTGAAGCCGTTCTTGAATTGCTTGATGAAGGAGCTACAATTCCATTTATTGCCCGCTATCGAAAAGAAAGAACCGGCTCACTCGATGAAGAACAGATCAGACAGATCGAACTGATGCATAAATATCAGCTCTCTTTGCAGGAGAAAAAGGAAAGCATTGCCCATCTGATCGAAGAAAAAGGACTCCTGAGTGAAGCCATTCAAAAACGAATCGATGCCTGTAAAAAACTGGCTGAACTTGAAGAACTTTACCGTCCATATAAGGAAAAGAAGAAAACCAAAGCAACCGCAGCCATTGAAGCAGGACTTGAGCCCGCCGCTAAACAGATTCTGCGCCAGGATCGTCAGAATTCAGTCGATCGTGTTGTGAATTACTGGTCTAAAAAGATTAACCTGCCTGAAGAAGAAGTCCGTGAAGGAATTGGTTTTATTCTGGCTCAGCAATTTTCAGATGATGAAAAAATCCGCGCACAGGTTTTAAGAGAAATGCAGAAATTCGGAAACCTGAAAACTTCGCTTAAAAAAGGTGCCGAAGATGAACATGGTACCTACGAAATTTATCATGACTTTACTACTCCAGTCCAAAAACTGAAAGGACATCAGGTCATGGCCATTAACCGGGCAGAAAAGGAAAAAATCATCACTGTCGCGTTCGATTTTGATCAGGACCGTCTCTTTGATCAGATTGGCCGAAGAATGATTCGTAACAGGGATTCTGATTATGCCGGAATGCTTCAGGAAGCCATTAAGGATTCCTGCAAACGCCTGATCATTCCTTCCATTTCCCGTCAGATTCGTCGTGAACTCAAAGAAAAAGCCGAGTTGAATGCCATTGATAAATTCCGCGGAAACCTTGAACATCTGTTAATGACAAGACCTCTTGAATCTCAGAAAGTTTTAGGATTTGACCCCGCCTTTCGTACCGGCTGTAAGCTGGCCTTTCTCGATGAAAAAGGAGACGTTTTACATATTGATGTCATCTATCCGCATTCAGGGGATCATGCCAGAGCCCAGGCGGATAAAAAAATCAGAAAACTGCTTAAAACCTATCAGCCGCAGACGATTGCGATTGGAAATGGAACCGCATCCCGTGAATCTGAAGCCTTCGTCGCGGATCTGTTAAAGGACTTTCCTCAAATTCAATATGCACTGGTTTCTGAAGCAGGAGCTTCCGTCTATTCTGCTTCTGATTTAGCGCGTGAAGAATTTCCGGATCTGACCGTTGAAAAAAGATCAGCCGTTTCCATTGGCAGAAGAATTCAGGATCCATTATCCGAGCTGGTCAAAATTGATCCAAAATCCATTGGAGTTGGAGAATACCAGCATGATCTGCCTCCAAAACAGCTCGATGAAGCATTGGATTTTACAATCACCAAAGTGGTTAACCAGGTTGGAGTCAATATTAATACCGCTTCTCCATCGATTCTGAAATACATCTCCGGATTGAACAAGACTTCCATCAAAAAACTGCTCGATCAAAGAAGCAAACATCCATTTACCAGCCGTAAGGAAATTGCTGCAGTTAAAGGGATATCTGCCAATATTTTTGAACAGGCAGCCGGATTTCTTCGAATCAATGAAGCTGAAAACCCACTTGACCAGACAGGAATTCATCCTGAAAGCTATGATCTGGCCAATAAAGTCATTGCACTTCTGAATCTTGATTTGCGTCAGTTTCGAACTGAACCCTTTATTAAGGCGTTAAAGTCTTATCAGAATGAACAGCGGATCAATGAAATCGCAAAGAAAACAGGCACGGATCCAGTAATTGTTCTCGATATTTTAAAGGAACTTGAAAATCCGGGACTTGATCCTCGAAAGAGCCTGGATGGACCCATTCTTAAAAAGGATGTTCTCGAACTCAAGGACCTGAAAACCGGAATGCAGCTTCAGGGAACCGTTCGCAACGTCACTTCATTTGGAGCTTTTGTCGATATCGGACTTCATGAAGATGGTCTGGTTCATATTTCGAAAATGGCCAACCGATTTATCTCAGATCCATCCGAAGTGGTTTCAACCGGTCAGATTGTCACCTGCTATGTACTTTCGACAGATGAAAAAAGAAATCGGGTTCAGCTTTCACTGCTTCCCCTGTAAAGTTAAGTCTTCAATCCAGATATCGGGTTGGTTCATTGAACTTCACCATTCATGAACCGCCTTTGGTTACTTATCCATCAATAACAGTAAATTTAATAATGAATTTAGCTGAATGACTTTAGAAGGTCTGTCGTCTTTTAAGATGGCAGATCTTTTTCATTCATGGATATTGATCAGGTTAATTTTCAGAGTCAATCAGAAAAAGTTCGAGAACTCTATCTCGTTATGACCTTCAAATGATCCGTTTTTCCCTATTATAGGTCCATACAGAAGCCGTTATTTTACGGATTATCTCATCTTGAATGCTTGCATCCAAATCTGGTAAGTGATAGATTAATTAAGCATTCAGGATGTAGCTTAGCTTGGTAAAGTGCTTGGTTCGGGACCAAGAGACCGCGGGTTCAAATCCCGCCATCCTGACCATTCTAAAAATCACTCCAGTTCAAAAAACTGGAGTTTTTTTTAATTCACTTTACCGCATAGAAAAAAGGCAGGATCCATTCTTCTATGATCCTGCCAAGATGAACTGCTCCTATCAATTTTCAAGTTTTTCTGAATCTAGCGGTTGTTCAGACTTGCCTTAAAAAGAGCTGAGTGATTGTAAACTCTAGACGTTTTCCTTATTGGTCGTGCTGCTTTTTTCAGTTTTGTCTGCGTCGGATTGATCCTTATCAGAAGTGGAGTTATTTTTGTCTGAAGAGCTGTTCTTATCATTATTTCCCGTTGCATTCTGATCTTTCTTATATTCTTCAAACTCATCAACGAACGTCTGAATTTCATCATCAGTAAATTGACTCATGAAATCATCGATATCATCCTGTGAATCATAATTTCTGAAGGCTCTTCTGCCTCTATTTCGAGATGGTCTGTCATCTTCGAAGAAATCCGAAAAATCATCCATGTCATCATGATCGAAGTCATCATAATCATCTCCATACAGGAAATCACTATCGAGATCCTCTTCAAAACCACCAAAGCTGTCATCTCTTGCAGCCATTCTTCTTTCGATACGGCGCTCAAAATGAGTATCATTATGATTTCCACTCATGTATCCAATACCAAATCCACCGACGAGCAGTGCAGTACAGGCACCTCCAATGATTAATCCTTTTTTCGTTTTTTCAGTCATATTAAATTTCATTTTTTTGTCCTCACTTTTCTATTTACTATTTACAGATGGAATATTATCCAACCGAGATAAAAGAAAAATTAAACATAAATTTATTTTTGAAAAAACGAGTTTTGAACTTCTGATCTATATAACCTTAATTCAGGCTTTCCAGTTCCAGTTCAAAGCCAGCATCATCATTCATTGAAGTCTGAACGCGAATTCCCCCAGTCATTAAGGCCTGACCACTGAATATGGCTTTTGCAGGAGCTGATTCATTTTCCTCTTCAAAGCGTCCGTGGGATGAAAGTGGAAAAGATGAATAAGTCACCTCATATTTCTTATCAGGATCGAGTCCAGCTAAAACGACTTTTCTTCCTGGATAATTTGAGATAAATCGATAGAACATTCCCTGGACCAGAGCTTTATCCTGATTTTTATCGACAAACATCCATGCTGCAGCGTGATCTTCAAATGGATTACTCAGCCGATAATAATTTCCATCAAAGATTAGCGGCTGTCTTCTTTTGTATTCAATAATCTGTTTTTCAATATCTCTTTTTTCAGACCATTCAAGCTCTGCAGGGTTTAACTCATAGCCAAATGTTCCTGGAGAAGCTGCAATCTTTCGATCGTTTAAGGAAATCTTTCGCCCAGTCTGATGATTGGGGATGGCGGAAACATGGGATCCAACCGAACGAATTGGATAAAAGAAGCTGGTACCGTACTGGATTTTGGATCTTTCATGTGCGTCTGTATCGTCAGAACACCAGATCTGAGGAGTGTAATAAAGCATTCCGGCATCAAATCGGCCTCCGCCTCCGGCGCATCCTTCAAATAAGACATCCGGAAATTCGTGAGTGAGACGTTCAAGTAAGTTATACGTTCCTAAAACAAAGCGATGAGACACTTCTGATTGTCTGTTCGCTGGCAAAACAGAGGAATAAAGCGGATCCGGGGAGCGGTTAAAGTCCCATTTAATATAGTCCAGATGGGTATCACGAATAATCTTCGAGAACAGATCATATAAATAATTCACAACTTCAGGATTTGCCATATCCAAAACGAGCTGACTTCTTGCAACCAGCGGTTTACGGGATGGAATAACCATCGCCCATTCAGGATGTTTTCGATAAAGATCTGAATCTTCTGAAATCATCTCCGGTTCAATCCAAAGTCCAAATTTCAATCCCATCTGGTGAACCTGTCTGACTAACATTTCTAAAGGCATCTGAAGTTTTTCTTCATTGACCTGCCAGTCTCCTAATGAAGTGTAGTCGTTATTGCGATAACCAAACCAGCCATCATCAAGCACAAGCAAATCTGCTCCCAGTTCTTTTGTTTCTCTGGCTAGATTAAGAATCGATAAGCCATCGAAGGTGAAATAGGCTGCTTCCCAGCTGTTTAAAAGAACCGGTTTGGCTTCTTTGGCAAACCTTCCTCTCATGACGTGATCTTCAATCACATGATGAAAGTTATGAGAGAGTGTTGAAAAGCCATCTTCGGAATAAGACATCAGGCCTTCAGGAGACTGAAATCTTTCATTGCTTTTGAGCGTCCAGGAAAAATGATCCGGATTCATTCCTAACAAAAGACGAATCTGATCAATCTGATCTTTTTCAACCAGTCCTGCAAAAGATCCAGAATACATCAGCAGATTTCCATAGCACGATCCGCTTAACTCATCCGCATTTGGGCTTGCAAGAATAAGAGCCGGATTATGCTGGTGGGAAGACATCGCTCTTGAAGAAGAAATGTTCTTGATTCCATGCGAAATGGGTTCGCGTTCGAATTGTCTTTCCATCACATGTCTTCCATAAAAGTGAATCAGATCAAACTTCTGCTCCTGAAAATCCAGACTGATTGGAAAGATTCTTCTGATGCGGATGGCTTTTTCATTGTGGTTAATCACTTCAACCGAACGGGCGATCACATCGGTTTCATAGAACACACTGTAATGGAGGATGACTTCAATAGCTGCCTGATGATCCTCAAGAACGATATCCATAGCTTCTGCTTTTTCGTTTTTTCCATCATGAGAATAAGGCAATCCATTTAATGGCTCTTTGTGATCTTTTGGGATAACCTCTTTTATTCTTAAATCAAGGTCCACACTTCCCTCTGGTAATTCAATCGATAAGGCACTGATTCGAAAATCACCATGTCCGCTCACCGGAAGTTCAAAAGGCAGAATGTCATTCGAATACGAACGATCATGCTGGGATTCATAAAGAACTCCTGTGTAATTGATTTCATTTGAATTGATCAGATAGTCCATGTTCTGATCGGTTTTCTTTCCGTACCATAAATGAAGCAGCTGACCATATGGATCCTTCATCATCTGATACAGAGTATTTTTCGTTTCAAGACTAAATAAGTTTTCTTCAATATGTATACTCATAACAATTCCTTTCCATGGTTCTGATCAATGGTTCGAAATGAACATAATCAGGAATTCGGGCTCATATTCTTGTATTTCGATTGTTTAAATATTCGGTATTTTACTCAATAGCATTTCTTGTTTTAATTCTTTACTGGATGAGCGTTTTTGTGCTGAAAACCAAGAAATGGAAATCAATCTTGTGATTTCCATTTCCTGAATTGATCCAATTTTTTAAAACTCGACTGAACCTGGAACCTTGACTGATGTCTGCAGCAGTCATCGGATCCATTAGCACAATAATTTGCAGCAAGGATAAGAACAGAAAGGAAGAGCGCAATCAGTCGAGAGTTCGCGATGAGTTTGCTTTTTGCAATTCTCATTGACAGACTGATATTCAAATGATTGGATCTCTTCCATTCGTAAGGCTTAAAACAGGTTAGTTTCAGAGTTACTTGATCGCACCATTGGCCACGCCGCCAATAATCTGTTTCTGACAGATCACATAGAATAACAGAATTGGAATCAAGGCCATGGTATAGGATGCAAACGCCAGATTGTAGTTGGTTCCAAACTGAGTCTGGAAATTCAGCTGAGCAATCGGGAGCGTATTGATTCCTGTACCGGACATGATAACAAGCGGTGTCATGACATCATTCCAGGTGCCTAAAGCAGTCATGATGGCTACCGTCGCATGCATCGGTTTCATCATTGGGAAAATAATTTTCCAGAACGTCTTAAAAGTCGACGCGCCATCAATATAAGCCGCTTCTTCAAGCCCGATGGGGATGTTTTTCATATAACTTGCATAAAGCATGACATTCATCGGCATGTAGAAAACGATATAGAGCAAAATAACACCTAACTGGTTACCCAAATGCATCTGAGCTGTCTGTTTAACTAAAGGCATCATCAGAATTGCAAATGGAACAAACATACCGCTGACTACATAGAAATAGGCAAATTTATATTTCTTATTTGTCGCCATGGTTCTTCCAAATACATAGCCGACAATCGAATAAATCAAAACACCAAGGATAATGGTCGTTACAGTAATCAGCAGCGAATTTCCTAACGAGTTCCAGAAGTCGGTCACTCTCATCGCTTCTGCAAAGTTGGAGAGTGACCATTCTTTTGGTGGGGCTAACGCACCAGCTACGTCATTGGTCATCTCAGTGGGCTGCTTGATCGCAATATTCAGAGTCATGTAAAGCGGAAAGAAGACGGTAATGGTTCCAAGAAAAAGGATGACCGTCAGCATCCAGTTTACTTTTGGTTTTGATGCTTTGGGAGCTGCTTTCGTATTCATCATAATTGTTCCTCTTTCTTTGAAGTCATGGTCAGCTGGAATACAGACAACAGGACAATCACGATAAAGAAGATGACTGCGTTTGCCGACTGGAAGCCGAACTGACCGCCGTCAAGACCATTCTGATAGATCAAGAAGGAGATCGACTCAGTGGACTGAGCTGGACCGCCGTTGGTCAGTGACAGGATCTGGTCAAATACCATTAAGAAGTTCTTTGTGGTTAAAACCAGATTCGTTCCGACGAATGGAATAATCAGGGGGAACGTAATATCCCAGAATTCTTTCCATTTCCCTGCGCCATCAATTTTTGAAGCTTCATAGACATCATCCGGAACAGTCTGCAGACCGGAAATATAGATGATGGTTGTCATGGCGACAGCCTGCCATACGCCAACAATCAAAATTCCGATCCAGGCGAATTCCTTGGATGAAAGAATCGAGTTTTCAATCCAGCTGATATGCCACATCTGTCCTAAAGCCGGCAGAATGTAGGTAAAAAAGAAGCTGAAAATATAACCGATCACCAATCCGCCAAGAATATTTGGCACAAAATATACGCCGCGTAAAAATGATTTCGCTTTGATCTTGGCATTGAGCGCCAGAGCCATCAATAAGGAAAGAACGTTAACCAAAATGGTTCCGCAGATCGCATATTTAAAGGTAAAGAAGTAGGAATTCCAGATGCGGGGATCCGTGAAAAGATCTGCATAGTTGCGAAGTCCTACCCAGTCGAAGTCACCATAACCTCTGTAATTGGTAAAGCCATAAATAAAGCCGCGAATCATTGGGTATGTGTTGAAGCAGAAGAACAGAAGCAGAGCCGGAATCATAATGGCCGCAAACGTTTTCTGCCGTCCTGTCATTTTCTTCTTCTTATTCATTTTCAGACTTCTCCTTCGCTTCGTATTCCTGGATACGACGGATCGTATCCCGATTGTATCTTTGCCAATCCGAATCGAATTTCTTCAGGAATTCTTCCTTGGCTGTATCAGAATCATTGATCAGGTAAGTCTGTATTAATGCGTCAACTGACATTTCAGAAGGATACTTATGATCCGGGAAGTCTTTCATTCGTCCAGAATCAATATATTCTTTCATATCGCTCAGTTCTTCTGGAATTGGGAAGTCGCCTTCTTTTGCCGCAATACCGCCCTGAGCATCCAGATACAGGTTGATGATTTCATCTGAATTCAAGAATTCAAGAACTTCCCTGGCTTCTTCCTTGTTTTCAGAACCTTTCAGAATGGAGAACTGAATATCAATACCGGAGTTCAGGTTATTCTCACTTTCATCATCACCGGCTGGCATAACGAAAGATCCAATTTCCATTTCCGGATTTACCGAGCGAATCTGAGGAATCGCGTAACTGCCGATGGCCCACATCGCAGACTGTCCTCTTGCAAATGCAGATGCCGCATCGTTATAGCCATAAGCTACCGGGTTATCTTCGATATAAGGCATCATTTCCTTGATCCGGTCTGCAACTCGTGAATATTCCTCTTCAAAAGTGGATTCTCCACTGTTGACTCTTGCGATCGCATCTTCATCGGCTACACAGACCGCCAAAGCATTCCATGGAGCTAATGTTGTCCAGGTATCTTTATAACCGGCATACAGAGGTTGGATGCCCGCTTTTTCGATTTCTTTACATAATGAGATGAACTCATCCCAGTTATGTGGAACTTTCCAGCCGTGTTCTTCAAACATTTCCTTGTTATAAAGAATTCCAGCTGCATTGGCCGCAAACGGCATCGCATAGATACCTTCCTGCGGCACGAGTTCAAGTGTCTTGTCCATATCCAGATAAGCCTGCTTGATCTCCTGTAATGCTTCAACATCGGAAATATCTTCAAACAGTCCTGCATCGAGGAAGTTTGAGTAGTTGATATCTCCTCCGATCCCCACGATTTCAGGATAATCTTCCCGGACCAGTCTGGTTTTCAGAATGGTCATCGCCTGATTTGGAGAGGAGACTTCAAGTTTAATGTCATCATGAGTTTCGTTGAACCGTCTTTCAATTTCTTCAAAAACGTCTACAGCTTCTGGTTTATAATTGAGCAGTTCGACGGTTTTGACTGTTTTGTCATGATCTGTACTGGCACATCCTGCCAGGGGTGCAGCAAGCATAACGGCAGAAAGACCATACAGAAATCCTTTCTTAATTTTTCTTCTCACTGTTAAACCTTCCTTGGATATCTCTATCCTTACAGTAGTATTCATCCATGATTGATCGGCCGAATTTACACATGAATATTGATTACAGTCCAATCATATCAACCCTTTTTGCGTCATAACATAGCGCTTGTTAGCGTTTTCTATACCTAAATTCGGCATTTTTCCTCTTTTTGATATGAAAGTTGCTTTATGGTATATTCCAAACAAAGAGGATTAGGAAAATGTCTGATAAGCTAATATTTTCGATATTCCCAAATGATAATTTTATCGATCTTGGAATCTACCAATGCGGCTTCGAAAAATGCATAGCCGGCCATATATTTGGCCCAGCCGTCAGAAACAACTATCTGTTTCATTATGTAATCCGGGGAAAAGGGACTCTGATGGCTAATGATACCAAAGGAATCACTCAGAATTATGAAATCACTGCCGGGCAGGGATTTATGCTTTTTCCCGGACAGATGACAACCTACTTTGCCAGCCAGGATGATCCCTGGGAGTATATGTGGATCGAATTCGGAGGTCTGCGCGCCAAAGAAGGTCTCGTCAATACACCGCTTAATGTAAACGCCTGTCAGTATCGCTGCATTTACCCGGAAATCCGCGATGTTATGGTTTCTGAAATGCGATACATTGTAGATCATTCAAAAGAATCATCTCTATCATTAATAGGCCATCTGTATTTGTTTTTTGATGCTCTGATCCGATCCTGTTCCATTGCCAAGGTGAATAACCACAAAAAGATGAGTGACTACTATATCAAGGAAGCGATTCACTACATTGAACAGAATTATGAAGGAGATGTTTCCGTCGAAACCATAGCGGATATCTTAGGCATCAATCGGACCTACTTTGGCAAGATTTTTCGAAAGTCCACCGGAAAGACTCCTCAGCAGTTTATTATTGAATATCGAATGACCAAAGCTTCAGTTTTATTGAAAACAACCAGACTTACAATCTCTGAGATTTCACAGATGGTGGGCTATGAAAACCCATTTCATTTTTCAAGAGCCTTTAAGCAGATCTATTCGATTTCACCAAAACAATGGCGTCAGCAGAATCAGACTCCTTCTTCATCCTTGTTGATGGAAGAAGAGACAGGGACAACTCCACCATTCACTTCCTTAGAATCCAAACAGCAGTAATTTTATAAAAACAGGCATGCTGGTAATTGTTTATCCTTCATCCGTTTATTCTGTAATCAGGAGGTGGAAGGAATGATTACTTTATATGCCATCGAACAATTAAGTCCTGATGAATTAAAAACTATTGGTAAAGAAGCTGTTAAAAGAATGGAAACGGCTGCTGAAAGCCTGAGAGAAAAAGCAGGCTCTATGGAAGAAAAGGATTTATACGGTCAGCTGATTGATTACGCTGAAGAAAAAATCAAAAACTACTTAGCGAGTGAAGATACAATCAAATCCGTTCTGACCAATCCTCATAACATCGAAAATGCCTTCAACGAAATGACATCAACTCCAGAATTCGAAAAAATAGGTACTGAAGAACACAGAAGACTGCCAAGAGTTGTTATGATGATGCTTTTGGCCGGAGCCGAAGCCAATGCCGCTGATGCTGCTCTGTCTTATATCAGTAGGCATACGGATAAAAATCCTGCAGAATTCAATGCGGTTGAAAAACTGGTTGAAATCTACAATGGCTATTTCAGAGATGCACTTGAATATGGCAAAGGCAACGATAAAAAGCTGACATTTACTGGCGAAAAGCAATAGCGATTCAATCTTAACCGGTAAAACAGAAAAGAAACATATATTGAACCATATATTATAGAAATCCAATTTTAATCTGCCTGAAGGAATCCTTTCATTTCCAACTTACGAACTTTGCAGCTCGAATGAATCGATTCCTTTTTTTTCACAAAAAAAAGAGATTATATCCTATGCCATTCTGAAAGGTCTGTTATCTGTTATATGAAGACCAGTTTATACAGGATTTAATCTCTTTTTCTGATGATCTAAATTTTCTATCTGTTTTGATCTGCTCTATTGATCAACGTTCTTTGTTATTCATCAGTCTTGTTATTCAACAGTCTTGGTTCATTCGTTTTTTCAATCAGAGCCACACATTCAATTCCAGTCGTATGGGCAAACATATCAACAGGCTGGATCAGTTTACAGGAATACCCGTTATTCATGAAATCCTTCAAATCTCTTGCCAGAGTTCTGGGATTGCATGAAATATAGACAATTCGTCTTGGCTCGAGAAGGCAAATATCATGAATTCCCTGGGTTGTCATTCCCTTTCGCGGCGGATCAACAAAAACGACATCCGCCGCATTTTTGTTTTTTGCGGCGAATTCACTGGCATCCATACAGATAAATTGTGCGTTTTCAATATGATTCGCCTTTCTGTTTTCATTCGCATTGGCTACTGCTTCAGGAACAATTTCAACTCCAGTCACCTTACCGGCAGATCTTGCTGCCAAAAGACCAATCGTTCCCGTTCCTGAATAAAGCTCAATTACATGGTCCTCTTTGGAAAGATTGGCCAGCTCAAGCGCTTTTGAGTACAGAACTTCCATCTGAACCGGATTGATCTGATAAAACGATTTAAAATGCAGTTCAATTTTGAGTCCCAGGCAATCTTCAGTAATCGTATCCTTGCCGAGCAGAATTTCGTATTCATCCGACAGAATCACATTATCCTTTCGGGTATTTTTATTAAAAACCACACTGACAATCTGGGGAAACTGCTTCTGAAGCAATCTGGCAAAGTCCTTTAAATCATTTTCCTGTTCTCCGATAAACACGACCTGCATCTGTTTCGTTTTAGCTTCCCGAATATACAGATGCCGCAGTCCCCTGGCATCCCTTAAAGGAAGATTCTCAATAATCCAGGCAAAAACTTCGTTAATCATAACAGCCTGGATTGGGCAGTGATCGATCGGAGCGATTTCATTGGTATGCGGTCTGTAAAAGCCAGAGACGATTTTTCCATCTTTGATTCGTATTGGAAACTGGGCTTTGTTTCGATAATTCCATGGGTTTTCCATACCCAGAACCGGCTTGACATCAATGGATGGATCAACCTGATCAAACAGATGATTCAATTCATCGTGCTTAAAGTTCAGTTCACTTGAATAATTCATATGTAAGAAGGAGCATCCACCGCATTTTCCAGCCTGCGTGCAGACTGGTTCAACTCGATCTTTTGAAGTCGAAATTCTTTTTTGAACGATGGCTACTCCATAACTCTTTGTCGCTTTAATAATTTTTATATCCGCTTCTTCATCAGGAAGCAGGTTTTTAACAAACACCGTCTGACCATCAATATGGGTGATTCCATACCCCTGATCGCTGACGGATTCTCCAACAACTCGGTATACACTGTTTTTCTTCATAACCCGATTTTATCACTCTCACAAACAGATCACGTCAGGGATGTCATCTGAACCTTGATGCCTCTTCCTCATTCATCTTCAGATAGTCAATTTTTAATCAGATAACTGTGATTCTTAGTCATTCATTCCAATCTAGGAAAATCTGCTCGTGAATTGTAAAATGACAGGAAGGTTTGATTTGGAGCCATAAATGATGTAAGAGTTCACATGAAATTAGCGAAATGAGTTCAATTGACTATGAATTTCAACCGAATATAATCAAAGATAGCTTGCTATATAGCGTCCTATATATTTCTAGCTGGTTCCCTCCCGGAAGAAATAAAGATATAGGAAGCTCTTGAAAGGAGGCAAAGATGAAGGAGCTGACAAACTCCCTTAGTTTTTGTACCGGAGTCATTATCAATGAGTTCGATCGGCAGATTAATCTGATCTTCAAGGATCTGAACATTACCAAATCGCAGGCTGATCTGGTCCGCTATGTCTGTTCACAGACGAAAAAAGGAAAAATGGTACGTCAAAAAGATATTGAAGAATTCTTCAATGTATCCAATCCAACCGTTTCCGGCCTGATCAACCGCCTTGAAGCCAAGGATTTATTAGTCCGCGTTCCCTCCAAAGTCGATCGACGCATTCATGTCATTGAACCGACACAAAAAGCCTGGGAAATCCTTAGCGAGGTCTTTGAACGCATGAATCATGTTGAATCAGAAATGCTCAAAGGCATCAGTCCTGAACAAAAAGATGAAGGGATGAAATTTTTAAGGACTGTCGCTTCCAATGTAATTGATACAGGAAAGGAGAATCCATTTGTTAAAAACTCTGACTGCTCAGATTAAGCAGTACAAAAGACAGACGATCCTGACGCCAATCTTTGTTGCGCTTGAAGTTGTCTTTGATATCCTGATTCCATTTTTGATGTCCTATCTGGTGGACTATGGAATCACTCCCGGCAATATGGCGAATGTCTGGAAATATGGCTTACTGATGCTGGCCTGTTCCATTCTCGCACTGATTTGCGGTGCTCTCTCAGGAAAATATGCTGCGGAAGCGTCTGCTGGCTTTGCAAAGAATGTCCGAGACGCAGAATTTCGCAATATTCAGAACTTTTCCTTCTCGAATATTGATGAATATTCAACTGGAGGACTGATTACCCGGTTGACAACCGACGTAACCAACCTTCAGAACAGTTTTCAGATGATTATTCGAATTGCCGTCCGAAGTCCTCTCAACTTCATCATGGCTCTTGCGATGGTATTCTATCTCAATTCCAAAATTGCTCTGATGCTTTTGGGTGTGACTGTTGTCTTAGGAATCTTTATCTTTTCGATGATTGGGCGGGTGAATCCAATTTTCGTCAAGATGTTTAAGAAATACGATGCGCTCAACGAGAGCATTCAGGAAAATATTGCTGGAATTCGTCCAGTAAAATCCTTTGTTCGTGAAGACTATGAAAAAGAACGTTTCGATAAACGTTCGCAGGAAATCTTTGACATTAACCGCAAAGCCGAATTGCTGCTTGTTCTTCAGCAGCCGATGATGCAGGTGGCTATTTACAGCTGTATCCTTCTGGTCGCATGGTTTGGTGCTCATTTCGTAGTGGATGGAAGTATGCAGATTGGTACATTGATTTCCTTATTTACTTACATCATGAACCTTCTGATGTCCTTGATGATGTTTTCCATGATCTTCGTAATGGTTGTCATGTCCTTAGCTTCCGCAAAGCGTGTCGTTGAAGTCATCAACCAGGTTTCTTATCTTGAAAGTCCAAAAGATGGAATCAAAGAAGTCAAGGATGGTGAAGTCGTATTTGACCATGTCTACTTCAACTATGCTGAACAGGTCGATGGTCACTATGTACTCCGTGATATTAACTTCACTCTTCCTTCTGGAAAAACCATGGGTATTCTGGGAGGAACCGGATCTTCCAAATCGTCTCTGGTCAGCCTGATTCCAAGATTGTATGACGTCACCAAAGGTGAAGTTCGAGTTGGCGGCATTGATGTGCGCAAATACGATCTTCATACGCTGCGTGATGCGGTCAGCATGGTTCTGCAGAAAAACGTCCTCTTCTCAGGAACAATCAAGGAAAACATGCGGTGGGGTGATCCAAATGCGACCGATGCTGAAATCATCGAGGCCTGTCAGCTGGCTCAGGCGGATGAATTCGTTTCGAAAATGCCAAAAGGCTATGACACCTACATCGAACAGGGTGGAACGAACGTTTCGGGAGGTCAGCGCCAGCGTCTGACGATTGCCAGAGCCTTATTGAAAAAGCCTAAAATTCTGATTCTGGATGATTCAACGTCCGCTGTGGATACCAAAACCGATTATCTGATCCGTCAGGCTTTTGCAACGAAAATTCCGGATACCACAAAGATTATTATTTCTCAGCGTATTTCTTCCATTCAGGATGCCGACATTATCATGGTTCTTGATAAAGGTCACCTGGTTGGCTGGGGTACTCATGATGAACTGATGAACTCCAACGAAATTTACCGTACCACCTATCAGGCACAGCAGAAGGGAGGAAGCGAAGATGAATAACCGCAAACAGGGTCTTTCCAGAATTTTTAAACTGGTCTGGCACAACTACAAGAAGTTAGTTGTGATCGTCTTTGTTCTGATTCTCTTTTCCGCTTTAGCCAATGTCTATGGAAGCACCTTCCAGAAAACACTGATTGACAGCTATATCACTCCAATGATGAACCAGAGCAATCCGAACTTTCAGCCTCTGATTGCCGGAATCGCTAAACTGGCTTTGATTTATGTATTGGGAATTCTTTCAACGTATATCTGGAACCGCCTGATGATCACGATTTCCTTAGGAACTCTGAACGATATTCGTGAAGATCTTTTCGCTCATATGGAAAGTCTTCCCCTTCGCTATTTTGATACACATGCTCATGGGGATATCATGTCGGTTTATACCAACGATACGGATACACTGCGTCAGCTGATTTCTCAATCTGTTCCGCAGGTTGTTTCGTCAATTGTCTCCATCGTTATGGTTGTCGCAAGTATGTTTATGCTTGGCTGGCAGTTAGCTTTAGTAACTATCGCCGGAGCTTTATTCATGCTTTTTGTAGCCAGAAGCATTACCAAGCGTTCAGGTAAGTATTTCCGCTCTCAACAGAAAAAACTTGGCGCTGTGAATGGTTATGTTGAAGAGATGATCGAAGGGGCCAGAGTGGTTAAAGTTTTCTCTCATGAACAACAGACCATTGAAGGTTTTGAAAAGATCAATGATGATCTATGCCTGGCGAGCACTAAAGCAAATACCTTTGCCAATATTCTGATGCCAGTCTGCATGAACCTTGGATATTTATCCTACGTCATTACAGCAACCTGCGGTGCCTTCTTCGCGATTCATGGCATGTTTGGCATGTCGCTGGGAACAATAGCAGCCATGCTGACTTTAAACCGTTCATTCAACCAGCCAATTGCTCAGATCTCTCAGCAGATCAATGCCGTCGTTATGGCTGGAGCTGGTGCAAGCCGGGTCTTTGCATTAATGGATGAGCCAAGTGAAACCGATAATGGAGTCGTCACAATGGTTCGAGCCAAACTTGAAGATGGTCAATGGGTAGAATCCAAGGAATATACAGGTAAATGGTGCTGGCGTCATCCAAGACCTGATGGAACAACCGTTATGGTTCCTCTGGAAGGTGATGTTGTATTTGATGATGTAACCTTTGGATACAATCCTGATAAAACTGTACTTCATGATATCAACCTGTACGCCAAAGCGGGCCAGAAAATCGCATTTGTCGGAGCAACAGGGGCTGGTAAAACGACCATTACGAATCTGATTAACCGTTTCTATGATATTAACAAGGGGCAGATCACTTATGATGGAATTGATATCAACCTGATTAAGAAAAATGACCTCCGAAAATCTCTGGGTATTGTTTTACAGGATACACAGCTGTTTTCTGGAACAGTTATGGATAACATTCGCTTTGGAAAACTTGAAGCGACGGATGAAGAATGCATAGCAGCGGCGAAACTGGCTAATGCTGATGGCTTTATCAACCACCTTGAAAATGGATACAACACCTACCTGCAGGCTGGTGGAGAATCCCTTTCACAGGGTCAGAGACAGCTGTTGGCTATTGCCCGGGCCGCTGTAGCCAATCCTCCGGTGCTGATTCTTGATGAGGCGACTTCTTCGATTGATACCCGTACAGAACGCCTGGTTCAGGATGGTATGGATAAACTGATGGAAGGAAGAACCGTATTTGTCATAGCGCATCGCCTTTCAACAATCATGAACTCAGATGCGATTATGGTTCTCGATCATGGCCGAATCATTGAACGAGGCAATCATGACGAATTGATTAAGAAAAAAGGAGTTTACTATCAGCTCTATACTGGTGCGCTTGAAATGGATTAATGGATTCATTTAAAAGGCTTCAACAATTTTCATTCGAGACTATCCCTATTCCATTCACTCTACAATGTAATTTCATGCAATTCTCTACATACTCATTCAAGCTTAAGACTTTGTATGTATTTAAAATGGCTCTGTGTAAAATCGTGTGGGATTCCTGGCTTAACCGGGAATCTCACACGTTTTTACATTGAACCTTTAAAATGATCAAAGCAGCAGAACACACAACTTGGATTCTGCTGCTTTTTTGTTTGATTTCAAGTTTGGATTCAGATCTTCACGAGCTGTTTTCATGAGACGAGATTTGTCAAGGGGAGTTTTTGCCAAAAGTTATTCATTGTAAAAATTAGCTGTAACTTTGAAAATCAATCTTTCGTGAGTTCATCAGAAATCCATAAGAAAGCATAATCCCGATTCTTGATAAAATACGCATATCCGAATAAAATATAATCGTAAGATCATTCGGTTATGCGTACTTTTTGGAGGATAGAAATGGATTACATATCAGTCAGAGAAGCGGCGCAAAAATGGGAAATCTCTGAACGGCGTGTTCAAAAACTATGTGAAGAAAGCAGAATAGACGGAATACAAAAATTTGGGCGTTCTTGGATGATTCCTAAAACGGCAAACAAGCCGATAGATTTACGAAGAAAAGATAATTCGTCCCAATAAGGCAGGTGAAATGTTATGTATAACCCACAACTTGAAACATTTATAAGAGTAGCGGACGCAGGCAGCTTTAACAAAGCGGCGGAGAAATCCTTTATTACACCTACAGCTGTTATCAAACAAATCAATTTGCTGGAGGATTCGTTAGGCGTTAAACTATTTGATCGGACACACAGAGGGCTACACTTAACAAAGGCCGGGCACTCTCTATATCAGGATTCAAAATACATTATACAATATTGTAGAGATTCCCTTACAAGAGCCAAAAATGCAATGCAGGAAGATAGCAATATTATTCGTATCGGTTCATCCCCTATCACCCCTGCACAGCTTCTTATGGAACTTTGGTCGAGAGTTCAAGCCTTGCACCCAAATATCAAATTTCAAATTGTACCCTTTGAGAACACCCCCGAAAACGCACGGGAAATTTTAGCCAATTTAGGCAAAAACATTGATATAATCGGTGGTATTTTCGATGATACAATGTTAGGTGTTCGTTGCTGTGCGGGATTGGAATTGATTAGAGGCCCATTTTACTGCGCCGTTTCTATTCACCACCGATTGGCAACCAAAGATAAATTGCAGCTTTCTGACCTCTACGGCGAAAACCTGCTGCTTATGCACCGTGGCTGGAGCCGCTATGTCGATCAGCTCCGAGACGACCTTTGGCAGAATCACCCACAAATAAATATTGTGGATTTTGACTTTTACGGAATGGATATATTTAATCATTGTGAGAATACAAATGATGTATTGCTGGCTATTCCCGGATGGGCGAATGTTCACCCTCTACTGAAAGTAATACCTGTGGAGTGGAACCATTGTATTCCCTATGGAATCCTCCATTCTCCCGTTCCAACGCCTACCGTCCAGCAGTTTTTGGATGCTGCCAAAAAGGTCAGCAAGGAATTGTACCACTAAACAGATTGTTATAACCGTTGGGTATAAACTGATGAACGAAGGGGCTGTTAAATTTCGACTGATTTTTCATCAGCGAGATTTACAGCCCCTTTTTCTATGCTTTTTATCTGATTCAATCCTGTTTTATGATGTGTTTTTCCGCTCAAGTCAATTTTTGAACGCACTGAAAAGAGCCAAAACTCAAAAAGACTGTTTATAATCTTTTTCAGATTTCGCTTTTCTGCTCCTTTAATTTTCCATAACGTTCGAGTTCTGGGCAACTCATCCGATTTCTGTTGTTTAATTTTCTGATATTGTGCCCCATGGCCACAATAAGCACCTCAAATTTTACGTTTTCCAGTCCCCGGCGTCTCAATCGGCTGTATCTGTAGTTTTCTTTAAGATCTCCGAAGGTTCCTTCCGCCTGAATGCTCCGGCTGACCATAATCTCATGTCCTGCATCTGAAGACATGTTCTCCCG
>NZ_MPJW01000184.1 GCF_001945525.1 Ileibacterium valens
CGGGAGAACATGTCTTCAGATGCAGGACATGAGATTATGGTCAGCCGGAGCATTCAGGCGGAAGGAACCTTCGGAGATCTTAAAGAAAACTACAGATACAGCCGATTGAGACGCCGGGGACTGGAAATCGTAAAATTTGAGGTGCTTATTGTGGCCATGGGACACAATATCAGAAAATTAAACAACAGAAATCGGATGAGTTGCCCAGAACTCGAACGTTATGGAAAATTAAAGGAGCAGAAAAGCGAAATCTGAAAAAGATTATAAACAGTCTTTTTGAGTTTTGGCTCTTTTCAGTGCGTTCAAAAATTGACTTGAGCGGAAAAACACATCATAAAACAGGATTGAATCAGATAAAAAGCATAGAAAAAGGGGCTGTAAATCTCGCTGATGAAAAATCAGTCGAAATTTAACAGCCCCTTTTCTTTATGCTTTCTAATCCATTGTTTCCTGGACCGATCCAAACGGCCAGGATTGATCGATGAATCATCCAATTTACATTGCTTAAACAACTCAGTTTTTTTCATCTGATTTCTCAGTAGAAAAATCAGGTTTTGAGGCTGGCCCCACTGGTCTTTTGACGGATGTTTTATTCGTTGAAAAGTCTGGAAGTGGTTTATCCAATCGGGTATCGCTGACACTGATCTTTATTCCTGGATTTTCTTCTGGCTGCTTTTCTGGCAGAACCGTCTTGTTTTCAGATTGTGGGGTGGATAAAGAAGCAGAATTGGCCTCTTTATCTGTATTGATGCTGAAGGTATAAGGCGATTGTTCATCAATACTTTTTGCAGAAGTGTTAAAGCTTTTGGTCATTTCAGGCAAAACATCCTGATCGATCTGTGAATCTTCAGCAGCCTTTCTGGCTTCTTCCTGTTTTTTTTCGTAGTAGAAAGAAGGTGATTCATATTCACTGGGTCCCTCAGGCTGATTTGCTTCATCCACAGAAGACGTCATATTTTCAGTTTGCTCAGCGTTTTTTACTGGCATAGAATTTATTTTATCTTCTTTTATAAAACGATCATCAATTTTCGAGAAAGGAACATCAGTCTGCTGATCCAGAGGTCTTGTACCGCCTGTGGCCCAGAATAATAAAACCTCAATTAAAACGGCTAACAGGCAGGCGATCAGCCATACCCATAAGTATGTTCCTGAAGCATCAACCATCAGACCAACAAAATAGATCGCCAGACCAGTCACCGTTAATGAACACGCATGAACAAAAGAGTAAATGGTCGTATAGCGAAATCTGCCAAAACGACTGCGGATAAGAAGCGGTAGTGACAGTTCAGATAAGGCATACGCTGAGCCAAATACAAATGACAGAAAATAAATCGCCGCCAGATTATGGTTATATACTGCCAATGCCAGTCCTGCGGTACTGATAATTGCAGCCAGAGCTAATCCAGCCGTTGTTTTATAGATTCCAAAACGCTGAGCGATCCATCCGCCTGCCAGCTTGAAAACGATGTTTCCAATCATTGCCCAGGATAACATGCGGCCGGCGACGATCAAATCCAGCCCAATTGACGCGGCAAATCCACCAAAATGCAGCGGAAGTGCGATCAGGCACGCTCCGCATGCTGCAATTGCTATCAGAACCATTAATGATGTTCCAGCTGATTTCTGATTATTGACTGCCTCAACTTCTGGCTCTTTTTTTCCTAACGGAGTGCATCCGACAGCTTCTGGAGTGACTGAGATTGGATCCATGAATCCCCAGATTAAAAAGGCAGCAATAAACACCGCAAGCAGGACATAGGACATTCGCCAGCTCAAAGCACTGATCACTCCGGAAAACAATGGTCCGCTGACCGCTGCAACTAAAGCTGGAAAGGCAAGTACCAATGCGGTAAACCAGGTATTGTTTTTTATAAACCAGTTGCCCAGAATCCGCATGACTGGCACCAGACCGATTAAGGAGCATCCCAGTCCCTGAACAATGCATAAGATGTACAGGAATTCCTTTCCAAAGCAAAAGGACATCATTAGAGTCGAAAAGACCGCTATGACAGCTCCTGCCTGAAACAGAAGATGATACGAAATCTTGGACATCAGTTTAGGAACAATTAATGTCCCTACGGCTAATGCAATCAGATAAAACGTAGTGGTCAATGAAATTTCTGAGGAAGTGAGTCCAAGTCCGCTTGAAACGGAGTCATAGAACATTCCTGATGTATAAAAGCAAAGTCCCAGTACGACTCCGGACATCAGAATGCAGTTGACCAGAACCTGCATTCGGCGAAATCGAACCCCTCGATTCGGGTTTTCTCTCTGAGTTTGGGACAAATCTTTGTGAAATAAATTCATAAGTTTTACTCTCCTGATTAAATTTTAATCAGTTTCGATGGGATTGAAAAATCTTCTGTTCATAGCCGGTATAAAGATTGTAATTTATCGTTTATCGAATGTTTTTGCATCAAACTTTTTTTAGAAAACTTGGTTATTTTTAAATGACAATCCAAATCATTATCAGATTTGATCTCTTTTTGATTTGTATTCATTTCAATCTCATGATTTCATTCATAGAAAAATCCTGCCTGAAATTTCAATCAGACAGGAAAGCAAACTAAATCTAAATTTTTTAATCCTAATAATTTAAGACCTTACAATTAAGAAGCACGTTTTCCAAGGCTTCTTTTTCCATGATTGTTCCTACTCCTGAGTCTTTAGGAACTCAGTAACATCTTCCATGGTTGGAAGAGCGGGAATGGCTCCATGTTTGCGGCAGGTCAGTGAAGCAGCAGCATTGGCAATGCGCAGCATCGCTGAAAGTTCATCCAAAGTTAAATCATCAATATTCTTGTCGCTGATGGCAATCTGATAAAGCATGGTACCCCAGAAAGAATCTCCAGCTCCATTGGTATCAGCAACATCGGCTTTGAAACCTTTCACTTTAGAAATACCCTCTTTGTTAGCGACTAAAGCCCCTTCGGATCCAAGAGTCACTGCAGCAATTTTTACGCCCTGATCAATCAATGCTCTGGCTGCTTCTTCGGGATCCTTAAAGCCTGTAAGCAGTTCAGTTTCTTCATCTGAAATTTTCATGATATCGGCATATGGAATTAAAGATCGCATCGCGTTGATGGCTTCTTCTTCACTCGACCATAGTGAAGCCCTGTAGTTTGGATCATAGGAAATTTTATTTCCGAATTCCTTTGCCTTTTCAATACCAAATAAAGTGGCTGATCTGGCCGGTTCATGAGTCAGTGAAAGAGAACCGATATGGAAAATTTTACCATTTTTAATTTCATCAAGATCAAGATCTTCAGCCCGCATCTGAGTATCTGCACCGGGTTTTCTGGCAAAGGAGAAAGACCGTTCCCCGTTTTTATCCACTGAGACAAAAGCCAGAGTCGTAAAGTGCTGCGGATGGCTGAGGAGTCCTTTTGTAGAAACATTTTCGTTTTCAAGTGTTTTTCTTAGCAAATCTCCATGCATATCTTCTCCGACTACTCCAAGAAAAGCAGAATTTCCACCTAATCGGTTGACTGCAACACAGACATTTCCGGGTGCTCCTCCTGGATTTTGCGCAAATAAAGCTGGGCCGTCATCTTCAGGATTCGTATGGGTAAAATCAATCAGAATTTCCCCAAAAGCTGTAACTTCATAAGACATTTTATTTTTCCTCTCTATGTTTATTCATGTTTGTTTCAATACACGTACAGTTTAGACTATTCGCACCGAATAGAATACAGCTTCATGAACATTTCTTATCTTAATTTCATACATCCTCATCAATCACAAAAAAACGGAAGACTCCTGCCTTCCGTTTTTCTTGATTCATATTGTTTGTCGATGAAGACTTCGGATAATCAGTTAAGATCCGTTACAATTCGATTGACTTCATCAAGAAGAGTTTCAGCTTCCTTAGAACCTGCTTTTCGAGCCATTTCCAGAAAGTATACAGCCATCATTTCATTTCGGCTGACCCATTTACCTGTATAGAAGCACTTGCCAAGCATGATCTGCGAATCAATGTTTCCTTCCATGGCCGCTTCATGCAGAAGATGAAGGCCAAGGTCAACATTGATATATTCCATAGGCATCCGATCGATATTTCCAAGATAGAATTGCCCTAGAATGTTCTTGGCGGCCAGAGAATGGTTGGCACCTGCATTTTCAAGATATTCAAGCGCGTCCTCGGTTTTGCCGCGTCCTAGAAGATTCAGCCCCTGGACGACCAGGGCTTCTGGATGATTCAGATCAATGGCTTTATTGAGCCAGCTTTGTGCTGTTTTTTCATTTTCTGCGACATGAATTCCATTTTTGTATTCCTGATACAGCTCATAACAAGCCTGTCCGTCGCCGCGGCTCGCCTGATTTTTAAGTTGTTCCAATGTTCTGGTTTCCATTGATCTCACCCCAATCTTTAGTTCCTTCAGGTAATTCCAATGTAAACCTTGTATAAGTCTTTTACGTGTCTTTTGCCTTAAAAGGTAACATAATTCTTCAATAAAATCTTTATAGTATTTATATATAGTCTTTAAAGGACTTTATCCATTTCAAGATACCGCTTCCTTCTTTATACAATATTAACGCTTTGAAACTCTTTCATTTTCATCCTGTTCAGATTCCTCTATAACATGTATCTATTTTTACACTATTGGAAACAGAGTTTTTTACAAGCGGATTCCCTTATGAAATCGTAAAATGATAGCGGAGGTGTTTTTATGAAAATCACTGAAGAAGCTAAAAATGTCCTGAATCAGGTTCTTGCAGAAAACAATGCAGATGGTCTGCTTGTTACTTTACAGGAAACCTGCTGTGGTAAAAATCCTGTATTCCAGATGGCAGTTTTTGACGAGAACGATCCTGTGGATGAAATTGATGGAATCCGGGTATGTGCTGGAGAAGATGAAAAATCTGTGATCGAAGATATGATGATTGATTTAGTAAACGGAGAACTTGTTGTCCTCAATACCGTATGCGGATGCGGCGATGGCTGTCATCATGATCATGAACATGATGGCGAATGCTGCAGCAGTCATGAACATGATGGAGAATGCTGTGGAAATCACGAATCAGAAAGCGGCTGCTGCAGTAATCATGGCAATGAGGGCCATGGCGGATGCTGTCATCACGAATAAATCGATTCAAAATTTATTAAATTCATATCGATTCTGAAACCGGAGTTGCAAAATTCCGGTTTTTTTCTGTGCTAAATTAGTCTTGAAATAAATTTTTGCTTCCAGTCATCCAGATTATTTATCCCCCTGAGTCGACAACCAAAAACAACTTTTCATATTGGATGCATCTGAAGCGAAAAGAGCCATAAAAAAAGTTGAGTTGCATAAAATTATAGAAAGGAATCTGATGATGAAAAAAGAAAAGAAGCCATTTGAAGAACTTAAACTCATTCTGGCAGATATTGATGGAACTCTTGTCAATGAACCCCGGGAAATGATGCCTTATACCCGCGAAGTCATCAAATATCTGCATGATAAAAAGGGTGTTCTTTTTGGAATTGCTTCGGGACGTCCTGGAGACGAATTATCCGCAACCATCGCCGGTTATGACCTTGGTTTTGAACCGGAATTTCTGATCGGAATGAATGGTGGAGAAATCATCGATACAAAAACCAATCAGGAAACCGTATGTTATCCGCTTGAACCTGAAACCATTAAAGAAATCCTCGAGCTGATGCAGGATTTCACTTATGCCAATCCGGTTATCTATCAGGATCACCAGCTCGTCTGTGCCTGGATTGATGAGCTCGTCGAAACTTCCTGTCAGCATGCCAGCAAGAAAGCACGTGTAGTTAAGGATCGTTCAGAATACTGGGATAAACCTACAGGAAAGATCATGTTAAGAACTCCCGCTGCAGAGCTTTGTGTTGAAATGGAAGAATTTGCGAAAAAACATCCATCGACTAAATATACCGCCTTTCGGACTCAGCCCACATTGCTTGAATTTCAGGACCCAAGAGCAAATAAAGGAGCCGCTCTTATGAGTCTATCCAGCCAATACAACATTCCAGTCCAGACGATTGCAGCTTTTGGAGATGCATCCAATGATAATGAAATGCTTGCAGAATCCGGCCTTGGAGTCTGCATGATCAATGGGCTTGATGATACCAAAGCCTGCGCAGATGAACTGACAAAACACGATAATAACTGCGATGGAATGGTTCGCTATATTGTGGATCGTTTTCCGGAGCTTTTTGATGAATTTAATGTGAAAGCTCCAGAACTTCCAGCGCAGAGCATTGAACGAGAAGAATGGATTTAGATACAGATGGATATTCAAGTACTTCAGCCTGCATCAATCCAAAGAATCAACTGACTATTCCTATATGAATAAAAAAAAGAAAGATCAAAGATTCTCCACTGAAATTCAACAGTGGAATCAATTGATCTTTCTTCTTTTTGCCTGTTTATTCGGATTAAAATCTCAGATCAGAAAAACACGGTTATTTCAGACGGATTTTGCGAACCCAGGAATTGTCAAGCTTCTCAAAGCCGCATTTCTCAAGCAGTTCATTCTGATTGGATTGAGCGACAATTTCAGAGATATTTCTGGCTTTGGTTTCTTCAATCAGACGTTTGGTGATCTCTTCAAGATAGCCTTTATCCTTCATCTCTTCTTCACACCAGAAATTTACCAGCAATCCTTTGCGTCCGTTTGGCTGTTCCAGGGTTGGCGGATAGAAGTTCCATACAACAGCCCCTGTAGCGACAATTTTCATCTTCCACCATGCAAAAATCTGATACAGATTTCCCATACGCATCTGGTTGGAGAAATAGCGCTCCAGCTCAAAATCCAGAGAATCTTCCTGAATTCCAAGTTCCTTTTTCTTAAGGTCGATCAATGTCTTCAGATCCCTGCGTGTTGCATGCCGATAAACAATCTTTGGAACTTCTGTAAAAGCTACTTCATTATCTTTACACCAGTTGCGGGCATATTCCGTATAATAATCGTCTTCAAATTCAAACCAGCGATCTAAAAGACCATAGTTCTTGGCTGCATCCTTAAAACGTCTGTAAGCTCCTTTGCCATTAAGTGCCGTATTTAACGCATCCTTGGCTTTACCATCAGGCAGATTCCAGATGAATTTACGATTGATGGATAATCCTCCAACTTCTCTTTGATCCGGAATTTCAAGAATAAAATCCCAGTTCTCATCCAGTTCATTTTCAATATCATTCAGTTCTGAAATCGGCAGATACTCTGAACGCATGATGATTTCTCCAGTCTTTGTGTTCAGGTAATAGTCAACTCCCTGCTGCGAATTCATCATCGCATCAATTAAATCGTCTAAATCCAGTGTCATCTGTTTCTTTCCTTTCCATACTTGATACTTAATTTTTTGAGATGTTTTTTTTCATCCTGTTCATTTTTTAGTATATCAAAGCGTTTCCTAAAGAAAAGAACGTTCAGAAATCCAGGAACTTGGCAATCTTAGGCAGTAAATAAATACAGTCATGTTTCTGTATTAAAAAGGAGAATTCCATCCATATGAATTCTCCTTTTCAGTTTCGTATTTTTTTATATAGCATTCTTCAGATGACAGTCTGTTCAGATTGATCTGAAGCTATATTTTTCCTATTTTCTTTCCGGAGTGTTGTAGCCATCAGGATTCTGAGACTGCCACTTCCAGCTTGAAGCGCACATATCATCAAGATCCAGTTCAGCCTTCCATCCAAGCTCTTCTAAAGCCTTATCGCATTTGGAATAGCAGGTTGCAATATCACCATCTCTGCGAGGTTTGATGACATACGGAATATCTTTTCCACAGGCTTTAGAGAAAGCTTTAATTACATCGAGAACAGAGTATCCATTACCGGTTCCCAGGTTATAAACATTCAGACCCGCATTTTCTTCAATTTTCTTTAATGCGGCGCAATGTCCCTTAGCCAGGTCGACGACGTGAATATAGTCACGAACACCTGTTCCATCCGGTGTGTCATAATCATCGCCAAATACGCCAACTTCTTTTAACTTCCCAACGGCAACCTGAGCTACATATGGCAGCAGATTGTTAGGAATTCCCTTTGGATCTTCACCGATTCTGCCGGATTCATGAGCTCCGATGGGGTTGAAGTAACGAAGAAGCAATACATTCCATTCTGGATCGGCAAAATGAATATCACTCAAAATCTGTTCCTGCATCCATTTGGTCCATCCATAAGGATTGGTGCAGGTTCCTTTCGGACAGTTTTCAGTAATAGGAATTTCAGCTGGATCACCATAAACAGTAGCCGAAGAAGAAAAGATAATGTTTTTAACGCCGTGATCTTTCATTACTTCAAGAAGATTCATCGTACCAGCAATGTTGTTGGTATAGTACTCGATTGGTTTTTGAACGCTTTCGCCGACAGCTTTTAAACCGGCAAAGTGAATCACGGCATCGATTTTATTTTCATCAAAAATTTTATTCATCGCTTCCTTATCAAGGATGTCGGCCTGATAAAACTTCACTGATTTATTCGCAAGTTCTTCAATACGGTCAATCACCTTTTCAGAGGAATTGCTCAGATTGTCTACGATAATTACATCGTGTCCCTGCTTAAGCAGTTCAATGTCGGTATGGCTTCCGATATAGCCAGCACCACCTGTAACTAAAATGTTCATATGTTTCCTTTCCAAAGCCGGATCTCTCTGTCAGACAGTTTTGATCAAACCGGCTATGTTCTTTGATGTGATTTCATTTTGTACTTTTCAACAGGAAAAGGCAAGATCTTTTACTTAGATTTTTAGTAAATTTATTTATTTTTTTAGTTAATTTAACTGATAAGTTTACTTTGATTCAAAGCAGGTCTTCTGCCATTCTTCCTATTCTCTACCGGTTGTATTTGAGTCCGACTGCCTTTTTAGGCATCGCATAAAAGAGTGCCTTTCTGCAGTTTTCGCAATCAAGAATCAGATAGCTTCTTTTTCCCTGCTTGCCATGACAGATCAGTTCGATCTTTGGATCCTCTTCGTTGCAGCAAAGCATTCCTCCAGTCATTTCTTTTGGATTGTTCAAAACTCTGATTTCTTCGATTTCGGCAAAAGGAACCAGAACCATTGTTTTTCTTTTGGCTTTCTGAATGATGCGGTCGATCGATAAATCTCGATCGCTGAAGATGTATTCATATTCATAATCGAGTTTTACCGAGTAAAAATATGCAGCTGCAAACAAAATCATGGCAGCAAGCAGAAGCGGCCAGAACAGAATTGAGCAGACCAGACATCCAAAAGCTGCTGCCCAAAGCGTGATTCTGATCATTTTTTGTTTGGAAGTTGGCTTTCCAACAAAGGAAATTTCATTAAAACCATCCATTTCATGTATCCCCTTTCATATTTGGAAACGTTTTAGTCCCTGATCCATTGTAATCCGGGACACTGTCCACTATTATAAATCATGTAAACGGAAACGCGATTGGTCAAAGTGTTTTCATTAGAAATCAGAGGTACGACATGAAAAAACTACGGAGTCGGTCTCTGATTGGTCTGTTATCAGTATTTCTATTTGCTAGTGGTTGTTCTGCTGATGGCAACCAATCTGGCATTCAGGACCTGGAGGCGATCCAGAACACGCTTCGTCACATTCCTGAAGAACAGACTGTTTCAGGCATTCAGAACGCCCTGAGTGATCTGGTTGCCCGAACCGCACAGGTAAATGGTTATTCTTACCAATTAGCAACTTCATTTTCGATCGACGGATTTTTAGAGCCTAAAAATGGAAACGTTTCACACAAAACGGACAAAAACGTTTCAAACAGTCTGGATACACAGGAATCCCTGCAGTCCTATCTGTACAAAAACGGAACGCTCTATGAAGTCCTTCGGTATTCAGCATCCGCAGCATCTGCCCCGTATATCGGAATTATCCGCATTAACAAGGAGTCAACCCTGCAGCTCAACTGCATTCCGGCTTCTGATGAGGTTTCCGTATTCGCCGATGATCCTTTGCTTATCCTTGATTACACGTTGAATGATCAAAACCGGTTGTTAAAGGATGCCGATGCCAAAGAAGTTGAAAATGCCCTGCTTTCGGAAGAATACAACTCGCTTGCTGCCCTGTTTTCATTAGCCGATCCGGCTTGCTATCAGTTTCCTGATGATTACGAGTTTCTCTTTGATGAATCCGGCCAAAGACCGATTCTTCAGATCCGGTTAAAGGATCCCAAGTCATCAACCAGAGACCAGATTCTTCAGGAGCAGACCATTCAGGTTTACCTCGATGCCAGCACCTATGCGATGGTTCGAGTCGATTCCTATGCTCTGCTCGTTAATAACGATGGAACTCAAAGCAAACGCTCAAGCTCTACTGTGATTGAACCCGTAGCTTCTGCACAGGAATTTGGCTTTCTTGATGATCTGTTCAAGCAGATCGAAGATAAAAGCATCAACATGAAAGATACGTTTACTCTAGAAATGAAGGCCGAAGATCCTGCAAAGATCCTCGAAGAAAACCCAGAATAGCAGCAGCCAGAGGCTGAGTATGCTGCAGCTGACTTCAGACCAGTCAGGTTCATGTTTAATTTCATCAGGCTTTCCATATGAAGAAAGCGACCCTGCCAATCCTTCGGTACTCTGTTTAAAGATTTACAACAAAACCCGAAACGGGCAAAACAGATCAATATTGATCCCCATTTAAAGGAGAAAATAAAATGGCTGAATTATCATTAAATCACATTAATAAAACTTATCCTAACGGTTTCCAGGCTGTTAAAGATTTCAATCTTGATATCGCTGATGGCGAATTTGTTATTTTCGTAGGACCATCCGGATGCGGAAAATCAACAACACTCCGTATGGTTGCTGGTCTTGAAGACATTTCTGGCGGTGAACTGAAAATCGGCGGAACCGTTATGAACGACGTTGAACCAAAAGACCGCGATATCGCCATGGTATTCCAAAACTACGCTCTTTACCCTCATATGACAGTTAAGGAAAACATGGAATTCCCTTTAAAGATCGCAAAAATGTCAAAGGAAGAAATCGAAAAGCGCGTAGCTGAAGCAGCAAAAACTCTTGGCCTTGAAAACCTGCTTGACCGTAAACCAAAAGCTCTTTCCGGTGGTCAGAGACAGCGTGTAGCTATGGGCCGTGCAATCGTTCGTAACCCTAAAGTTCTTCTGATGGACGAACCACTGTCCAACCTGGATGCCAAATTAAGAGGACAGATGCGTGTTGAAATCTCTAAACTTCATGAAAAACTGAAAGCTACTACAATCTATGTAACTCATGACCAGACCGAAGCGATGACTCTGGGTGACCGCATTGTTGTTATGAGCGATGGTGAAGTTCAGCAGATTGATTCTCCACAGAACCTGTACGATTCTCCAGCAAACAAGTTTGTTGCCGGATTCATCGGTGCTCCACAGATGAACTTCCTTGATGCTGTAATTACTGAAAAGAACAACAAAGTCTACCTGACTGTTAACGGTGACGATATTCTTCTTTCTGACAAGAAAGCAAAGAAGCTGAAAAACAAAGGTTATGCTGCTGGAACTGAAGTTATTCTCGGTATCCGTCCAGAAGATATTTCTGATTCTCCAGAAGATCTGGCTTCATTCCCAGAATCCAGAACTTCCGGTAAAGTTGACGTTTATGAAATGCTCGGTTCTACCGCAAACCTGTACGTTGACTGCAATGGAAACCAGATTACTGCCGTTGTTGCTCCAGATACAACTGCCCGTATCGGTGATACCGTTCAGCTTGCATTTGATAATAACAAGATCCAGATCTTCGATAAGAACACCGAACAGAACATCATGGTTGACCTGGATCCAGAAACTGGAAAAGTCATCCTGGACTAATTCAGAACACCCTGAAATTACACTCAAAAAATGAATATTCACTTAAAACAATTGTTTACCTTCCTATGATTTAAAGCAGAGACCGCCACAGACGGTCTCTGCTTTTTTGGTGCTTATATTTCGGATTCTCAGGTCAATTGACATTCCTGGATTTTTCAGGAGAAAATTCATTCGCTTTTCCTGTTGCTTAAGCTGTGGTTTGCCCGAATGACTCAATTTCGCTAACATATAAGGAAGATCTCAAACAGTTGAAAACACCGTTAACCTCTTAATACAATAAGCTGCAGTATTCCTTCTTCTGAATTCGTTATTATGCGAAAAGCAAATGCAGGCTTATTGTCAGAGCTGGACTAAAACCATGAAAAATGAATCTATGAAATTAAACCAATCCCAGGACAGCAGTTTGCAAAGCTCCTTCACCAGCAATCTCAATTCAGAGTGCGACCACTTCAATATCCCGCGAATCCTGATTACAGGTGGTCCTGGTGCCGGAAAAACCGAATCAAAACGATTTCTCCAGGAGGCACTGAACGTCAGAGGATACCATGCTCTTTTTATACCCGAAACGGCTACTGAACTGATTGGCGCAGGCATATCGGCCTCAACGGTTGGAAGCAGGAGCTATCAGACCGAACAGCTGATCAAACAGATTCTCAAGGAAAAAGCAGCAATGAATAAGGCAAAAGCCCTCATAAGTCAGAATTCTTCGACCCGTCCCGTTCTTATATTTGATCGGGGGACACTGGATGGAATCGCCTGGTCTGGCCAGGAAGAATTTGATGCCATTCTCCAATCTCAGAAGCTGAATATGGCTGAGCTTGTTCTTGATTATGATGCTATTTTTCATATGGAAAGTGCTGGTTGTCGTCTTGATGAGAACTATGACCAGTCTAATAATCCAGCTCGAATCGCTTCTCCAAAAGAAGCTTGCAGACTTGATCATATTTTAAGAAACGTTTATCGATCAAATCCAGAATGGCATTTCATTGAATCCGATGCCGATATCCAGAAGAAAATGAGTAATCTTTCCACTCAGATTCTTGCTTTTCTAGAACAAAGATTCAGCTCATAAATCGCATTGAATGTTTTTCTGTTCTTTCCTATTTTGCAGACGTCTGTTCAAACTCTGGCAGCCCGTTAGAAACAAAAAGGACAGAACTCGCCTTACCTAAAGGTTTGTTCTGTCCGATGTTTCGCTAGCGAAATCAGGAGTAAAAATCCTTATTCATCCGCTTTTCAATTCATTCCTTCTTATCGAAACTTATTCTTTTTTCCGATTAAATCCGATCCATCCAATCAGTATCATTACTAACAGTGATAGAACTCCAAGCAGACTCAGAACCCGCGTACCTAAATCAGCTGATGTCGCTTCAGTTGGCTTTTTATTTTGTGGCTTCCCAAGTTTCTGCCGATCAGACTGACCTTTTCCATTCAGATCGTTTTCTGAAGGATGATCTTTTTTATTTTCAGGCTGATCGATATCCTTTTGATCGGGTTTTGAGGGTGGTGATGGTTTTTCCTGGTTTCGAATATTCAAAAAGTGAACTGCAGTCTGATCACAAAGATCATTCGTTCCTGTCAGATCTTTCGAAATCCATTTCTGGTCCTGCGCATTCTGTTCCAGTTGATAAGATGTGTCAAAACCATCCGTAAATCCATCAATCTCCTCGACTTCAAAATCAAGATGATCCGGCAGGATAAATGGCCCTGCTCTTTGTCCATTGCTTAAGAAGAAAGTATAGGTTCCATCTTTGTTATTGTGGACTTTGGCTCCGTTGTATATGTTTCTAAGTCCTGACATGTTGTCTGAATTCTGATCACCTGACTTCTTTTGACTGTATTGGTTTTCAAGAAGCTTCAGATCATTAAATACGTTATAGTCAGTATCCTGAACGTTGCACACTGGAACCAGATCTTCTGTATACGGTTTTCCGTTTTCACTCAATCGAATGACGAATGAAAATTCCTGATCCTTTCTTACATCATTTCCTTCAACGCGGTTTGTCACCATAAGCGTCGAAATCTCAACTGGAAGATAGGCGGCATAATACTTTTTATGATCCGGTACAGGTCTTTCATCATCCAATGTTGTCTCAACAGTCATCAGTTGATTTTCATACCAGTAATGAATCTGGTAGACCTTTCCATCAACAACCTGATACTCCGGCAGTTTCGTCAGTCTTGGTACCAGGTTTCTCTTAACCAGATCAATTTCTTTATAGCCTTGACCTGGCAAGGTCACTGTATCAATCTTTCTGAATTCCGATTCGGCAGCGTTTTTGAGATAAAACTCTACTACAATCGTCTTTTCCCAGTTTATGAAGCTGATCTTCTGGATTTGATCGAGTCTTCTTGGTCCAGTATCGCTGCCCTCTTCAGTTTTACCGTTGATCATAAATAAAGTGCTGTAAAGCTTACCGGATGTTTTTATTTCTTCAAGCTGGTATTGAATACCAGCAGGAAGCGGAATCTCTTTCTTTTCCTGGTTATTTTTAAGTTTAAAACTGTAGACTCCTTTTTGGACTTTGGTCATGTCAAACTCTGAAACTGTATCTGGACTGAGTTCAAACGGTTTATCATTCCAGCTCAGGGTCAGCCTGAATTCAAATTCAGCCTTTTCATCCGGAATAACAGAAACGACGTTTTTAGAAATTGTCAGTGCTTCCATTGGAACAGGAACATAGGCTGCATAGAAAGTTTCACCGTTGTAAACCGATTCATCTCCATCCAGACTTCCTGCACCACTCATGTTTTTATGAACAGACCAGAATCTCAGATTCCAGATGCGTCCATCTTTCATGACTGTTTTTGGATACTTCGATAATGATGGAATATCTCCAGCTTTTACCAAAGCATCTTCTATCGTACTTCTTGCAGGAATTTCAACACTGTCGAGAAGTCCATATTCCTGACTGGCCGCTTCCTTTAACATAAAATGGATGATCCAGGCTTTTCTCTTGTTAATGAATTTCAGAGTGGAATCCTTATTCATCAATACAGAAGTCTGCCTGCCAGTAATCACTTCACCATTTTTAACAATACTTGTCTGATATCCTTCCGCTGCATAATCATTTTCATTGATCTGAACAATGACATTTTCCGGCAGTTCAACAAACCTGATCGGCTGGTTGGGGGCTGCTGTAAACGTATAGACTCCATCTGCCTGTCTGTGCAGATTGGCAAAACGAATCAAAGAATCTGATGGATTAAACGGCTGGCCTTCATAACTGAACACAGCCGTAAAATCAAATTCTTTTCTTGTATCTTCAAAACCTGTGACTTCTTTTTCGAAGTTAAGATCATATTCATTTCCAGCCACGTAACCGGCATAGAAGGTTTCATGATCTTCAAGTTTCTGATCCGAATCGAAATCGACTCTCGATTCCATTCCTTCATCTTTCGACCAGGTTTTCAGATGATAAACCGTTCCATTTTCAATAATAATTTTTGGTTTCGTGCTCAGATCAGGAATCTCTTTTTCATTTTGCAGTGTTTTAAGCATCGAAGTTTTTGCAGGAATCTTTACACTGCTTACCTGTTTGAAGACACTACTTCCAGGATCCCTGAACATGAATCTGACTTCCCACTGCTTTTTGCGGTTGGTAAATTCAATCAGACTGTTTTCATTTAGAATCTGCTTCTGCTCTTTCAGATCTGCTTTTGTTCCATTAATCTTTGCTGTTGTCTCATAGCCAATCGATCTGCAGTCTTCTTCCTGAACACTCCAATGAATTCCTGCTGGCAGCAAGGCCGTGCTGCTCTGGTTTTCTTTAAGATAAACCGTATAGATTCCTTCAGCACTCTTTATCCATCCGGATTGTCTGAGCTCTTCTTTAGACAGTTCAAAAGGCTGATTCATCTCATCAAGCGAAACAGTAAACTTAAACTGACGGCCAGCATCCAGATGATTTCCTTCAACTTTTTTGGCTATGGTCAGACTTTTCAGTTCGTCTACCACATATCCGGCGTAGAAATCTTCATGATTGCTCAATGGATCTGAATTATTCAGATCGGTAAGATCTCTGAGCTGCCTGTTTTCTGACCAGAAACGCAGGTGATAAACCATGCCGTTTGCCACTTTAGTTTCTGGATAACCAGATAGATCCTGTGCCAGATGCATATTCAGCAGCGTCTGCTGAATAGAAGTTCTGGCTGGAACTTCAGCCGTTTTCAATAAATTCCACGTTCTGCTTCCCGCATCCATAAACCAGAATGATACGTTCCATTGATCTTTTTTGTTGATGAATTCAAGTTCAGTGTCTTCATTCAGATCCTTCTCAAAAGGTGTTTGGCTCTCCTGTCCGTTTACCAGCAGGATTGTTTCAAATCCAATTTGTGAATAATCCGCTTCACTGATGTAAACTCTGGCGTTTTTTGGCAGGCTGATCTGGCTGGTCTGATTATTTTTTAAGGACAGGTGATATTCACCTCGACCGTTCTGCTGCCATCCCGCTGCATCGAGTGCGGATTTGGAAAGATCGAATGGATTCGATGCCCAGGTAATTCGAACATTGAATTCATACAGACGATCTGGTTCACTGACAATCCCTTCAACCGTCTTTTTAATCGAAATCCGATTTTCTGATACAGGAATATATCCGGCATAAAAAATCTGATTGTTTTTCAATGGAGTATCATTTTTCAGATTGCTTGGATCTGTCAGCTGCTGATTTTGCGACCAGCAGACCAGGTGCCAGGCTTTTCCCTCAGCAATTTTAAATTCCGGATATTGATCAAGGGCAGGAACCAGATGATCGTTAAGCAGAGTTTCCTGCGTACTTGTCTTTGCAGGAACCGAAACTTCAGTCAGTTTCCTATAACTGCTGCTTCCAGCATCCTTAAAATCAAACTCGATTTTCCATTGCTGTTTTCGGTTGATAAAATCAAGTTTCGTCTCTTCAGTCATCACATTCGAGTAAGGAGCATCCTGTTTCTGGTTATTGACTTCAAGTGATGTCTCAAATCCATTGGAAGATTCTTCGGATTCAGAAACACTGACCAGAACACCTTTTGGAATCCGCAAATCCATTCGCTCTTCATTCAATAAATCAAAACTGTATACTCCTGGTTTTGAGCGTTTGAGCTTGTTTGCGCTGATCTGAGCATCACTTAGATCAAATGGTTTTCCTTCATAACTCAAAGTCATGAAAAAGTCATATTTCCGGTTTGGATCGAAGCCTGTTCCTTCAACATGTTTGCACACAATCAGGCTGTCTTTGCTTTCCGGAACATATCCTCCATAAAAGACTTCTCCATTTCTAAGCAAGGTCTTCTGATCAAGAGAATGAGGATCGCTCAGATCCGGTTGATTAGACCAGGCTTTTCGATGATAAATCTCACCATCTGCTGTCACGGTCATTGGATAATCAGAAAGTTCTGGAACTTGTCCGTTTTTAACAAGCATCTCTTCGGTAGACGTATCCGCAGGTACACTGACTGTTTTCAATGTTGTCCAGTCTGATTCATTTATGTTCTGAAAACGAAAGGAAACGGTCCATTGCTGCTTGATATTAATGTATTCCACATGGGTAGGCGTGTTGAGAGTTCCACACCATGGATCGCTCTTCTGTTCTCCATTAACATTGATCATTGAAAGGAATCCTTTTTTGGAATAGTCATCCTCATCAATGGAAATCTGAACTCCTTGCGGTAAATCCATCGTAATTGACTGTTCGTTTTTCAGAGAAAATCTATAAACTCCCTGATCCACTTTTGTAAACCCGGCCTGCTTTATACTCTTCGAATCTGGATCATATGGATGGCAGCCGATCAGAAACTGGATTGAAAACGAATACTCATTTTCCGGATTCGCTTCCTCTCCTTTTACCGACTTCTTCACTGTGAGTGGATAAGTAGTTCTCGGGATATAGCCGGCATAGAAAACTTCCTTATTGTACAGTTCAAATGATTCATCAAAATGAACCGGGTCATTGAGATCCTCGGTTTCTGACCATGTTTTCAGATCATAAACCACTCCGTTTTCCACCAGCATAGCCGGCTTGCCGGCCAATGAAGGGATTACCCCAAGCTCAACGAGAGTTTTTGAAGTTGATGTTTGGGCCGGAATACTCACTTGCTTGATCAACTTCCAGTCCTCATTTGGATTTTTGAACTTGAATTCTACATCCCACTGCTGCTTGGTATTGGTAAATTCTACAGTGGTATTTTCATTCAGAATTCCCTGTGTCTGATCTTCCTGAACGCTTTGATCACTTCCTTCAATACTCGTAATGTATCCTGAAGAAGCGTAATCCGCCTCTTTCACTTTCCATTGAATTCCAGCTGGCAGGTTCGCAGAACTTGACTCATTTTCCTTCAGACTAAACGAATAAGTTCCAGGCTCTTCTTCATTCCAGCCAGACTTTTTCAGTTCCGATTGAGAAAGTACAAAGGGCTGGTTTTCAAAACTTAGCATGATATGGAACTTATAGTCAGGATCTTCGTAATGTCTGCCATCAACTTTCTTGAGAATGGTCAATGTTTTCACTTCATCAGCAACATACCCTGCATAAAAATTTTCATTGTCTGAAAGCGGCTTTGTATTATTGAAACTGCCAGGACTTGTAAGATCCATATCATCGGACCAGAACTTCAGGTGATAGATTATTCCGTCTACGACTCTGGCTTCTGGATAAGCGGACAGATCCGGAACAAGATGTTCATCAAGAAGAGTCTGCTGCGTCGAAGTTTCTGCCGGCACCTTTACACTTTTTAGCAGCTGCCAATCCGTTTCTCCTGCATTTCGCAGGAAGAAGTTGATCTTCCAATCCAGTTTTTCGTTAATGAAGCGAATTTCAGTATCCTGATTCAGGATCACTTCAGAACAAGTTTCATTCTTTTTATCATTAACAAAAACTGAAGTTTTAAATCCCAGACTGGACTTTTCAGATTCCATTACTGAAATACGAGCATTGTATGGAAGATCAATCTGAGTATCCTCTCCGTTCTTCAATGAAAGCCGGTACTCTCCTTCCCCTGTTTTCTGCCATCCAGTCTTTTCAAGCTGATTTTCTGTTAATTCATAAGGGATATTTTCCCAGAGAATACGAATATTAAATTCAAAACTTTTATCCGGATCCATTATCGCGCCAGTAACCGATTTGGAAATTTTGAGATTCTGTGTCTTCTCTGGCAGATAGCCAGCATAGAAAACTTCATGATCTCTTAACAGCTTTCGACTTTTCAGATCGGTCACATTCTGCAGATTTTCGTTTTCAGACCAGTAAACCAGATGATAAGCTGTTCCGTTCTTTATTTCCCTTTCAGGACAGGAAGCCAGATCTGGAACCAGTTCCTGCGTAAGCAAATCCTCTTCAGTGGTCGTGGCGGCAGGAACTTTCAGGCTTTTCAGGAGCTGATATTTATCAGCACCCGCGCTTCGAAACATGAAATCAATGATCCATTGCTGCTTTTCATTGTGGTATTTGTATATGTCAATTGAAAAGTTGCCGAAATATCAATTAAAAAGTTGGCAGCTGCCGATAGGAGCAGCCGCATAATTTTGTTTCCATTTTTCAATAAAGCCAGCTTAGAACCAGAAAGCAAAATGAGA
>NZ_MPJW01000080.1 GCF_001945525.1 Ileibacterium valens
GGGAAGAGAGAATGGAGCAGTGGCAAACGGCCCTGAATCGAGTTATAGTGTGTTTGGTAATTTTGTTTATTGAGCATGAACATATTTTACCAAAAAAGGCACCTCATCCATTACGGATCAGGTGCCTCTTTTTATTTTTGGACTGTCAGAAATTTAACAGCCCCTTTTTTGTTCTGTTCTGATAATAAATGGCTAAATTCGTTTATCACGTTTTGATTTTACAGGAGGAAGAATTGCTGTTGCCCCCTACATAAAGCAGAGACAATAATCAGAAGCAGAACGATTTGGAAGTAAATGTTTTTCGTTCTGGGGTGTTCATGCGCGCTCAGATTATAAAGAATTCGGGTTTTTAAGTCTGTATTTGGTTCCCCAAAAGCCAGAACTTCAAAGGACTTGGCTTCATCAGCAACAGCCGGATCCACAGCAATCTCCTGGGATGTGATTGGAGGATAAAGCATGTTTTTGTTACCAATATAGGCATCCTGAAATCCGAGATCTGTCATCCTGGAATTAAAGCTTGGATGGGCTACCTCAAGCAAAGCCTCACAGTAGCCAATCATGTCGTTTTTGGAAAAAAGGTCCATCAGAAGCCCATCGTTTCTTAACTCCACCATCGATGAGACATTGGCACTCAGGGATCGAAGATTGGGCATCCACCAGTAGATTCGGATCAATACTTCCGAAAGAAGACGGACAGAAGCATCACAGGCGTAAATATGCATGGTTTCATGGCAAAGGATATAATACAGAGTCTGCTTTCAATAAGGCTTATCTGGCAGCATGATGTTCGAAGAAAAACCATAGACAAAGGGAGTTTCAATATCCTTGGAAAGGCAGACGACATAGTCCGGCCCAATGTATTCAGGAATCAAATTCCTGACGGTGGTTTTTATGGACCTGGCCATCAGACCTTTAGCCACTTCCATCTGCTGATTGCGGCGGCAATAAAACTGCAGCAAAGAATATACAGCTCCAAACAGCCAGATGTAAGAAAGAATTCCAGAAAAAGTCAGCGGAGTTCCAAACAATGGAAGAACCAGTAAATCGTTGAGCCAGTCGATATAGGGCAGCAAAGGACTTGGCAGACCAAAAATAAAATTAGCGGGCAAAAAAAGTCTCAGGGTAATCATCCAGAACAGAAAAGTCAGAAATGTATGACGGAAATGACCGTATACATCTTTGCCCCGGACAATTCGACCGAGAAACCAGTTGAGCAGGCTGACACACAGCCAGGTATTAACGAAGGAGGATACATCAAATGTCATAACAGTCACCTTCTTCAGAAAGAATGATTCCATGTAAGCGGAAACTCTGAATCCATTGTACCGATTCCAAAAAGAAATCACAGATAAATTAATTGCTTTTTGTCAATATTTAGAGGTGAATTTTTAGCCGTTAGTGTTTAATTATCACCTATTCTATCGATTCTCTGAAAGGTATCGAACCTGATTTGAAAAGAGCTTAAACCCACAGAAAAAAGTAAATTTCAGAAAATTATATCGCTTCGGAAAGAACTTACATTAATTTTCAGAAAAAGTAGATAAAATGATGTAAAGACAATCGATAAGTTTTCATACTCAGGTATCGGTTATAATTCTTATAAAAGTTATAGATAACGGATATCTATAAAAACAGGAAATCATAAGAAATTAAATTATACTTAAATTGAAAATCCTAAATTAATAGCTAATATTAAAACAACCAGATAAAACATTTCGAAGACCCAGATCAGAGGAAAATAATAAATGGATGCCCAATCGCAGAATATCTGTAATTGAGCATCCATTTTGTTCATTTAAAATCAATTTGTTTAACGTTATATCAATATATATTTAGACGTTCATGTTCGATAGATTAAAACGCTTATTTGCGGCCTTTTGGCTGTCCATTATCTCCCTGCTCAGAAGATTCCATTCCAAGAATTTCATGAATATAGTAATCCGAAGCGGCTGGAATCTGTTCATTTAAAGAAGAAAGACCTAAAGATTCATACAGTGTAAATTCATTGGAATACAGGTTTGTTCCTAAACCAAGGCGATTGCCCTGAATGGTTGCTCCTAAAGCGGCTACGGTTGTTGGAAACATATCGAGAGTAGAATACTTTTTGACTCGCCCATGATATTCAGGACCGTTAATGATCGTAAAGTAAACCTGGCGTCCATATCCCTGCATCTGCGCAGTCAGATCTGCAGACATGTTGGCATGATCCCCAACCAGAACGGTCACTGTATCCTTTCCAAATGGCTGCTGATAAATCCAGTCGACAAAATCGCTTACCTGTTTATCAGAGCAGCTGATGACTGCCTTGATCTGCTCGCCATTAAACTTTGGATCACTGTTTGGATCCGGGCATTCTTCGCAAAGATAACCATGTGGGAAATGTGTATCCACTGTCAGCATGGAGACGTTAAAAGGTTCATTTTTTGCAGCTTCCTGAGTAATGATCTTCTTTGCGTAATCAAAGAGATATTTATCTTCCATTCCCCAGAAGACGTTGTAATCCTTAGTAGGTGTGATTCCATCTTCCCGGGCTGTTTCTATATCATAAAATGCGTAGTCGCCATGCTGCTCAAAGAAGTTCTGACGCCCGGCGTATGTGCCTAGTGATCCGCAGATAAAGGAGTTGTTATAGCCGTTATCCTGAAGAATGTTTCCCAGGGATTTCAGGTTCTTTAAAAATGGTGTTTCACTGTCATCCCAGTAGCCGTTACCGCCTTCATGCGGATCGACATAAACCAGAGGGGAACCGGTAGTCTGAGTTACCAGAGCCGCAGCAGTCCAGGTGGAAGAAACAGTAGTCACAGCTCCGGAAAGTTGTTTTCCGTCCCCGAAATCTTCACCTTTTTCCAGGGAAAGCTTAGTTAATTCAGGAATCAGGTTTCCTTCATAAAATCCACCATGTTCAGGATCTGAGTAGGAACGTTCCATGGATTCCATAAAGATATAGACCAGATTCTTCTTTTTTACAGGAAAAGTAATGTTTACATCGTAAGGATTGACGTAGTTTGCTTCATAAAAGTTGGAATCTGAATTCTGAAGCTCCATGTATCTAAAATATCCAAGACGATTGAGCTCACGAAGACTCGTAATCCCGAGAACAGAAGCAAAGCCAATCGTACAGGCAAGCGATCCAATCAGCCAGGCTTTGTGGGCTTTCTTCTGATTCAGTGAGAGTTTTCGGTATTCACGTTTTAAACGGAAGACTTCAATTCCGTTTTTAAGGCATAAGATAAAGGCAAACAGCGCAAGGATACCCATGATTGCCAGGGCTGGACCGTAATGGTTGAAAAAGCCAATTGCGGCATCTTTCCAGACATCTTCTCCGCCTTCCATCCCCATCTGTAAGTTAAAGATGATCTGATAGAATGAGTCGATCTGTAAATCAACCCGTAAATGATATGAAGTATAACGGACAAGGCAGACCAGAAAAAACAGGATATAAGTAAGGAGAACTAACAGAGCAGCGCTCATTGTTTTCTCACTCCTTTCAATATTCAGGAATTTTGTTTAGAAATTTTGATCAATCAATTTGTCAGCAAGTTTTACAATTGGAAAAAGACTTAAAACGCTGATTGAAAAGTCAGATCAAAGATTTCAAGGCGGTAAAATTCGGCCATAGAAAATATAGGGATAAAAATTAAAACAAATAAAAAAAGTGAATCCAAAGCTTCATCAAAGAAAAAGCGGATAAAACAAAAAACAAACAAAAAGTACAGAGCCAATGCGAAATGGATCGTTTAATCTGCAGGATCGAAAGTAAATAAAATATAAATGAATAAAATATATGGCAAAGCAGTCTGCAGTAAAGTACTCTAAAACGCTAATTAAGCAGAGTGCTTCTGTAAAGAAATAATGAACAGCCATATCTTGATCTTGCAGGGGATCCGCTTTTGTTTGTCCTTTTAAAAGAATAAGAGCAGCCGAAACCATTTTTTTAAGACTGGATGTATGATGAAAGCCTGAATGCATAAAAAAGAATTCAGACAAGAAAAAACCGGAATTGTTCCGGTTATGGCTGCAAAGATTTTCATGAAGTTTGAAGAGATTTATCCTGTTATTCGATAAACAAGGAGAAGTCAATTAAAAAGTTTCAGACGGTGAAAATCAGCTGAAATTATAACGTTTTTTGAGACTTTCGGGAAAAATATGAATAAATAATTTGTGTAAAAATGTATATTTCTCACTTTTATCGGTTTTTTCTCAATTTGAAAAATCTTTCATATTCAATAAACGGTAGATTCTTGATTGAAAAGGCGTTAACCAATTTAATAACATAAGTTGAGTCTACAATGAATACAGGAGATAGAAAGTGCTCTTTTTCTTTCTGTCTTTTCTGATTGATTTGAGTTTGTTCAAATAATTTCAGTGCAGAAATGCAGTTTCAGAAATCGTCAGCTCCATTTGGAATTCTGGATCGAACAAATGTTCACTGGTCCTGAGTGCTTTTGGATTTTTCATAAGTGAGGTGATTGAGTGCAGATCGAAAAATTTGATGTCATAGGAATGACATGCGCTGCCTGTGAAGCGAATGTGACTAAAGCAGTCAATAAGCTTGATGGGGTTAAGAGTGCAGAAGTAAGCCTTTTATCCAATTCGATGAAGGTTGAATATGATCCATCCAAAGTGGATCCGCAGAAAATCGAGAATGCCGTAAGCAATATCGGCTATTCTGCCGTTCTTCAGAATCAGAAATTAAATGAAGAAGATAATGATCTGGCGGCGAAATGGGAAAAGAAGCAGGAAAAAGTTCGTCAGGAGATGAAAGAGAAGAAAAAAATCCTGGTGATTTCCTTGATTCTGCTGGCCGTATTGATGTGCTTTTCCATGCTTCCAATGTTTGGAATCTTTACCTTTTTTATGGATATGGAATGGATGATGGTCTCTTCCATCATGCAGCTCGTTCTTTCGATGATTATTCTGTTCTATCAGCGATCCTTCTTTACGCATGGTTTTAAGGCTCTTATTAAAAAAGCGCCGAATATGGATACGCTTGTAGCGATCGGAAGTTCAGTGTCCTTCTTATATGGTTTATATGGAATTTTAAGAATGGCCTATGGATATGGAGTGATGGATCATCACATCATTCACAGCGCCATGGATGCACTGTATTTTGAAAGTGCTGCAATGATTGTCACTCTGGTATCTCTTGGAAAATACCTTGAAGCCAGAAGCAAGGCGAAAACTTCAGATGCCTTAGGAAAACTGGCTGATCTTTCTCCCAAATCCGCTGTGATTGAAAAAGATGGAGTTGAAATCCAGGTGGAAGCCTCCCAGGTTACAACTGGAGATCTTGTCGTTGTTCGTCCGGGTCAGAAAATTCCGGTGGATGGAATTGTTGAGACAGGAACAGGCTATGTGGATCAGGCCGCAATTACCGGTGAATCGGTCCCTGTTGAAAGAGTGCAGGGTGATCCGGTCATGGCCGCAACAATCAATATTAATGGAACCTTCAAATTTACAGCCACGAAAGTCGGTGATGATACAACACTGGCTCAGGTGATCCGACTGGTAAATGAGGCAGGAAATTCAAAAGCGCCTATTGCTCGATTAGCGGATAAAGTGGCCGGTATCTTTGTTCCAGCGGTGCTCGTGATTGCCTTAGTGACATTCATTGGCTGGATGATTGCCAGCATGCCATTTGAGTTTGCGCTGTCCAATGCCGTCAGCGTGCTTGTCATCAGCTGTCCTTGCGCTCTAGGTTTAGCGACTCCGCTTGCCATTATGGTTTCAACCGGTAAAGCGGCTGAATATGGGGTATTAATTAAATCCGCTTCTGCTTTGGAAACGCTCCATAATGTGAAAGCTATTGTTTTAGATAAGACCGGAACAATTACTTCCGGAAAACCGGAAGTCGTCGATGTACGTATTTTTGATTCAGCTTTAAATCCGGATCAGTTTATTGAAGCCAGTGCGCGAGCTGAGATGGGCTCTGAACACCCATTAGGAAAAGCCGTTGTTCAATACGCTTTGGCAAAAAATCTTTCACTTAGCGCTCCTGAATCCTTTGAGGCGATCAGCGGTCGTGGTCTGCTTGCCAAAGTGGACTCATGGAACATACTTGCCGGAAACAAAGCCTTTATGGATGAAAACTACATTCAGATCAGTCCGGAAGAAATCGATGCGTTAAACGAATGTGCCTCAAAAGGGCAGACGCCACTGCTGTTTGCCTTTAACAATCAGCTGGCTGGTCTGATTGCAATTGCTGATACGGTTCGTCCAGACTCAGCTTCGGCTTTAAAAGAACTCAAGAAGATGGGCATTCGAACCATCATGCTGACAGGTGATAATGCAGCAACGGCCAATGCCATTGCCAGAAATCTCGATATTGATGAAGTGATTTCCGATGTACTGCCGGCGGACAAGGAATCAGTCATCCGCAAGCTGCAGGATCAAAAAGAAGTCTGCGCCATGGTTGGGGATGGTATTAATGATGCACCCGCCTTAACCAGAGCGGATGTCGGAATTGCCATCGGTGCCGGAACAGATATTGCGATCGAATCGGCAGACATCGTTTTAATGAAGGATTCTTTGCTGGATGTTGTCAGCGCAGTTCAGCTTTCAAGAGCCACGATTCGAAACATCAAAGAAAATCTGTTCTGGGCCTTCTTCTACAACGTATTGGGGATTCCAGTTGCTATGGGGCTGTTCTATCCAGCCTTTGGCTGGCTGCTTAACCCAATGATTGGGGCAGCAGCGATGTCGCTTAGTTCGGTTACGGTCTGCCTGAATGCACTTCGCCTTCGTCTGTTTAAACCGACAGTGGCTTCTGTTCGGGTTAACGGGCAGGAAGTTAAGCCAGAAGTGCCAGTAGTGACCATTTCAGAGATTCACAGTGAAGAAGAAAAGATTCAGGAAATCCCCGAATTGTTAAATGAGCAGGCAAAAGACGATGAGCGCAATTCGGCTTTAATTCAGATTTCCAACATGACCTGCAATCATTGTGCTGGCCGCATAAAGCAGACTCTCGAAGAGTTCCCATTTGTTAAGACGGCCGAAGTTTCTTTAAAGAATAATGAAGCCTTTGTATTGATGAATCCAGCTGAAAATGAGAATCAGAAAAAGGAACGATTAGTCAGTCTTCTTGCAGCTCTTGATGAAGCGGGCTATCCAGGCAAAGTTCTGGATAAAAATACAGATTCGCTGACAAAGACTTATACTTTTGATGTAGCGGGAATGAGCTGTGCGCATTGCGTTAACCGGGTAGAACAGGCTTTGAAATCGCTGCCAGGTATAAAAAACGTCGATGTTGATTTAAATAAGAATCAGGCGCGAGTCACACTGGAAAAGAAGGATTCTTCTAATGATCAAGAAATGATCAGTCAGTGCATTCAGGCGATTAAGGAAGCGGGCTACGAAGCGGTATTAAAAGAAGATGATGAGGATAAAACAGCTGTTTTAAAACCTCAGGACGATCAGACCATCCTGTTGAATGTGGATGGAATGAGCTGCGCTCATTGTACTGCCTCGGTCACAAAAGCTTTAGAAAGCGTGCCAGGTGTAGTCAGCGTTCAGGTTTCGCTCGAAAAGAAACAAGCAGTCGTAATCGTCAGGGCAAACAACAGTCAGGCTGCCGATGTCAACACGTTGATTGAAGCCGTAAAAGAGGCGGGTTATGGCGCTTCTGAAATCAAAAGCAGAAAGCTGTCCCTGCAGATGGCAAAGAAATAAACTATGGATGAATATTATTTGGAGATTTGCTGATTTAGAGATCTGAAGACTTAGAAATTCAGAGGTCGAATAAGCCAAAAACGAAAATGCTCTGAAATAAAAATCGGATCATAAACAGGATTATGATAGGAAATGGATTAACCCACTGATTGCAGAAATCAGAGGAAAATGAACAGTGAAGGGAGAACAATTTCATGGAAAAAACAATAAAAATTGAAGGAATGGGCTGCATGAACTGTGTTAAGCATGTCAGTGCAGCTCTTGAAAAAGTCGAAGGTGTAAACAAAGTGAACGTAAGCCTTGATGATGGAATGGCAAAAGTTGAAGGAAATGATCTGAATGATCAGGCTTTAGCCAATGCGGTTAAGGAAGCTGGATACACTCCAGTCAGCGTCAGGTAAAATCAGAACGGGTTCAAAACACAATAGACTTCAGTTACAGATAATAAAAATGAGGAGTTCAGAATATTTGGATCTGAACTCCTTTAATTTTCGTTTTAATGTTTAGTGGTTTGATTGACGTGGACTCCTGCTGTATCGCAAGGAATTCTAAAAGGCAGGAACGTATTCAATGACTTGGCAAGCTTTTAAGGAAGCTGGAACATCGATGAGTCTCTGATTGGAAGATCCACGAAACTGTAAAGTAATATCTTTGAGCTCTTCCACAAAAGGACCATCAATTAATACGTCGATCATAGAGAGGATTTCATCCGTCTGTTCGGTATGTTTTTTGCCTCCATCAAGCAGGTCCTGATCAAGAACATACCCTGTAAACATCCAGATATCCTTGTTTGGAAGCTGTTCTCTGATCTTTTTTAATAAAGGCAGAAGCTCTTTTTGATTTTCTGGTTCGAAGGGCTCGCCACCTAAAACAGTCAGCCCCTGAATATAGGAAGGACGTAAAGCCTGAAAAATCTCAGACTCCGTTTCTTTTGTAAATGGACGGCCATAAGCGAAGTCCCAGGTTTCTGGCTGAAAGCAGCCAGGACAGTGATTTCGGCATCCGGAAACGAATAGGGAAACCCTCACCCCGCTTCCATTGGCAATATCACATTTTTTTATTTCACCATAAAACATTCGATTACCCCTTTCTTCGCATGTTCAATTATAGGATGAAAGAACATAAAAAGGAAAAATCAAAGATATTGGATTTTTGATGTAAGTAGGTAAGGCTGACGCCGGACGATAAAATAGAATCGCGGCGAAAAAATCAGCAGGTAAATTATAGTGCTTTTCCTAACTATTAATGAGAATAATGCAGATAATTTCAAAATATGGTTTTATATTTAGTTTTATTGTGTCATTTTATATTTGAAATATGACAGCCCTAAATATAATGTTTTCCTGTGGTTTAGCCGGTTAAGGAGGATACATGTTTAATATTTTCAATCTGAAAAACAACCCAAACGTCAACGTTTTGAGTGAAGAAGGGCCATTTACAGTAATCGAGCATAAGAAGGATCAGAGTGTAACTGCTCATGAAGCAATGCAGGCGTATTTTGCTTCGCAGATGAATATCCGCAAGCGTCAGCTTTTATGCAATCTGGCCGTAGCTTCGGTAACGATTCAGCCAGGTGATATGCAATGGATGATTGGAGACTGCCAGACCACGACAGGCATCAAGGGAATTGGCGATCTGTTTGGAAAAGCAGTCCGCGGAAAAATGACTGGTGAGTCGGCAATCAAACCGGAATATACCGGAACCGGGCTGCTGGTGTGTGAACCGACTGAAAAGTTCATCCTGTTGACCAACCCAAGAGAATGGGGCGGCGAAATTGTGCTTGATGATGGTTTATTTCTGGCATGCGATTCCAGAGTTCGTCACCGCACTGTCAGCCGGACGAATTTATCCAGTGCCCTGGCGGGTAATGAAGGTTTATTCAACCTGTGCCTGGAAGGAGATGGAATGATTGCTTTAGAAAGCAATGTTCCAGCCGATGAGATTGTTGAAGTGCAGTTAACCAATGACACATTAAAAGTCGATGGAAACTTTGCAATCGCCTGGAGCAATACCCTCAATTTCACAGTTGAAAAAAGCGGCAAATCCCTGCTTGGATCGGCAGTTTCAGAAGAAGGATTGGTTAACGTATACCGGGGAACTGGTAAGGTTTGGCTTTCCCCTGTTAAGTAGTATTTGCTTTTAATGTATCTGTAATTTTATAAAATGGGAAATAAACATGATACGGCATTACCTTTGACTGAACGAAAATTTGAATTTATATTGAAATCACACGAAAACTATTGTTCTCAAGAATTAAGAGGGATAAAATGTCATTGATGGTTCGTGATGATCCAATTATGCTTTTTGAAATGTTGGATCGGAAAAATTAAGGAGATAAGGTATGGAAACAGAAAGGCTGACCAAGCGCGAAACTCAGATTATGAATGTTTTATGGAGCAGCGATGAGCCACTCTCTGCACATGATATTCTTGTGCTGGCACCTGAACTTAGTCGAAATACAATCCAGATTGTTCTTAAAAAACTTCAAACCATTGGATTTATCGAAGTTGCGGGATTTGGCTATAACAAAAACGCACTAACAAGAACTTTCAGACCAATTATTTCGCAGAGTCAGTATATTCAGAGTTCACTCACAGAAGGCACTTCTTATGCGCTGGCAATGAACTTTATTAAACAGACAGACAATCCTGAACTGCTTGATCAACTCGCTGAGCTGATTAAAGAAAAGAAGCAGGAACTGAATACTCCGGAAGCTGAATAAGAACGGATTAATTTGTCGTCGTCTGATTTTAAAAGTTCCTGATGTATAGGAATAAAACAGTCTGAAATTTGATCTGTTCTTGATACGGGAGACGAAATATAGATTCTGATTGAAAAATCATATAGTAATCAACCCCCCCCCGCACTGTATATAGAATAGAGATCGTTGAAATGCGATAATTACAGATACACAATGAATCGCTGATTTAAATGCTGATAAATACAGACTGGAAAAGCTGGCTTAAGATGCCGGCTTTTTTTTATAAATGCTTTGAGTCATCAAGCAGCAGTTAAAATAAGCGTGACAAGCGAAGACAAAAACGTTGGAAGGCAAGAGAAAAAGGCAAAAGCAGCCGCTTTTGCCTTAAAAGATTGATGAATCGTTTGTTTTGATTCAGCTTTTGTCAATCTCCGGTTTTGCTTCACTCTTTGTCTTCTTTTCGGAGATTCTTAAGCTAAAAGAAGCAGGGAGAATTTTAATTTTTTGTCGCTCTTTACAGAATGCATAGCACCCTTTTCAAACTTAACGCTGTCATGCTCATGAATATGAATGGTGTTTCCTTCATAAGTCAGATCGCCTTCACCTTCAAGAACAGTGATCAGAGCATCGGCTGGAGCCGCATGAGTTGGCAGTTCTCCATGGTCGATGGCAATTAAAAGCAACTTTGTATTGTCTGCAGTAATAAAAGGCTGTTTAATGGCTTTGCCTTTTTCATATTTTACCTGATCTTTTAAAACGATGGCCTTTCCGGCATTTAATTCACTGTACATCGTCTTCACCTCCAACAATTGCAAAATAAAGATTTTAAAGTAATCATCTGTGTTTGAATATTTCTGTATAAAGATGGCCTGAACAGTTTTTCTTTTTGACACATACTGATCGGATAGATAATCTTTAAAACCTTCTTCTTACAAGTTCAATTATAGACGCTTCAAGGATTGGGAATCGAAAGCTTTGCCTGAATCAAAAAACTGTCCATATAAAGAATTGGATCAAGAATTAACAAAGAATCCCGAAATCGAAAAGGTTGGCGAATAATTCAGGTAAGATAAGATCATTCAATGTTGTAAACAGGAACTCATGATAAATATGGAAAAGAAAGGCAGGGTAATATTTGAATGAAGATTTTTCATCTGTCAGATCTGCATATTGGAGCCAGACTGTTTCAAAGAGATCTGAGTTCAGATCATGATTATATCTTTGATCAGGTACTCGAAGAAATTAAGAAACATCAGCCGGATGCTCTAGTGATCGCAGGGGATATTTTTGATAAAGCCATTCCAAGTGCTGAAGCGGTTGCGACATTTAATCGATTTGTCAGCCGTCTTAAAAAAGAAGTACCGGATCTGCATGTCATGATGATCAGCGGCAATCACGATAATAATGAGCGAATTGATCTTTTCAGAGACGTTTTGTGTTATGAAAAGATTCATATGATCGGTAAAGCACCAAATAAACCAGACCAGAGGATAGAAAAAGTTGTTTTACAAGATGAATTTGGGGAGGTGAATTTCTATCTGCTTCCATTTGTTCGTCCCTCAATGGTTCGCCCGTTAGCTCTGTCAGAATATGCAATTGCCGCCAATGATAAAACGGAAAATGAAACGAAATCGAAAATCAGAAAGCAAAATGCTGAATCGGATCAGCCTGAATTGATTCCTGAAAAATATTGCGTTTCTTCCTATCAGCAGGCTTTGCAATATTTGCTGAATCGGGAAGAAATTGATTTATCCAAACGAAATGTAATTGTCTCACACCAGTTCTATCTGCCAGCCAGCAGCAAGGCGGATCAGCTGGATCGCTGCGACAGTGAAATTAAAACAATAGGAAACATTGACCGGATTGATGCAGAACTCCTTGATGGTTTTGATTATGTTGCGCTTGGCCATATTCATAAACCGATGAAATGCAAAGGCGAAAATATTCGTTACTGTGGCTCGCCCATTCCGCTTTCCGTTTCCGAATCCAGACAGAAAAAGCAGATTCTAATGATCGATCTGCATGAAAAGGGGAATCAGTCGGTTACATCGATTGAGTTAAAACCCAAAAGACAGGTCGTCAAACTGAGTGATCTGGCTGAAAATCTGCTCAGCAAGTATTCAGAATACGAAAATGATTATGTCAGCGTTGAAATCACGGATCCGGTGGATCTGAACATGAGCGATGTCAATGATCGGCTACGTATGAAGTATCCGTATCTGCTCGATATTGTCCGTAAAACCGATTATCGAAGAGAAAACCATGAAGAGACTTCTGAAAAGACAAAGCAGTTATCTCCCATGGAACTATGTCTTGATTTTGCGGGTATCCGCAGCATCGCTTTTGATGCCGAAGAACTCAACTTGCTGCAGCAGGCGATTAATGAAGCCTGGATGGAGGAATAATGAAACCAATCAAACTGGTCATGCAATCGTTTGGATCCTATGGCGGCAAAACCATCATCGACTTTACAAAGCCCAATCAGGAACTGTTCTTGATTACCGGCGATACAGGAGCCGGTAAATCGACCATCTTTGATGCGATTGTTTTTGCCTTATATGGTGAAGGAAGTTCAATATCCAATAAAAAAAGCGCGCAGGAATTCAAAAGCCGTTTTGGATCTGCGAGTCTTGAACCTTATATTGAACTTGAATTTATGGACGGGATGCCTGGACAACAGAAGACCTATATCATTAAAAGAAGTCCGGCATGGAATAAGCCAAGAGTCCGGAATAAGGAAAAAGGAGATATCCTGGTCAACCGCAAGGTTGATTTTTACGATCTGGATGGCACTTTTGCTGAAAGCGGTGTTTCGGCAGATGCCAAAATTGAAGAGATTATCGGATTAAATCGAGAACAGTTCATGCAGGTGGCCATGATCGCCCAGAATGAATTCATGCAGGTATTGCGGGCCAGCTCGCAGGATAAGAAAGCCATCTTTTCACGGCTGTTCAACACCGAAAAGTATGCGCGTATTACCGATGTTTTAAAGGATCAGCTCAGTGAAGCAAAATCCAATCTGAAACAGATCGAAACCAGCATTACATCGACTCTTGAAAACTGCTCATTTCCTGAAACACTGATCAATAATTTTGAAGCTTTGTCCATTCAGCAAAGTCTTAAGGAAGGCAGATCACAGTGTTCGATTGTAGAAATTGAGCAATTTCAAAAGGATCTTTCATCCATCATAAAAATCCTTGAAGATGAAGCCAGTCAGCTGAAGGCACAATGGATGAATGCTGAAAACCAGGATCGGGCGATTCAAAAACAGATCGCCCAGGCCAAACGGCTGCAGGAAGACTTTACCAATCTGAATAAGGCTGAAGCCTCTTTGGAAGAGTTGAAGAATCATGAAAAACAGATGCTCGACAATGAGAAGCTGATTACGAAAATCCCGCTCTCCTTTCGAGCCCGTGCTCGATATGATCAGGCCAATCAGATTTATAAAACTCTAAACGAGACAAAAGCGCGGTTTGAAAAGATGAAAGAAGAGCTTCCAGCCGCAAAAGAAAATCTGAAAAAAGCCTCTGAAACCTATCAGGAATGCAAAATGAGGACGGCTTCAATGACAGAAAAATGTTCCTTAGCCATCGCCAAAGCGCAGGATTGTCTGAACCTGTTCAGGGAAATCGCGCAGGCAAATCAGGATAAAGAACGTGTGATTCAGGCTTATCAGAATCTGAAAGTACAGCAGTCAACATTGAATCAAAAACTCGATGAATTCGAAAAGAAAACAGAAGCGGCAAAGAACATTACGGAAACGCAGACTGCTGAAAAGATTCGCCGGGCATTGCTCGATACAGTCTGTGAAGATTTAAACACTCTGAAAAAGAGGTTCAAAAAAGCTCAGGAGATTTCCAAAGAAGTTGAACACACACAGGAAGTCCTTCCAAAATCAAAAAGCCAATACCAGCAGGCGATACAGCAGTTTGAAAACCTCAATTTGCATTATATCGTAGAAAACAGAAAATTCCTGGATTGTCAGGCGGGAATTCTGGCTTTGTCATTAGCAGAGGACAAACCCTGTCCGGTATGTGGAAGTATTCATCATCCCAATCCTGCAAAACTCGATGAAGATCGTTCTATATTAAGTGAAAAAGATTTGACGAGTCTTCAGAAGAAAGTGGAAAGTGCTCAGAAAAAATCGATGGATTTATCATTGGAATGCCAGAATGGTTCTCAAAATCTGATGAATCTTCAATCAAAACTCCAGGATGAGCTCCTGGAAATTGATGCATTGCTCGATAAGACCTCGAGCCTGCTTTTGGGAGAAGCTGTCTGTTTAAAGCTTCATCAGTCCCGAAGAGATGAAAATCAGAAGATTTTGCTTGAAACGATCCTGCTTCAACTCGATGAAATCGAGCAGGAATGGACAACTGCAGATATCCATTCAAACAAACAGCTCAAACGAATTCAGAATGCTTCCACCTTTTTGGAGAAAGTCGGACACGAAATCGAGAAGATCAATCAGGATAAGGAAAAGATTGAGGCAGACCTATTAAATGCCCATGTGAAAATCGAAAGTCTGAAAACACAGATCGATGAAAAAAGGACGAGACTTTCTTTTCCGGATGAAAAAGAAGCCAATCAAATCATAAAAGACTCAAAGGTGGCACAAATCACCGCGAATCAAAAAGAAGAAGAGGCATCGAATGCTGTAATGAGTGCTCAGCGTCAGCTTTCTTCCTGTAATGAAAATCTGAAGATCCTGACTGCACAGATTCCTGAACTCGACAAACAGTTTCAAAAGGAAAAAACAGCTTACCAATCGTTTGTGGATGAACATCCAGAAATAAAAGACTGGCAAGAGATTATCAGTCAATATTCAGATGAACAAACTGCGGTAGCCGCATGCAGAAGTTATGTATCCAACTGGAAAAATCAACATGCAGCTGCAAGTGCGCTCTATACGACTGCTAAAAAGAACATTCAGGATCAGAAAATGCCGGATACTGAAAACCTGGAGCAAAAAGAAAAAGAGGTTCAGGAAGTTAAGGCGCAGATCGAACAGAAACAGCGAATCTGTCTGTCGGCTTTAGACATGGATAAAAAGGCAAAAGATGTACTGGACAAGAAAATAAAAGAAAGAGAAAAAGCTTCTCTTTTATCTTCAAGGCTCGATAACCTGTATACGGTATTATCCGGAAAGAAGTCCGGAGGAAAGATGGATCTTGAGACTTATGTCCTGCGGGCTTATCTAAGAGAAATCCTCAAAGCAGCCAACCGCCGTTTTGTAGAAATGAATGGGGGACAGTTTGAACTGCAGATGACAGATCTTGAGACTTCGGATACGGGTCGAAAAAACAGAGGTCTCGATTTAATGGTCTATTCCAATGTGACTGGAAAAACGCTTCCTGTAAATACACTTTCAGGAGGAGAGTCCTTTATGGCAGCGCTCAGTATGGCTTTGGGACTTGCTGATCAGATTCAGCAAAACTCAGCCAGTCTCTCTTTGGATATGATGTTTATTGATGAAGGATTTGGAACCCTCGATGATCAGACCCGCTCTCAGGCGATTCGAGTCTTGCAGGATCTGACCGAAAAGAAGAGAATGATTGGCATCATTTCCCACGTCAGCGAACTCAAACAGGAAATTGAGGATAAGCTGATTGTTAAGAAAACCGATCACGGCTCTGAAGCGAGCTGGCAGATCAGTTAGTCCTTGTTTTTGGTCAGTTAATTCCTTCAAAAAAGTACTAATAATCGTTGGATATTCAGTTTCGGGACTAGGATTGAATAAACAGAATCTCTGATATATAAAGGAGATTCTGCTTTTTTTATGCCTTTTTACATTAATTAATGTCAATGCAGTCTATATTAGTTTTATTTTGACTAATCCTCTGAAAGACTGATAGATAATTTTGTATGCTTCCTGTTTGTATCCTTTTTATATAAAGTATTTATGGTATCCAAAAGATGAACCGTATGGTGCAGCAGGGAATACAAAGGAAGAGGCCATCCGATTAATGAAATTGGATGGCCTCTCATTGTTACGTTGCTCATTGTTATATTGTAAGAGCTTCTGCTGTTGGCTGCTATGAAATGAATCCGATGGAAGTCCGGAATTTGCAGCTGCAGAAATAGAACTACTGTACGTTTTTAGCTTCTTCTATAATTCGTTTCATTGCGTTGATAAAAACGCTGCTTTGTGAAATATTCAGAGTTTTGCATGCAACAACAAATTCGTCGTTGAGAACTTTAGGGATTCGAATCGTTTTAGAAAGAATCCCCGCGTTTTTGCGGTATTTAGCGGTTGCTCTGGTCTGACTGTTCATTGCCGATGCTCTTAAGAAATTTCGAGTGAAGATAGACTGGTATTAATCCAGCAACGGAAGCTAAAAACACAATAAAGAAAAATTTTGTCATCCGATTAGTGTCATCCATCAGTGCGAGGCAAGGTTTTAGTTACCATTAATGAATCCTTACTAACATTTAACAGATGGATAGTTTATATCGACGCCATTTCCCTCCTTTTGCTTTGGTAACTCGAATATACAGGAAAATTCTGATTTGATTATACATTTTTAATAACATAACTGATAGAGAAGATCTTCCTGGTCGAATATGTTTGTTAATATTCAGGCGAACTGGATTTGTATGAACCGGATCGTTGAATTTTTCTAAAGAATAATCAATAACTTAATCAGGCAGGATATCTCTGAGCAGTTTGAATTGCAGCCGTTAGCAGACAAAAGAAGGAGCCGTTCGATTGAACGGCTCCGGATTTTCTGAGTTATTCAGAAATGTTCAGTTATCAGTTTAAAGGTTGAAACTTAAGCGATAGCGGCAAGAGCTTTTTCAGCGATAGCAACTTTAGCCAGTTCTTCAGCAGCTTTGTCAGCCTGTCCTTCAGCTTCGTGCTTTTTAGCCCAGCCCTTCAGAGTAGCGATTCTTTCGTCAAGACGGTCTTTAGCGTTCTGAGCATATTTACCAGTTTCGTCGAAATGAGCTACGAGGTCTTCGATGATTTCGTCACCGTAAGCAGTTCCGCCTACTGCAGTTTCAAGAGTCTTTTTGAATTCTTCTTTTGTCATGATTGTTTTCTCCCATGAAGTTCATGTTTTTGAACTTCTATCTTTCTTGTGTCTTAATAGTATCTTAATATTCCGATGAATTCATCGGAATTGCTCAGTTTTTTTTATCATTGAATTAAGACATTTCAATGAAGCTGAGCAGCAAAGAACGATGGTTCTTTACCTTAAACAGTTTGAAACAACTGATTTAAGCAAATGTTAAGGGTTGTTGAGCAGGTAAGGCTTATTCAACAGCTGCAAGAGCAAGTTTAGCAATTTCGAGATTTGCTTTTTCTTCAGCTACTTTAGCAGTTGCGCCTTCGGCTTCGTGCTTCTTGATCCAACCATTCAGAATACCAATGCGGTCGTCAAGACGATCTTTAGCATCCTGGGCGTATTTACCAGTTTCGTCGAAGTGACCAACGAGATCCTTGATGATTTCTTCGCCGTAAACGGTGCCGCCTACTGCTTTTTCAAGAGCTTTTCTGAATTCTTCTTTTGTCATATTGATTTCTCCTCTAGAAGTTGTTTTGGCAGCTTCTATCTTTCTTGTGATTTAATCGTACTCTAACGTTCCGCAGATGTATTCGGAATTGCCCATTTATTTTGTCTGATTAAGACAGCTTTTAACCTGAGAGGAAAAATAAGGTCCAAACCTTTAAACTTACAGGAAAGAAACCTGTAATTTTATAAAACCAATCTAAATAAGATTATAAGTGAATATTAATTTTTGGTCGGCGATTTATGGTTGATTTAGTCCGGAATACGGGAAACTGTGGAAGTCAAATCGACAACTTTTCAGAAAAGCCTTCACTAAAATAGAAAATAGAGGACAGGAAGAAGATTCTTTCAGACTGTCCGAAACGAAAGAAGGAAATTATCATGATTACATTTTTAGGAAACCCAGTCACTCTTGAAGGTGAAACTTTAAGCGTTGGGGATGTGATGCCTGATTTTACAGTTGTGAATACAGATCTTGAAGAAGTAAAACCAATGGAATCCAAAGGAAAGAAGATTATTCTTTCAGTTCCAAGCGTTGATACAGGTGTCTGCTCATTAGAGCTTGGCAAATTTTTAAACTTCATGAAAGATCAGGATGAAGTTGAAGTTGTCTCTGTATCTGAAGATCTCCCATTTGCGTTGGCTCGCTGGAACCAGGAACATGACAATGCAAAGATTTTAACCACCAGTGATTTCAAACTCGATGACTTCGCTAAAAAGACAGGTACTCGTATGGAAGAAAACGGCCTGCTTTGCCGTGCAGCTTTTGTAACGGACGAAGATGGCGTTTTGAAATACGTAGAATATGTTGATGAAGTCAGCCATGAACCAAATTATGATGAGGTCTTAAAGGCTGCTGGCTTAAAGTAAATTCTTAAATGGGATTTTAACTGAATAAAGTAAAAGGGGCTGTTAAATTTCTGACAGTCCAAAAATAAAAAGAGGCACCTGATCCGTAATGGATGAGGTGCCTTTTTTGGTAAAATATGTTCATGATCAATAAACAAAATTACCAAACACACTATAACTCGATTCAGGGCCGTTTGCCACTGCTCCATTCTCTCTTCCCTCATATTGAGATGGATTCTGTCTTCACTACTGTCAGTTCCTTTGTCGATGATTATCTCGACCTTGCCCTTTATCCTTCTTTTGCC
>NZ_MPJW01000159.1 GCF_001945525.1 Ileibacterium valens
ACCAGAAAGCCCAAATCGACGCTGAAAGAAATGATTGAACGCATGGGTATTGATGTGGAAAAGGTTGTAAGAGAACTCGATGAGGACAAAAGGTTCTGCGAATACTGTGGTCATGAGCTCATTCCGTTTGGAGAAAAGCATCTGCGTTACGAGCTTAAGGTTGAACTTCCCAGACTCAGAGTCATTGAGTATGTGGGTGTGACTTACGGCTGCCCTGACTGTCATGCAAAAGCTGCTGACAGTGACACTCCGCTCAGTGAATGCGGACTGTCTCCCGTTCAGGCCGAGGCTCCAAAGCCGCTTCTGCCCGGAAGCTGGGCTTCCTCCTCATTTCTTGCCATGGCGATCGCCTTCAAGATTCTCTATCAGATTCCCACCAATCTTCTGATTACGATGTTCAGAGAAATGGGAATGTTCAGCGTTTCTTCAGGAACTCTGTGCAGCTGGATCATTTCAGTTTCGCAGGTTTACTTTGCTCCTCTTTTTGCCAGACTCAGCCAGATTCTGCTTGC
>NZ_MPJW01000095.1 GCF_001945525.1 Ileibacterium valens
TCAGTGACCGTCCCCTCAATTACAAGAATGAGCATTATCTCGATGGGCTCAGAGATTCAATTGAGCCGAAGAAAGATGAAACAGCTGAAGATTATGAGTCAAGAATCCAGAAGAAGGCAGAGGAATCTCTGAAGAAAATGGATCTTCTTGCCGGAAAGGTGAAATAGAGGAGCTGAGAATGATGACAGAACAGAAGAAATACAGACGGCTGGTCGATAACCTGAGCAGTCTCGGACTTAAAGGAATGGAAATCAACCTGGATGAATACCTTGAGCAGATTGGAAACAAGGAAAAGTCAGTGATAGAAGCTTTGTGTGAACTTACAGATATCGAAATGAAGCTGAAGACTGACCGTGCAATCCATGGCTGCGTCAAAGTGGCCAATGTATTTGTTAGTTTAAAAGTGGCTACTTTTTGACGAATATCGGTTGAAAAGTTGCCACTATTTTTGTATCTTCTGCTCCTTAATCTGAGGAGAACAGGAGGTACCGGAAAGGTGATCAATTACATG
>NZ_MPJW01000076.1 GCF_001945525.1 Ileibacterium valens
AAGCCCCTTCGGGGTCCTGTGGACCCTGGACAGAACAGACCAGGCATGTAGTGTTTGAATCAGGCAGTGAACTGGTCCAGTAAACTAACGGCTGTAAAACTACTTACACAGTTTAGTTGACAGATCCTCAGATCACGTAAGTCTTTATCCATTCAAAATTCAGAATGGCTTACTCTTCATTTTTCTTGAAATTTTTCCAGATGGTTTCAGCTTTTATATCTGCGACATGCTGATCAATCACACCGATCAGATCAAAAGTCTTCGTCTTTTCATCATAATCGTATTCAAAGATGGCGCAATTTGGCATAAAGCCATATTCGCTCATCTTCTTTTCATCGACCCAGTCCGCAAAAGTCCGCATAATATCACCATGAGATACAACAAGAACAGTATCATTACCTGGCTGATCCATGACTTCTTCAAGAGTTTCTTTCATTCGTTTAACTAAAGAATCATCAGTTTCAATTCCTAAAACTCCATAAGCATTTTTTGCATTTGCCATGATATTGATCAAGGACAGATTCGAATCTCCTTCATAAACACCATAGCTTCTTTCTCTGAAACCTTTACGTCTTTCGTGAGGACCAGTATAAAACTGTTCCAGAGTTTCTTCCGTTCTGGGAAGGTCTGAAGTGTAGACTGAATCAAATCGGATATTCTGATCCTTAAAATATTGTCCAGCTGCATCGGATTGTCTGATTCCTAAATCAGTCAGTCTTGAATCACATTGTCCCTGCACCATTTCCTTCTGATTAAAGAGCGTCTGTCCATGACGCAAGATATATAGTTTTTTCATATTGATTGGCGGCAAGCTGATTTCACTACTAAGCGATCCTGTATCAGAAAATAAATTATTTCAGGATTGCTGGTGAAGAGGAATTGCCTTTCTTCCTTTCAGTATCTGAATCAATGTTCATTGTGGTTTTAAAGTTCATCCTGTTTAAAGTCCGTTTTTCTCGCTTTGAACAAAACATGAAAATCAAAACGCTGACCTGCAATGTCGTTTGAACAATCTTCGATTCTATCACGATTCACTCATTCGCCTCAAAAACCTGTTTATATAGATTTGTAACCGCCTTTCAGTCGGCTCAGAAGGTTTGAAAATAGATCAATTCAGGTTTTGTGATTGAAAATCCATAGAATCAATCATTGAAATATTTCAAAGCAACAATTCCATTCTCGTCATAAAACAAATGCATTCTGATTGGCTGACCATCAATTTCATATCTGGCTTCAATATAGGATTCCTGATCTTCAAATTCGATTTCTTTTCCATCAATCTGTATTTGGTGAATTTCACCATTTAAATCTGAATTGAAACAACGCTTCTGATAAGAGTGATCTTCAGCCATGCTTTTCGCATAATCATAGATGGCTAAATCTGTTTCAGATTGTCTGATCGCTAATTTCAGGTAAGCAGATTGCCTGACGAATTGAGCACTCAGAAGACTCAGTTCAATCAGCAAAGCAAAGATCATTAAGGCAGCCATGCTTGCATATCCATTTTTTTGAGTAATTCCCGTTAGCCTCTTTGCAGATTTTTTATCCTTTTTAGTTTTCTTTAGTCTGTATGATCTGCCATTGCATCCTTCTGTTTTGATAAACGATATGAAGCCAGATCCAGCCATCTTCATCATAAAATTCTCCTTCTTCGATTCTCTCCAGAAAAATTTCATAGCCGGGAGTCTTGGCGATTCGATGATTTTTATAGCCCAGCCGAAATTCAGATTCTCCTCGTTTCAAAACCAGTTCATTATTATCGATATAACAATAATTACTGAGTGCTGTCTCTTCTCTGAGTTGTAAAATTGCAAACTGGATCTGCCGATCTTCATTGGCATCAGTAAGTTTTACTGCACAATGTAAACAGAGCAGACAGAGCTCAAATACAACAATTGAACACAACAGGCCGCATAAGGCTTCAGCTAATGTAAATCCATTAAATTTCTTCTTTGACAAATCACAATCAGCCTGATTCTTGCTTTCATGATGATAAAATCGTTTTGAATTATGAATTTCATTGATACGAATAATATGAATACTGTTCAAAATACGATGTATCGATCTCTTCATTTGCCTTTACCCTCGAAGATTTTAAAAGCGCCTCTGACATCGCCATCAATAACAGAATTCCAATGGAAACGATCAATAAGGACATTAAAGCATCTTGTAATAAAAACCCATTCGTGGTGTCTATCCTGATTATGTGATCTTTTTTCAACACTCTTTTTGAATCTGTCTCAATCTTCCGTTTTCTCATCACGAATTCTTCCTGTACCAATCTGGATCACCAATTTCATGGATTCTGTTTCATTGCTGCAGATAAATGATCCGGCTGTTTGAATATTGCCTCTGCTCGAAAAGCCAAATGAAGCAGGCTCACAGACAATTCCCTTTGGATATTGAAATTTTTGATGATCAAATAATGCATAGTTTTCATCAATTCGAATTCTTTTTTCCTGTTTTAAGGCAAATGATTGCTGCTGCACCTGTAGATAACGGCTTTCCATCTGCTTCATGAAGACCGGCAGTGAAGATGACGAATTCGAACTTTTTGTGGTGATCATTAATATGCAGACAATAAGCAGACAGACCAGACATTCACTCAATGTAAATCCATTTTTCATGGCGATATTCTGTTTTTTATTCAGGTCAGTATTCTGCTTTTTCGCCTTAATTTTCTTAGCTCTGGAAATGATCATTTTCTTTTCAGTGAGATGCCTGTCCATCATCAATAAAAACTTCCGAACCATCCGGACAGCGATCCTGTCCTTTGTCAAGATATCCTTCTGCTATCAGATCAGAGATATCGGAAGGCGTCTCAAGATGATCAATTTCATAGAGCAGAATCTGTGAATCGACAATATCAAGAAGGGCTTCACATCCTTTGGCCCGAATAATTTTTTCCTTTTGCTGGATGTTGGGTAAAGTCACCAGCAAAAGCAGAGCAATGACCAGCATGACAATCATCATTTCAAGAATGGTAAAACCATTGAGATCCTCTGATGGATATCGACTGGATGGATTGGATGAAAAACTATTCTTCGATTCTGAAAAATGCAGCAGTCTGTTTTTCAGTGCTTCTTTTTCTGAACATTTTTTTCGAATCCTTCCTGGTTCAGACTCTTTTTCATCTTCTCTTCTCTTTGTCAGCGGGCTTTTCTGCTGGCCGATCGGACTTAAAACACAATTTTTTTTAAATCTTTTCATCATTCACTTTCCTTTCTATTGGTCGGATGCTTGTCTGATTGAGGCGAGCACCTGCTTTCTTATCCACCGCAATCCGGCAGTTCAGCACAAAAAAAGATAAATTTTTCTGAAAACGCCTTCTGTGACAGAGATTTGAACATTGAATTTAGAAAGGAATATCTAGAGAGAAATATCAATACTTTCTGAATCGAAGCAATGAGAAAAGTTAGAAATCATCATCCCAGAAGAACAGTTAAATCTATTATTTCTGATGTCTGATTCATGAGAAGTTCAGTTCTGAATTCAAATTCGGGAAGATTTGTGACTTGCTAAAATAAAATCATTGGTTATACTCTGTTTGAAAACAAAATAAATCTTCAGGGCGGGGTGAAATTCCCCACCGGCGGTACAGCCCGCGAGCCGTAAGGCACGATTCGGTGAAACTCCGAAGCCGACAGTAGAGTCTGGATGGAAGAAGATTAGTTCAATATGTAAAACATTTTTCATAATGGGAAAAGAAGCTTCGAAAGCTTATAGCTTTTGGATGTTTTTCTGTACCTTCTTATGGATACTTCGTGATGAATTCAAACTTTTCGAATTGAGTATTCCAAAGAAATCAGAAGAATGTTTTTAATTTAACTGATTACAGGCCCTGGATTGCTAAGCAATCCAGGGTTTCTTTTCATAATGCCTTTTCGTTTAAACGTGTACTGAAGAACTTTTTCAGGGCACGTTTTTTGTCGAAGTTGTTTTGTTGAAAGGAGAAAAACTATGGATGATCAGAAATACATGAGGATGGCTCTTGATCTGGCAAAAAAAGGCCGGGGATGGACTTCTCCGAATCCAATGGTCGGAGCCGTGATTGTCAAGGATGGAAAAGTCATCGGCAAAGGTTGGCATCAGAAGTATCGATCCTTACATGCAGAACGAGAAGCACTAGCCAACTGCAGACAATCCGCCAAAGATGCCACTCTATATGTGACGCTTGAGCCTTGCTGTCATCATGGAAATCAGCCGCCATGTACCGAGGCCATTCTCGAATCGGGAATCAAAGAAGTCGTGGTTGGATGCCTGGATCCAAATCCACTGGTTGCTGGAAAAGGCATTGAAATCCTAAAAAATCATGGAATCCTGGTTCGAAATGGAATTCTTGAACAGGAATGCAGACAGCTCAATCAGGCCTTTCTTTATTGGATACAGACCGGTTATCCCTACTGTGCCTTGAAATATGCGATGACTCTGGATGGCAAGATTGCAGCCGCTTCAGGGGAGTCAAAATGGATTACTTCATCCAAGGCAAGAAATCAGGTTCATTTATTACGACATGAATATGCTGCGATTCTGGTTGGAATCAATACAGTCCTAAAAGATGATCCCATGCTGAATTGTCGTCTTGAAAACACTAAGGATCCGATACGAATTGTAGTTGATACCCATTTAAGACTTCCCCTGGATTCTCAGCTGGTTCAAAGTGCTAAAAATATCCCTCTGATTGCAGCGACCTGTCAAAATGATTCAACAAAAATTGCTGAATATGAAAAAGCTGGAGTCACTGTTCTGATCTGCCAGTCAAAAGACAATCAGGTCGATCTGAAAGATCTTTTTTATCAGCTTGGACAGATGAAAATTAACAGCGTTCTCATCGAAGGTGGTCCAGCTATTGCAGCCAGCGCACTGGATCAGGGGCTTGTGCAGAAAGTTTATACCTACATTTCCCCGAAGCTATTTGGAGGAACTCACTCAAAATCGCCGATTGGCGGTCAGGGAGCCTGGTATCCCTCCGATTGCATAAAAGTTAAGGGCTGTAAGGTGCATACTATTGGCGCAGATTTTCTGATTGAAGGAGAAATTGAATCAAATGTTTACAGGGATCATTGAAGAATGTGGAACGGTGAAGTCCATTGAGAAAAAGGCCAACTCAGCCCGGATAACGATTCTTGCAAAAACGGTACTTGATCATACTCAGATCGGTCAGAGCATTGCCGTCAATGGAATCTGCCTGACCGTAACCAGCTGCTCAGGAGATTCATTTACGGCCGATGTAATGCCTGAAACGATGAATCGATCTTCATTATCAATTTTAAAAACTGGAAGCAAAGTCAATCTGGAAAGAGCCATGCTGGCAAATGGACGGCTAGATGGACATATTGTCAGCGGTCATATCGATGGAACAGGAAAGATCGTAAATATTAAACCGGATGAAAACGCCTTCCGGATCAGGATCAGTGCTGATCCTCATATTCTTGAACAAATTGTTGAAAAGGGGTCCATTACAATCGATGGAATTTCACTGACAGTCAGTGCAGTAGATGACAATTCTTTCGAAGTGTCAATCATTCCCCATACGGCCAAAATCACTACCTTGTATAACAAAAAAGTCAATGATCCAGTCAACCTGGAAACAGATTTGATCGGCAAATACGTCTTTCGTTTTTTGCAGGCTGGATCGACAGACCACAAGAGCCAGAAATCACAGACAAGTGGGATTACTCAGGAATTTCTTTTAAGTCATGGCTTTGGTTATTAAGAATTTCCTTTTTAGAAATATTCGAAATTCTATACAAAAAATTAATCACTCAGAAAAAGGAGTTAATCATAATGACACAATTAAATACGATCGACGAAGCGCTCGAAGATCTTAAAAGTGGAAAGGTGATTCTGGTCATCGATGATCCAGATCGCGAAAATGAAGGAGATCTGATCTGTGCAGCCGAGTTTGCCAATCAGGAAAATATCAATTTCATGGCTACTTTTGCTAAAGGTCTCATCTGTATGCCGCTTTCCGAAGAAATTGCTCAGAGGCTGAACCTCAAAGCAATGTGCGAAAAGAATACTGATAATCATGAAACTGCATTTACAGTTTCGATCGACCATATATCTACCACAACTGGAATTTCGGCAAAAGAAAGAGCCGTTACAGCAGCAGCCTGTGCCAATCCTGAATCAAGACCCGAAGACTTCAGAAGACCCGGCCATTTATTTCCTTTAATTTCCAAACCAAAAGGTGTGCTTGAAAGAAATGGACATACCGAAGCTACGGTTGATTTATGCAAGCTTGCCGGCCTGGAAGCCTGCGGTATCTGCTGTGAAATTATGAGCGAAGATGGCTCAATGATGCGGACTGAGGAGTTGATGGATTTTGCAAAAAAACATGATCTGAAAATGATTTCGATCGCTGATTTGCAAAAGTACCGGAAAATGAAAGATTGTCTGGTTGAACAAAAAGCAAAAGTTTCTTTACCGACAAAATACGGAAACTTTACAGCCTATGGTTTTGCAAGTTTAGATCAGACTGAACCGATTGTATTAATCAAAGGCGAAGTTTCCAACAGGAAAAACGTTCTGTGCCGGATGCATTCTGAATGCTTAACCGGTGACGTATTCGGATCAAAGCGTTGTGACTGCGGCGAACAGCTCGAAAGATCCTTAAGAGCGATTGAAGAACGAGGTGAAGGAATACTCATCTACCTCAGACAGGAAGGAAGAGGAATCGGTCTTCTCAATAAGCTTCTGGCTTATGAGCTGCAGGAACAGGGCTATGACACACTGGATGCCAACCTGCATCTGGGTTTTGGGGCCGACGAACGCGATTATTTTATTGCTGCGCAGATCTTGAATTTTTTAAATGTTAAAAGTATTGAGCTGATGACAAACAATCCAGACAAGGTAACACAGCTTGAACAGTATGGAATTCAAATCAGCAGCCGGATTCCTGTAGAAATTGAAGCCTGCGAACATGATCATTTTTACCTGCAGACTAAACAGGATCGAATGGGCCATCTGCTTCATATTAACCAAAACGATCAGTAATTAACGAACAAAATAAATGACAAACATTAAAAAAAATTGATAACTGAAACCTCTGTCGATTCCATATAAAAAAGGTTTTAAAAATTCATCAATACTGTTATTAGAGAATTTCAAATAGAAACCAAATCCATAGACATAACCAAAACAAAATCAAAACAATCAAAAATAATCGATCTGGCTTATAAGTCGGATCAGGAGGATAAACTTATGAACAAAATCGAAGGAAATTTTCAGGTCAGCCAGCCAAAGATCGGAATTGTAGTTGCCCGATTCAATGAATTCATCACATCAAAACTGCTTGCCGGAGCTCAGGATGGTCTGGTGCGTCACAATGTCTGTGATGACGATATCGATTATTGCTGGGTTCCTGGCGCCTTTGAAATTCCATTAGCCGCCAAAAAAATGGCTAAAAGCAAAAAATATGATGCTCTGATCTGCCTAGGCGCAGTCATTCGAGGAGCTACCAGTCACTATGATTATGTATGTAATGAAGTCTCCAAAGGAATTGCCGCAGTATCTCTTGAATCAGAAATTCCAGTTATGTTTGGAATCCTGACCACAGATACAATTGAACAGGCCATCGAACGTGCAGGAACAAAAGCGGGAAACAAAGGCTATGACTGTGCTTTAGGAGCTTTGGAAATGATTTCCCTGCTCGATCATCTGCCAGCAGATTTACGTTAGTTCAATTCATTTATCGTTGAGCATCTTCGCTCTTTAAAGCTGGTGATCATTACTCAATTAAGAACAATCGACTGCTTAAGTGGTTGAACGAAAGCAAATCTAGTTCATTTTAAGATAACGAGTTCTTTGCCTGAAGGACTCGTTTTTCTATTTCCTGATATTTTCTGATTGCTGATCAGACAGTGATTTTTAATTATTCTCATTTTGAATGATTCTAATTGGATGTTCTTATTTGATCTGTTGAAGTTTTTCACAATACTGATCAATCAGACTCTGCAGAGTAATACTGTTCAGTTCCTGTTCGAATTTATTCTGTAAGGAATCATAGTTTTCCTGGAGCACTTTCTGAATATATATCCCATGCTGACAATCCGGATTGGTATGAGTATCCAGATGCAGAATGCATTTTCCATCTTCCATGATCTGATAAATATCCAGCAGAGTAATTTCTTTTGGATCTTTTGCCAGTTTTGGACAGGCCTTTCCCTGTCTGCTCTGTATCAGATTTCCCTTTTTCAGTTTAGCCATGAGTTTGCGAATATGAGCCGGGCTTGAGGCCATACTTTTAGCCAAAGCTTCACTGACTAAATCCACCTGGCCCTGATGAATCAATACGAGTAAATGAACTGCATCTGCAGTACGGGTTGAATAATTCATAAAAAACCTCCATGAGTGATCTTCTTGTATTCATATCAAATACACGTTAACTTCTTTTCAGAAAGAAGGCGTGTACGATGAACAATAATCAATATTGCAACGCAGAATTTCTGCTTCAGAAAATCCAGGAAAGCGATGCCGTCCTGGTCGGAGCTGCCAGTGGTCTGTCAGCGGCAGATGGTAAACATTTCTGGTATCAGGACGATAATGAATTCAAAAGAGTTTTCAAAAGCTTCAGAAACAAATATGGGGTTCGTTCTGCTTTTGATGCTTTCTATTATCCATATAAAACGACAAATGAAAGATGGGCTGCCATTGCCACTCTGGTTCATCATCTTTATGAATATAAAGCTGGCCAGGTTTATAAGGACCTAAAAATCCTGCTTCAGGATAAGCCCTATCATATCATGACGACCAATCAGGATTTTTTGTTTTTCCAGGATTTACCTGCTGATAAAATCTCCATCATTCAGGGAGACTGGCGTTATTTTCAGCGGAAAGACTATGGTCAGAAAGATAAAATCTGGGATAACCGGCAAATGGTTGATAAGATGTACGCTTCTATGGAAGGTGGAAAAACCGCCATTCCGGATGAATTAATCCCAAGAGATCCTGAAGATGGAACTGAATTGATGCCCTGGTAAGACATCCCGGCTTTCTGGAAAAATCCAAATATAACGAACAGTATCGTATGATTCGTCAATTTCTTGATCATTGGTCTGGCAAGAAGATTTTATTTATAGAACTTGGAGTAGGACGCATGACTCCAATGTTTATTCACGAACCTTTCTGGCAGTTAACTTATCAGCTTCCTTTTGCTTATTATATTTCGATCAATCTAAAAGATGCATTACTTCCAGAAGCGCTTGAAGATAAAGGCCGCGCTATTCATGAAGGAATTGCAGAAGTCTTTCGTGATGCAGTCAAGCTCAAAGAAGAAGAAAACCAGTCCAAGGACTGATAAAGCGATCATTCCGGGACATTCATAAGCAGTGATTTTTGATCATGTTTAATTGTGAATGTCAGGAAGCAGAAAGGTGGTTTAACAATGAATACAGAAGATTTAAGAAACGTGGATTCAGCTGCTTTGATGCAGCAGGCTGCTGACTGGATTGAACAAGCGGATGGAATCATCGTCTGTGCAGCAAATGGCTTTTCCATTTCAGAAGGATTTGCGATTTTACAACCCAGTCAATGGTTTGAAAATAATTTTTCTGACTTCATTAGGAAATATGATATTCAGATCCCTCTGCAGGGGCTTCAGGGATATATTCATGATGGAAAACCATTCAGTGAATTCTATGAAAGACTGCTTCGCCAGATTCATTATGATAAACCGGTAAGCGAAGCTATGAAAAGTCTTCAGGAAATCACCAGCAATAAAGCCGCTTTTATTCTGACAACTAATAGTGAAGACCGATTTGTTCAGGCAGGTTATCCTGAAAAGGATGTCTTTTATCTTGAAGGAAGAATGAACTACCGCAAAGATCATAGCAGAATTGAAAGAAATGAACTTTCTTCAATCACTTCACCTGCAGATCTTGAAATGAACGGATATACAAACAGCACTCATTTTCAGAATAAGATCAATGATCTCAACGCCTTTTTACAGACGCATCCAAGAGCGGTAATTCTCGAGTTGGGTGTATCGGCTAATAATGGCTGGATTCGTCCATTGGTTAGACAGATTCTTGAATACAGTCCTCAAATTCACTTCATCGAAATGAATTTAAAAGCCAATCCAATGTCTCTGTATCCTGCAAAAGATGCAGGGCGGATCATACAGATCGAAGGTCCATTAACCGAAAAACTAAGTCAGCTGGCAAAAGAGGTTCACAACAAATTAGATTTCAAACTCATTAAAAGCAGTTTTTTGAAGAAATAATAAAGAAAAAAATAAGATCGATCCATATTCTCGAATCGTTTTCGAAAATGCGGGCCGATCTTTTTATATACAATCTTATTTTTTAAATCAGTTGTTCATATCCGAATTTTCCTTACCTGCTAAGCGATTCAAACAGAATCCCGCAAACATCAAAGTTAAAACCAGAAGACAAAGGACTAACTGATCCTTCAAACCGGTATCAGGAAGCTGCATTCCCGGGATATTCATAATATCGAGATGAAGTGTTAAGCGCTTTTCATGGATTGAAATGCTCGAAGAAGGCTGATCATTGACCAGGACTTCGAACTGATTCTTTGCTGGATCACATTTGGCTTTAAGCTTCCAGACCATTTTGGTCTGAGGATAGCCTTCAGGTGATCTGGTTTCTTCAAGATAATAAGTCGTATTGTTTTTCAGGTTATCAAACTGCAGGTTTCCATGCTTATCACTGTTCAGGCTGGCAATTGGGTTCGTTAATTGTTCATCCTGATACAGAGTAAAGAGTGCATTTTCAAGTGGGTTGTTCTGATCATCTTTTTTGATGATAGATACAGACCAGTCAGCCACTTCATCAAATACAATGACCTGATCATCCCTGCCTTCGGTTGTAATCCAGTTGGCGTCAGATGGAATCTGCCAGATTGGCTTCTGATCTTTTACATTCAGAAAAATTTCTTCTTTCAGATTCTGATAGCCTTCAGGGGCCTCGATCTCCTTTAAGGTATGCTTTCCTTCTGATAGTCCTTTTAAGACAATCTTTCCATCGGAATCGATCGTCAGCTGCCGTTTAATAGAAGATGGATCAGTCCATTCAAAAACCGCGCCTTCAATCCCGACGTTACTGTCTGCCTGTTTTTTGATGAGCATTGCTTCTACAGGTCTTTCCTTACATTCAGGAACCTGATAAACCATCGCATCTTCAGTTTCCAGTGTTGGATCAATGATCATGGTAATGACTTCATCCGATTTCATATATCCTTCTGGAGCCTTCGTTTCTTCAATGATAAGTATTCCAGCAGGCAGACAGGGCTGCTGTCTGGAATTGAGATAAAAGGCATCTCCTGAAACCTTATAAGTATCTTCAAAGCGAATTTCACCCTTCTGATTGGTTTTCATCACCCAGGTTTTCGTCGGATTCTGATTCAGATTGGGATTCACTCCGGCATAAAATTTTAAAGTAAACTCAGCATCTGCCAATGATCCGCTTCCCTGTGGTTCATTCTTTCCGGTCTGATCATCCACTTTTTGAAGAACAATCTTAACTGGACAGCTTTTTGGGGTATCTTTGGCATAAACATGATGCATATTCTTGAATCCAGCCGGATGAGCAGAAGCCTGATCAATCGTGACTGAATAAATCGTTGGATCCAATGTATACCCTTTAGCTGGCTTGGTTTCCTTATAGGTATAGTTTCCAAAAGGCAATTCGACAATATTGGACCAGTTATCATTGGAATCATCCCCAATTGTCATCACGGCCACTGCCTGATTGGAAGAATCATAGACGGTATATTCTGCTCCAGCAACGCTGTAGAAGTTATTGGAATTGCTGATATCAGGCAGCAAAGATTTTTTCTGAATCGATAGATGACCGATTTCAGGAAGCATTGGGATTCTTCGATAACTGACAACTCCTTGCGCAGTGGACATGCTCTGCCCTGCTGCTTTATAAAATCGAAGAGCAAAAGCCAGAGAACTCAGCGATCTGCCATTTGCTGCATCTGGATTATCAAAGTTAGCCGTACACCAGTTGTAGGCATCCTGAAACAGTCTTTTCTGATCAGAAATCGAAGCTCCCATATTCACGCCATCAATATAGTAACCGTCGGTATAAATGGAGGTATGAATTCCTACCGGACTTAAATATGGATGCTTCTGCGCCATGATTCTCCAGGTGTTTACTGCCAGCAGCCCTCTGCATAAGGTGGAATCTGGAGTCATATTGTCTATGGCATTTCCATAACTGCCAAAATGGCTGTGATTGTAAAAGTAAAAGCACATTCCTGCCAGATACTTCGCCGTGCTTTCAGTCATGATTCGAATATTTCCATTCAGCCTCTGTGATGTCCATTCTGGAAGATTATATTCGGTGGCAGCACCTAATTGTTCTGGAACCTGAGGCATGCAGCAATACGCTAAATTTGTTTCGCCGGTGGTTGGAGAATAAACCTGAAACTGCGGCAGCGGAACAATTGAATCCGGTATATTTTCAGAACCGGAATTCGGCATGATTCGATAAGCCGCTCCGGTTTTTGAGATCGTTGCTCCTGGAGTATCCTTAGGATCCCTGCTCATTTCCGGCCTGGTTAAAACTGCACTTAATGTATTGGAATGCAAAGAAAACTGAACTTCATCATCAACCAGCATTTCTGGTTTTATCGTGATCATCTTTGATGAAATTTCTGTTTGTGTCTTCTCTTTGTTTCTGAACAGCTTTTCAGGCTGAATATTCTTTTGAAAAATCTGCAATGTTCCATTCCAGCTGTTTTCAGGAATGTCCTTTGTATTGATCAGAATGATCTGATCCTCATTTTTACAAAGTCCAAATGCATCATCATCCAATGTAACTTCAATATCTTGTTCTGATCCATTTAAATCTTCAAAAAACGATTGATCGAAAACAAATCGAAGCTGTCCTTTCTGAAATCCGATCTCATTGCTGCCGGATTGTTCGAGTGTATTTTCGATCTTTTCTGGTTCTCTGTTCTGATATTCTGCATTCTGTGAATCATTGTTCTGGCTTTCAGCCTTTAATGCAGCATTAATCATAAGATCAAAAGGCTGGTCTGTTCTGATTTCAAGCAAACCATCTGTGATCTTCTGATCATCACTCTGAGGGATCCATTCTAAAGAAGCACTGTTCTGTAGTGATTGTGAATATTGAGGTTTCTGATTGTTCTGCTCATAAAGTTTTTTTGCCTGTGGACTGAATTCAACAGTCTGCATCGATAAATCTGCAGCAGATTCATCATCTGTTTTTTCAATCTCATCCGCATTCGGATTCGATGGATTGTTTTCAGAAAAATCTTCCGGCGGCTGATCCGATTTATTCTGATCTGCCTGATTTTCTGCAAAATCATCCGGTTCACAATCAATTGCTTCATCCGAAGTATTACCTTCTGAGAAATTGGGCTTTGAATTCTGATCTGAATTTACAGATTCTTCAGTCAGATTTTCAGAATCCGGATTGTTCTGACTTAAATCTTCATCAGTGGATTGAGGGTTCTTTATATTCTCTATGAAAAACGCTTCAATGCGAATATCTGACCTTGCTTTCAGATCGAATCGGTATTCTTGATTCGATGACTCAATATCTGCAAGATTTTCATCATTCAGGAATACCTTATCTATTTGTCTGTTTTCATTGGTATCAATAAGAACAGACAGATTACTTCCCTTCATAACCTGAAACTCAGTAATTCCATCCGGGTCAGGAGTCGCATACATCTGGTTATCATTCAGTTTTACTTCGATCCTTCCTCCTTGTCCCGCTTTGATTTTGATCCAGACCTTTTCTTCCTGATCTGGCGAATTGGCGAAGACATCTCTGGAGAGTTCAAAACTTCCAAGACTCATAAAGATCGACAGAAAGATAATCAGTGCCTGGTAAAAAGCTGATCTGTATTTATTATTCATTTGGTTCTCCGATGATTGGAGTATCGGTTATCTCTGATTCAACACAATCCATTCCCTGTTTTCCAGTTGTGTATTTTCTGGATTCTTTCACTTTTAAAATATCGAAAACTAATGTGAATGACAGGATGATGACAAATTTAAAGAAGTATCATTCTGATAAGAATGAATCGTTTCTCTGCTCTTTTAAGAGAGTCTGATGTCTAAAGCGATCTTCATAATTGATTCCAGCTTTGTTCCTGAATCATTCCAGTTTTCTTCAGCAAGATCTCACATCTCGTTCACTTTCATTTCCTTCAAACGATAACAAATTTCTATGTTGGTCCTATATTTGTCATTTTTGATATTTCTTCTGTATTTTAGCCGCTTTATTTCACATTTTATCGTTGATTATGGGATTTATATCTGGTCTTCTGAATTGAAAGGGATGCGTTAGAGCTTTAAAAGGTAATCATGGAGTATCGGAACCAGGCCAATTGATCGCCTATGGAGATGATAAGAAATGATGAATAAATACAGAAATTCACGATTTTTACATATCAGCAGATCAGCCATCACATTTGCAGCAGCTGCTTTGCTTTATCAGAACTGTCCTGAACCGGCTTTTGCATTCGAGCCAAATACTCTGCCTCTTGTATCTGAATCAACGAATGGATCTGGTCAGATCGATTTTCAAAGCGGGAACGCTTCTTTGACAATCGTTGGCAATCAGGGACAGAGTCTGCAGGGTAAAACATTTAATTTATTCCGCTTATTTAATGTCAGTTCCTCTGCTGACCAGGCTTCCATCAACTATACTTGGAATCCCGAATATAAAGACGCCTTGCAAAGCGTGATTTCGAAAAGAACAGGAAAACCGACTGCCAGTATTGATGAAGCATTTGCGGTCGATTATATCCAGTCCTTAAGAGAACCAGGCGTGAGCCCAAATCCAGGGGCTTCAAGCGATCAGCCGCTTCAATCAGCCAGTTCTGATTTCAGATTGTTTGTGGAAGAACTGACGGTCACTCTGATTCAGAACGATCAGCCGGATTATACGGTAAAAGTCACAGGGACATCGGCTGATAATCGCATTGTAATTTCGGGTCTTGAGTATGGTTATTATCTGATTGATGAAGATTCTGGATTGATTCCATCTTCTCAGGCCGCTTCCTTAACGATGATGACGACCTTAAATCCATCCTCACAGCTGCAGATCAAATCGGATTTACCAACAGTTGAAAAGCAAGTTGGCGATAAAGCTCAGAACCAGAATCCCTCAGGAAATTGGCAGATCATGTCTGATTTTGAGATTGGAGCCAGAGTTCCCTTTCGATACCTTGCCAATGTCCCTAACATGACTGGTTACACGACCTATCAGTTCATTTTTCATGATCAGCTGAATTCTGCTCTGACATTTGATCCATCTTCCGTTTCGATAAAATTAACGGATGCCAGTGGAAATGCGAAGACAGTCCCCTCTTCTGATTATCAGATCATTCAGAACGCAGATCCAAATGAAACCTTTTCGATTCGATTTGCCGATCTAAAATCAGTAGTCAATCGTTTATTTCCTGGCTCTGGAAATCAGAATTCTTATGGACAGCAAATGGAGATTAAATATACGGCCACTCTGAATGAAACAGCGGCTGATCAGACGGGTAAACCTTTGGAAAACAGAGTTCGCCTGGAATTCTCCAATAACCCAAAACATACCCAGACTGGACAGACGGAATTTACCCCCTGGGAAGAAACAGCCGTTTTTACCTATCAGCTCGACAATTTAAAAGTCAATAACCAGGATGCTCCCTTAGCTGGCGCAAAATTCCGCCTGTATTACGACGAAGCCTGTACCAATGAAGTTATTTTAAAAAAAGGCACGAACGGCTACGTCGTGCTAAACCCCGATACAGCTGCTGGAGGGACTGGTGAAGAAATGGTTTCTGAAGCGGATGGATCATTTGTCATTTATGGTCTGGATGCAGGAACCTATTATCTAAAAGAAACTGCAGCCCCAGATGGATATCGTCCAATTCAGGATCCAATAAAAATCATCATTGAATCGACTTTCAATGCCATTCCAAATCAGGGACTTTCCACGCTGCATGCCAAGGCTTCGACGACGACTTATTACATGGGCGTTGCTTCAACAAACACCAAAGATTTACAGACAAACCTGGCCAATGGATCGATTCAGAATAAAATTGTCAACCAGATCGGTTATCAGCTGCCTTCAACGGGATCCTATGGAGCTGCCATCCTTCTGGGCGCTGGAGTCATTGCAATCAGCACTGGAGCTTACCTGTTATCTACTCGTAAGAAGTCTAAAGCAGGCAAAATCGATCAAGGCAGCCTGGATCGTGACAATGCAATTGATCATAAGGATTCAGATTCCATAATGCAAAGTGATCATGAAGACTTTAAGACAGGAGAATAGTGTTCAGACCGGTTTAAGATCCAAAAAGAACAGGTTTGAGAATCTTCAGAAAGGCCGACTTTCAGGATTTCAAAAAATATCCATAAAACGAATACTTGGAGGATTCAGTATTTTATGTGGTCTGATTCTGTGTCTGCTGGTTTTAATTTTACCGATGGTTGACTGGGTTCAGAATCAGAATCTAATTGATACATTTCAATCGGATGTCTTGGATCAATCTTACAAACAAATTGAGCATGAAATGAAAAGAGCTAAAAAATGGAATATTGAACTTTCGGCTCTTTCATTTCCTTTGAATGAACAGAAAGCAGAAGAGTACAGGAGCATTCTGAATTATCAGGATGGAATTATGGGGGTAATTGATATTCCATCCATCGATGTTCATCTGCCGATTTATCATTCCACCAGTGCTCAGGTACTAAGTCATGGAGTGGGTCATCTTGAAACTACTCCCTTTCCAATTGGTCAAAGGGGGATGCATTCAGCATTAAGTGCTCATACCGGTTCGGCATCGGGAAGATTATTTACCCGATTGGATGAACTTGAAACAGGTGATCTTTTCTGGGTGCAGACTGCAGATCAGAAAATGACCTATCAGGTCAAAAAGATTCAGGTTGTTGATCCGGATGATCTCTCTGTCCTGCAGCCTCAGAAAGATCAGGATCTGATCAGTCTCATTACCTGTACGCCTTATGGAATCAACTCTCATCGTCTGATCGTTACAGGACAAAGAATTCCTAATATTGAAGAAAAAGAAACAGTGATTCAATCAAAAAGGGGTTCATTGACCTATTGGCTGATGCTTCTTCTTCCACTATTGATCTTAGTTATTGGCCTGGTTGTGATCACGATAAGGATCTTCCGGAAAGGATGGTGGAAATGAAGATGATATTTCATCGGCTAAAACAAATCAAATGGGGCGCTCTTGTGAGTGTCTGCCTGATCGCCAGTCTGTTCTTTCTGAATATTCCTGGCATAGTCAGGGCAGATCAGAATGGCAGCATTGAGGTATTGATCGATCAGGATATCCTGGAATCGGATCTAAAAATCGATCTGAATCGTCTAAGTTTTGGCTTAATACAGGTTGGAGAGGTTTTGGATGGAACTTTTGTCTATAAGGATGAATTTTCTAAATTTGAACAGGAACACCTTTCGCTTTCAGAAATCGATTCTGCTGCTGTACTTTTAAAAACAGCTGTTGATTTGCTTGACTATACCAATCAGAATCACATCCCTGTCGATTTTGAAAAGAAGATGAACTCATCCGGAAAAGCTATTTTTGATTCGTTAGGACAGGGGGTTTACCTGCTTTATTGCCTGGATAGGCCTGAAAACTGCATTATTTTGCCTGCTCTATGTATGCTTCCCTGCCTGAATCAAACCACTTCACAAATGGATTTGAATATTCAGATCTCGCCAAAAATCTCCAGACTGCCCGAACTGGTGATTCATAAAATTGATACAAAAACCAAAAAACAGATTCAGGATGGATTTGTATTTGAACTTAAGGATGCAGATGATCAACAGGTGATTCAAAGACAGGAAGGAGCCAATTATCAGGCTTCGTTTATGATTCCATTTGGTCAAAGCTGTATTGAAGAAATTAAAGCACCTGATGGCTATCAGAAGAGTGATCAGAAAATCGAATTAAACCTTGGCTATCATGGTCTGTCGATTAATGGCGTTCTTCAGGAAGAACAGGCAGAGTATTTCATTGAGTTTGAAAATGAACCGGAAGATGTAATTAATACATCAAAAAATGTTCATTCATCCACGAATAACAGAGTCACCTTCTGGATCATCCTGGGATTTATCAGCATTCTTTACCTGATGGTCTTTGCAATGCAAAAAAAAACATTCAAAAAATTCGATTGATTAAACCTTTAATGATCAAAGGGGCTGTTAAATTTCTGACAGTCCAAAAATAAAAAGAGGCACCTGATCCGTAATGGATGAGGTGCCTTTTTTTGGTAAAATATGTTCATGCTCAATAAACAAAATTACCAAACACACTATAACTCGATTCAGGGCCGTTTGCCACTGCTCCATTCTCTCTTCCCTCATATTGAGATGGATTCTGTCTTCACTACTGTCAGTTCCTTTGTCGATGATTATCTCGACCTTGCCCTTTATCCTTCTTTTGCC
>NZ_MPJW01000156.1 GCF_001945525.1 Ileibacterium valens
ACAGAGTAACAGCGGCAGAATTGTCAGAGATGGCAGCGGCATCAATCTCCACAAACTCTATCCCTTCTGTTTTGGCAGATCTTTCCAGTCTTCGTTTCCAGTAGCCAAAAGAAGAGTAGATCAGGTCATTCTTCTGGCAGAATTCCTTCTGAGAAAGGCCGGAGAGGTGATAAGCCTGAACCTGTCTGGTCCAGAACTCCCGGTTTCCTTTTCGAGTTGGTGCATAATGGTAATTCGGCATAATGAAAAATCCTCCAGTTTCGTTGCAGACAATCTACCAACAGTTACTGGAGGATTTAACCCCGTCAAATATAAAGAACTTACTGTTGAACATGGTCTGCTGCCGCTGACCAGTCTGCTGGTTGAACCAGCTAAAGTTCTGTTTTTGAACAATGCCATTAACCATGGAATTTTCACACCACTCGGTATGGACCAGGTTAAAGAATTCGGTCAGTCCATATTCTTTATGATCGAAGCCAATCCAGGTCCTGGTCTTGGATTACTGATGGCTTATTACTTCTTTACAAAAGGTGATGCCAAAGACAACTCCGTTTCTGCTATGATCATTGAATTTTTCGGAGGAATTCATGAGATTTATTTCCCATACGTCTTAATGAATCCGATTACTCTGATCGGTCTGATTCTTGGTGGGATGACTGGAGTAATGGTCAATGTCTTCTTTGGAAGTGGTCTGGTCTCCTCCGCATCCCCTGGAAGCATTATTGCCATTCTTGGAATGTGCGCCAAAGGAAGCTATCTGGGAGTCATCCTTTCGATTGCTGCAGCCACGGCTGTTTCCTTTATTGTGAATGGTTTCCTTTTAAAAACATTTGGAAAACAGGGAAATCTTGATCAGGCCAAAGATCAGATCGCTGCTGAAAAGAAATCCGCAAAAGGAATCAAATCTTCAGCGGCAGCTATTCTGCCAAAATACAAAATCGCGTTCTGCTGCGATGCAGGAATGGGTTCTTCTGCCATGGGTGCTGAAATTTTGATTCCACATTATGCCATTAACGAAGTTCCATTAGATACCGATATTATTGTGACTCATGAATCTCTGGTTGACCGGGCAAAAAGCCGAGTCCCATCCGCCAGAATTTATCCGATCTCCAATTTCTTAGGATCCAAGGAATATGATGCGATCGTCAACGATTTACTTTATCCAGCCAATAACGATAAAGAAGAAACAAACCAGTCTGCTGCTGATTCAACAACGTCTCAAAAAATCAGCCTGGATAAAATCGCATTCTGCTGCGATGCCGGGATGGGCTCTTCGGCTATGGGTGCTGCTTCCCTGTCAAAAAAGCTGAAAGCTGCTGGAATTAACATTTCAGTTCCACACTATGCATTAAATGAAGTTCCTCAGGATACTCAGGTCATTATCACTCATGAATCATTGGTTCAGCGCGCGAAAGACAGAGCCCCGATGGCTCATATTTATCCAATACAGAACTTCTTAGGATCCAGCGAATACGATGACATCGTTAAGGATCTGAAAACAAGAATTTAAAGTTGTATCCATTCATTCCACTGCCTTTCTGATATTGGATATCGGAAGCAAGTTAGAACCATTAACAATAAACAGAGGAAACAATAGCGATCCAGAACGAAAGGAGCCTTGACATGATCTGTTCTCCAAGACTGAAACGAATTTTGCTTCTTTTACTGGAAGCGCCTGATCAGACTTATACCAAAATCGAATCTCTGGCCAATGATCTAAAGACCAGCAGACGAACCATCTTTCGGGAACTGGAAAATGTCAATGAACTGCTGGCATTAAGTGGTGTAAAAATGGAAACCCGGACTGGCAAGGGGATTCGGCTGACTGGAGAGGCCGCAAATAAGAAACTTCTGAAGGAAGACCTGAATGTGGATGATGTGACTTATGTCAATAAGGAAGAAAGAAGAAAGCTGCTTGCCTTTGAATTGCTTCGTCATGAACAGGTTCGAAAACTGATCTACTATGCCAACATGTTTCAGGTCTCCGAATCAACCATCTCTCATGATATTGAATCCCTGGAACCGTTATTTGAAGAAAATGGCATTCAAATTAAAAAAGAAGGTAAAAATCGAATTGAAATTGTCGGATCTGAAACCAGAAGACGCAATGCCATGACTCGAATTATTCATGATCAGATGAGTTTTTTGAACAATGCGGATATGGCTGATCATTCAGACGATAAATTGCGTGAAATCTTCCTGAACCAGAATCCCGACAGCATTATGAGTCTGCTCAATCAGGATATTCTGCAAAGAGTGCTTCAAATCTTTTCACTGAATCGACATGAACTCAATCTGGACCGCTTTTCTCAATCCTCTTATATCGGATTGATCCTTCATCTGGTCATTGCTATTGAGCGAATCTTAAAAAATGAATCCATCAGTGAAAACCAGGATGTATTAAAACTCATTCAGGATGATGAGAGTTTCAAAGAAGCTCGAATGATCGGATCAGAACTTGAAAAAGAATTTGATATTGAAATTCCCCAGGTTGAAACGGCATTTATAGCCATGCATCTTCAGGGATCCAAAGTTGTTTCAGTAAAGGAAAGCCTTGATCATCAATCTTCACATCCGAAAGCATCCTCCATGAAAGTCCAGACTTTTGCGGATGATCTGATTGATGGCTATGAAACTTCAATTCAGATGTCACTGCGTCATGATGAACAGTTCATGCAGGGAATTCTGACTCATTTGGAACCCGCTTTAATTCGAATGGAAAACAGCCTGCCGATTTATAATCCACTGCTTGAACCGCTCAAAAAGCAATATGGAAAGCTTTTTGAACAAAGTCAGAGTGCAGCTAAACGTCTTGAAGAAAAATATCATCTATCCATTTCAGATGAAGAAGTTGGCTTTATCACCATGCATGTCGGAGCCAGCCTGGAACGGGATGGCTTAAAGACAATTCGAAGACCCATCCATCTTGGAATTGTATGTGCTTCAGGAATCGGAGTATCTGCTTTGCTTGCAGCAAGGGTACAGAAACAATTTCAGGCTTTAGTCCACGTTCGTACACTCTCGGTCGAAGACATCAGAAATCATCACTACAAGGGAAGTGAACTTCTATTATCCACCTTTCCTCTATCTGATGATTCGATTGAAAGCATTCAGGTATCCCCTCTGTTATCAGAAAAGGACATTGAAAAAATTGAAAAGCGGATTGAAGAACTTCAAAGCATAAAGAAGGCTGAACCTGAAGAGAGCGAACTGCTCTATACAGAGCAGCTTAATATGATGATTGTACTGGCTAAAGCTCAAAAAGACATTCTTGATCATTTAAAAGTTGTAGTTGCTCAAAAGGATTCAGATCCAGATTCATTAATCTGGCAGGCCGCCAGACAATTTGAGGGTAACAGTTCACAGATTTATGAAGATCTGCTCCGAAGGGAAAAAATGGGCAGCGTAATCGCTGAAGATTATGGATTTGTCATGTTTCACGCCGCCAGTTCAGCCACGAAGGCACCTCAATTTATTCTGCTTTTCCCTCAGGAAGAGACATTTTTCGCCCGAGAATACAGCTCACTGCATTTCATAGCAGCAGCAATTATTCCTCTTGAAGCCAATAAATATGAAAGAGAAAACATGTCACTGATTTCATCGAGTCTGATTGAAGAGGAAGCCTTCCTGTATTCCATTATTTCACGGGATAAAAAGAGAATTTATGATCACCTGGTTCGGCTATTTCGAAGATACCTCGAAGAAAGACTTCGCAAAATATAACTTCAGCTGTTGAATACTGAAGTTTACGAGAAAAAGAAAATAGATAAAAAATCTGACTGAAAGAGAAGGAAAAAATTATGTTCAAAAAAATGTTCAGAAAAAAAGAGAGTGTAAATACCTCTAATGACATCCTTAACCCAGCAAATATTCGTCTCAATCAGAAAGCTTCCTGCAGTGATGATGCCATCGTATCTGTGGGAAAGCAGCTGATGAATGCCGGCTATATCGAAGAGCCTTATATTCAGGGAATGCTCAACCGCGACCATGATCTGACCACTTACATTGGAAATGACATTGCCATTCCGCATGGTGAATATGAAGTTAAAGACTATGTAAAAAAGACTGGTCTGGCCGTAGACATCTATCCTGATGGAATCGAATGGGCTGGCAACAAGGTTCGGATTGTCATTGGAATCGCCGCTACAACTGATGAACATGTTCGCATCCTGCAAAACATTGCTGAAAAATTATGCGATATGGAAATGGTCGAAAAAGTCGTTTCCGGCAATCAGGACACGATTCATCAGATTCTTGCAATCACTGAATAAGAATTGCAATCAAAGACTGAATAAATTTGAATCAGAAATGCTGTCAGACAGATCAGACATTTCAGATTCAGCTTTTTAATGAAAAAGAACAAAATCAAACACTATAACCAGAACAGGAAAAGAAAAAGAGGTAAAAATATGAAAACAAGAGCAGTACGTTTATATGGTGTGGATGATATCCGCCTTGACGAATTTGAACTTCCGGAAATTAAGGATGATGAAATCCTGGTTAAAGTCGTATCGGATTCCATTTGCATGTCAACATGGAAAACAGTTAAACAGGGAGAAAAGCATAAGCGTGTTCCAAATGATGTAAAAGACCATCCAATCATTATCGGTCATGAATTTGCCGGTGACATTATCAAAGTTGGTAAGAAATGGCAGGATCAGTTCAAGGTAGGACAGAAATTTGCTCAGCAGCCAGCAATCCCAGGTCAGATGGAATCTCCTGGATACTCCTACGATTATTGTGGAGGAGATACTGAATACTGCATTTTTCAAAATGACATCATTGAAGCCGGATGTCTTTGGACATTCGATGGAGATGCTTACTTTGCAAGCAGCGTCGCTGAACCGGTTTCCTGCTGCATTGGCGGCTATCACACCAACTACCATACTGTTCCTGGTGAATATACACATATTATGGGGACAAAAAAAGATGGTGATCTGATTATTTTAGGAGGATGCGGCCCAATGGGACTAGGTGCCATTTCCTATGGTCTGACTTATGAAAACAAACCAAAACGCATTGTGGTTACTGAAATCAGTGAAGATCGCATTAATCGTGCCAGAGAAGTTATCTCCGAGGCAGAAGCTGCTGAACATGGTGTGGAACTGATCTATGTTAATACTTCTAAGATGGAAGACCAGGTTGAAGAACTTAGAGCAATCACTGATGGAAAAGGCTATGATGACGTATTCGTTTACATTCCAAATCAGGCAGTTTGCGAAATTGGCAACAAAATCATGGCTTACGATGGCTGCATGAACCTGTTTGCAGGGCCAACCGATCCAAAATTCTCAAGCATGATTAATCTGTATGACTGTCATTACTCCCGTTCGAAGATCATTGGCTCTACTGGCGGAACAATTGATGATATGAAAGAAGCCATCGATAAAAACAATGCTGGTCTGATCAATTCAGCAGTCATGATTACGCATGTTGGCGGTCTTGATTCCGTAGTAGAAACCACAAAAAATCTTCCTGATGTACCAGGTGGTAAAAAACTAGTTTATACACACATCAATATGCCAATGACCGCAATCGAAGACTTCGCCAAACTTGGCAAAGAAGATCCATTCTTCCTTGAACTTGATGCAGTATGCAAAAAGAACAAAGGCCTCTGGTCAGCTGAAGCTGAAAAAATGCTTCTTGCTCACTTCAACCAGAATTAATTTCAATTGCTCTTTACGTTGTGAACAGAATCAAAAACTCCTTCCTTATTTTTAAGGGAGGAGTTTTTTCATGCTTATTATTACCAGAAAAGCCGTTCTTCTGTTTATTTCGTTCTATTGATTTTAATTAGTTATGTTTTTTAATCTTATTGCAGAATAGATTTTAGAAACATCTTTAAGAATTTCTTCAGGAATTCACTTTTGCTTAGTAGACTTTCAATTTATACTGCTTGAACTTTCTGCTTTCATAAGCTCAGCGATAAGCCCGGTGACTTAACGTTCTTGCTTTTTCCTGTTTTTATGTATCAATCACAACTCCATCGTATTGCTAATTTATTCTTTCTTCTGCTTTTTCGATTGCTTCTTCAAAGATCGATATTATTGGATTCATTCTTTCTTCAATCTCTTCTGTAACTGGAAATAGGATTAGAATTATTTGGAGTATATTTTAGCTATATCATTTAGAAATTCTTCTGAAATTCTCATCTTGCGCCCCAGTTCTTTTATTTGTTCATATCGAGCTTTCTCTCTTTCAGATGCTCGATGATTTGCTTCTTTCACTGCTTTTTTTGCTTCTTCTTCTTTCTTTTTTAATGCATCTGCCAGAATTCCGTCGTATTGCTGTTGTAGTTTTTCGATTTCTCCATCAAAGATCGATCTCATTGGATTCACCCCTTCTTCAATCTCTTCTGTAATTGGGAATAGGATTGGAACTATTTGGAGTATATCTTAGCTATATCATTCAGAAAATCTTCTGAAATTCCTTTCTTGCGTCCAAGTTCTTTTATTTGTTCATATCGAGCTTTCTCTCTTTCAGATGCTCGATGATTTGCTTCTTTCACTGCTCTTCTTGCTGCTTTTTTTGCTTCTTCTTCTTTCTTTTTTAATGCATCTGCCAGAATTCCATCGTATTGCTGTTGTAGTTTTTCAATTTCTCCATCAAAGATCGATCTCATCGTATTCACTCCTTCTTCAATCTCTTCTGTAATTGGAATATGATATCTTTCTTCCATTATATTCAATTTTTCACTCACATTCACATTTTTAGAAAACAAGGTATATAATAATCCGAACATTTCTGCTACATCCTTCGGTTCTCTTTTCAGATTAACCTGTACATCAACGATATGGCTTTTAAATTCTACCTGTTCCTGTTCGTCGTCCTCTCCATGACGATGACTGATTTTATACGTTCTTTCTGTACATACATTCACATCCTCATAAAGTTGAATCCAGATTGTATAAACGTCTAATGCGTCGCTGTAATTATCATTGGAAAAGTATAAGTTCTTCTGCATTGTGAGCAGTCGGGCTGCATAGACTTCCTTACGATTCTCCAGAATGTAATTCGATGGCTCTGCGGTCTGCACTTCAACATCAATCAGAGCATAGAAGTCTCCTACATGAACTTCAACAACGATATCCATGGTTATACTTCCTTCACCAATCTCCGATTGAATTGGATTCATCTGTTGTACGACAGAGTTTTTCTTTTGGCCGCGATTTGCTTTGATTTGACGAAAATTTGAATTGCCTGGTTCAAGCGGAACTTCATCAACATAAACATTCAGACCGATTCCAGCTGCAATTTCTTCAAGACTGTATTTGTTCAGTGAATAGACAGAACCTTTGAGAAGTTGGGCAAGTATATCGCGATGGGCTACGATTTTTTTAGCTTCCGTATCGTACTTTGCTCGATCTGCAGCATTCATAATGGTCAAAGCAGCCGGAGTCATTTGCTTTTTAGTTTTCATAATCATCACCTGCATTTCGTGGCTTTTCAGCCACAATTTCTTATCCACCGCAAATACAGGTTTCGACAAAATATTCTTTATATTTTTTTGATTATTTTTATTTGCGCGCGAAATATACAGATAAACAGATGGTTTTTATAAAATCTGACTCAGAGCATGAACCAAAACACTTTGACTAAGCCTGGATAAAGCCTGATTCGTCTTCAGCTTCTTAACTTAATCATGATGTTTTTTGGTCCGACTCAATAGCTATGAAAGCATTGGAAAAATTATTGAGATAGAGGACACAGAAAACGGTCAGTCAGAAATGCTCAGTCCCTTAACGATTCATGCATCTTACATTCCTCAAATTCAGCGAACGATTACAATGAAATCGGAATAGTTATCATCTGATTGCGATGATCACGATTTTCAGGAGGATCATATGATTTCTGCTCTAACCACTCTGACTCCTATTTTTTTCATGATTGTTCTGGGCTATGTTTCCAAATGCATGCACTGGATCACTCCTGAACAAAAGAACGGTGCCAATACAATTGTTTTTAATTTGCTGTTTCCGATCATGATCTTCAATCTGTTGGCTTCTACACAGATTGAAGCAGATATTTTGCCGATGACACTCTTTATTCTCGCGGCTTATTTTCTGTTTTTCTTTCTAGGAAAGAGCGTTTTTAAGAAATGGCTGGCTCCTTATGAAAGAATTTCTCCCTATTTGCTGACAACTGCGGAAGGAGGAAATCTGGCACTGCCGCTTTTTGTTTCTCTGGTTCCAGGATCTGGAGATACCGTGCTGCTCGACTTAGCTGGAGTTATTTTCTGCTTTGTCTGCATTCCGATTTTAATGAGTGTTTTTTCTTCGACAAGGCAGAGTCCAAAAGAGATTATCAAAAATATCGTGACCAATCCTTTTGTCATCTCAGCCTTTTTAGGAATTTTCTTTAACTTAACCGGGCTTTATCAATGGATTGAAGGATCTTCATTCAAAACGATTTATGAAGGAACCTTGGCGATGGCTACAGCTCCAATCATCAGCATGATTCTTTTTATCATTGGGTATAATCTTGATTTCTCCTGGAATCTGATTCAACCGGCCATCAAATTTGTAGGACTTCGAATCGTTTTGTTTGCCTGCATCATTGCCGGATTCTTTATTCTGTTTCCAGAGAGAATGGCTGATCAGGCCTTTATGATGGCTGTATTGATCTACTTTATGGGCCCAGTCGGATTTGGCGTAGTCATGCAGATTTCACCACTGATGAAAAATCAGAAAGATGAATCTTTCGCTTCCGGCGTCATTTCTCTGAATATTATCTTCGTGTTAATCATCTATGTGATTCTTGTATTGATGCAGAATCTGTAATCTCAAAGCTGAAAATGATTAAAAATTAAAGTTAAACATTAAATCCAAAAGAAGGAACATTCGATCCATCATTCAATAAATCGGATGTTCCTTCTTCTTGTTTTATTTTGACAGGATAATATCGGGTTAACGAAAGACAATGAAGACTGGCATTGAGGAGCGCGAGGAGCAATGAGACACCGCATTTTGTTGACGGATGAAAAACGGCGTCTGTCTGTTTATTGATTCACGAAAAACATTCATTCTGAATGGCGCAACAGATCTTCAGGATCCATCAATAAACGTAAATATCATCAAGCTGCAATTTTAACCAGATCGTCTTAAAGCTTTCTCCATTCAGATCAGCCTGTAACAATTCATGCAGGCTGCGCGCTTGAATACAGGCTGTTTTTGCATTATTCAACAAAATGATGGTGGATCCAGACTTTTCTACATAAGTAATCGAATATTTGCTGCCATCATATCTGAATTCAATTTTACAGCATCTGCTGATCCATCTTCTTAATTCAGGAATTTTCATAGCTCTCTCCATTCACTCAAGTCTTCTTTTTTGAGGCTAAGCCATATCTGGCTTTTTTAAACGTCTTTCTATTTTTCAGGATGCTCCTCAAATAGATTTGAAAGCAAGATGAAGGAAAACTTCATCATCAGGATGTTTTCCTGCTTGATTCAAAATCTCTACCTGAATACCATAAAGCACCCAATCCTGATTATTTGTTTCATCAAAAAAACTTATTAATTCATTATTGCTAAACCAAAATTCTTTCACATCATTTTCATAATTTAAATCATCTGTATAAAATAAAACAAAATCTCAGTTGTTCTGACCATTTATGGTTTTTCATTCATTTTAAATTTAACCAAAAGAAAAAGGCATCTTTATCTATATTTTAAAGATGCCTTTCATTTTAAAGATGCCTTTCATTTGAATTTTAAAGATGCCTTTCATTTGAAATTTTTTGTCAGTTCATTTTAAAGAACTCGAATCTTACAGAGTATTTTCTGCCACTGGAAATGGAAGACCGGTAATCATACCCGGTTTTTGCCAGGTCTTTTCATCAGACAGACGCAGACAACGCATACCAATCTGCTCATAGCAATCTGCTGCTTCAAGAGTCAGCCAGGTCGCCTGAGTGCTTCTTTCATGACCAGGATCTGGTTCAAGTTCTTCTTTACGCATCGAAGCCACCAGTTCACGGATCTGTTCATATTCTTTCATTGCTTCATCACGACGCGTCGATTTAGAAATTCCATGACGCAGACTGGCCTCCTTTAAAGCATGAGTACAAAGCGAAGAAAGAGTATTGATGTTTTCAACGACAGTTTCACTCAGTTTTTTATCTTCAAGTACTTCCTCATTGGCATCTGCGATTCTGACGCAGCAATTGACGATCTGATGCAGGTCACGGCTTGCCAGCAGATACTGCTGAATCCGGCTGGCTTCTGCTTTGGTAGTTAAGGATCGATCAATTTTTGCCAGATATTTTCGAATAGCCAGACAGGCACTGTGAAGTTCCTTACTCTGAGAAAGAATTTCATTTTCTTTTTTATTGTTAATCAGACAGTCTCTGGTTTCATCGATCAGTGCACTGCATCCTGTCGATACGCGATCGAGATCACTTCGAACGGCATTTAAGGCTGCAGTAGGCATGGTCAGCAAACGGGGATCAAGAACCATCTGTGCATCCTGTTCACTATCTGTCTTATGTCCTGGAATCAATACCTTAGAAAGCTTAACCAGCCAGTTGGCAAATGGGAACAGAACGATAGTCACCACAACATTAAATGCAGTATGGAAAATCGCAAGAGCGGTCGAATTCACATGAGCCTGCATCATCTGGGGAACAAACATAAAGTAAATTCCAGCGGCAGCGGCAACAAGAATCGAACCAATCACGTTAAATTCAAGGTGAATCATTGCTGCCCGTTTAGCATTTGTATCTCCACTTGCAGCCGAAATCATTGCAGTAACACAGGTTCCAATGTTCTGACCTAAAGCGATGTATACTGCTGAACCCCAGTTGACAGCACCAGCCGCCGCAAGAGTCTGCAAGATCCCCATCGATGCCGAAGAAGACTGAATAATTGCAGTGACAACAGCTCCTGTCAGAATACCAAGCAGTGGATTCGATCCCAGCATGGTAAACGCCTGAGAGAAGATTGGGGCATCTGTATAAGGTTTAACTGCTCCGGACATCGATGAAAGACCGGTAAAAAGCACCCCGAAGCCAATCAGGATCTTTGCGGCATCCTTAATTCGGCTGCTTTTGGCAAACATATGCATCGCTACACCGATTAGCAGAAGAGCCGGAGCAATCATGTCCGGTTTTAAGAAAGCTGCCCATTCACCCATCGAGACAATCCATGCAGTCATCGTCGTACCAATATTGGCACCCATGATGACTCCGACAGCCTGAGAAAGATTCATTAAAGACGCATTTACGAATCCGACGATCATAACGGTTACTGCACTCGATGACTGAATGATTGCAGTAACAAGAGCCCCGGCGAGAACGCCCATCAAACGATTACGGGTCAGGGATTCCAGAAGCTTGCGGGTTTTATCTCCGGCTGCTTTCTGAAGCCCTTCAGCCATGACCTCCATTCCGTAAATAAATAACCCAAGTCCTCCTGCAAAAAGCAGAATAGATTTGATCATTTCCATATTCATGTTTATAGTTTCTCCTCATGAAGCAGAGAGTTTCTGCTTGACAATCCCGCACACCAATCAGAACCGTTTCTTTTTCAATTTAAAAGATGTCAGCAGATAGTCTGATTAGTAAAAAATTAATCTGTATTTATTATTTTCTCTCTGAACTTCTAGATAACAGTTTATAGATTCCCGCAAAAAGCCGCTATCTTGGAATTGGGAAATCGCTGTAAAATTTATGTAAAGCTCATTTGAGAAATAGAAATCATTCATTGAGATCAATCATTCACAGTTTACTTATAGTCTGTGAGCGTTTTCTGTATTTTGCTTTCGTATCTGCTGTATATGCTGAAAAATTCTCTATTTTCTGCCTTTTGAACTATCGCTTACATTCATCCTCAAATCAAATCCCTTGGCTGGTTCTTTTTTTCTGCACTTCCTTCATTTTTGAACTCTCAAAGTTTTTCCTGAGATCGAAACAATGAAATCTTTATTGAGATATTCTTCAATGCAATACCATAATTATATTTTTAGATCCTGCTCTTAATCCCTGATGACCTTCTTCTGTTTTTAAGTTGCTTTGAAGTTTACTTCTCCGTAGTCTGCCTTTCTTATGGATGTTCTGCTATTCTTTTTTAAGTAACAGAATTACGTTTTTATTTTGTACTGAGAATCAGATATCGAATTTAATTGACACTAGAAATAATTCAATTGATGGATTTCTCATCGACTTTGCCATCATGATTGAAAGGGTGAAAGCAATAAAAATGAACATTATTTTTCCATATAAGAAAAAAGACCACAGTCCTATCAGTCCGGATGCCCCGATCGGTATTCAGCTATGTTCTGGTCCGGATGAAGAATTACTGATCGCAGAAACAAGCCAGCCAGCATCAACTCAGCAGCTTCCTTTTTCTGCGATGTCTGTTCGTCTTAAGCATATTCTTGAAAACAATCATCTCATTGCATGGAGAGATCTTCTATCCCTGTCCTTTTCTCAGATCAACCGGCTAACCGGGATGGGACAAGGCACAGTTGAAGAACTTCGTCAGTTGATGGAAAAGAAGCTTGCTTGTGGTATTCCGGCCAGGCTTTCGGAGTCAGAGAAAGCAAAGCTGGATGAGGCTGCTCTTTTGCATCCAGAGGAAAAAGTGCTGTTCTTTTCTCAGCTTGAGCAGTGCTGGATTATGCTGCTTCATCATTCTGATGTAAAGCGCCGAGCTGAACTCAGCCACATGCAGCCGGCACTGATTCTGCGGATGCTTCTTCGAGAACCTGCCATGAAAAATTCTCTTGATCATCTGATCCAGCAGAATTTTTCAGAGCCATTTGAGATCGGACAAATCACGAACCGCTTTTCTGTTCCGGTTGCCGAAATCCTCAAAAATGAGGTTATTCCGGATCTGCTGAAACAGGGAAAACTTGCAAATACTCCCGAAGGCCTCTTACCTGTTGAGAGTACTCTGCAAAAGTGGATTGAGTCTTTGCCTGAAAAGCAGAAACAGATTATGCAGGAAAGGCTGTTTGATGGATGGTCACTCGAACGCTCTGGAGAAAAACATCACCTCACCAGAGAGAGGATCCGCCAGATTATCAGTAAATGCGTTGCCACGGCTCCGGTTTTCTGGTTCTCTCATCTGATTTACTGGTTCAAAAAATACGATATTGACCCTGAAGCAGCAGTAATTCTGTTTGGAGTGACCCTGCCAGAAGCTCGGTTTTTGAAAAACTCCAGAACAAATACAGCCGGCCTGCCGTCCGTTTATGAAATCATTAACGATCCGAAAATGAGTCTTACTCTTTATCAGAATTATCTCAAATATCTTCACAGGAATGATCTCTGTATTGAAGGGACTATGGTTGAACGCCGGGGGACCTCTATTCTTCGTTTTCTGGCAGAACATCATGCCAGCAAGGAGGCTGTTTCTGCTTCGGAGCTGTTTGATCTTTATGAAAAGACACTGGATCTGCTGGAAATTCCTGAAGATTCTACTCTTCGCTACACCTCTGCAAGAAGTCTTGAAGGCGTCCTGATGCGATCGGAGTGGATGCTCGGAAATCACAGCCATACTTTCCGCTACTACGATCTATCACGAATTGACTGGACTGCTGCTGCCGATGAAATGGGGATTTTAAATTATGAAAACATGCTGATCAGTGCCAGGCTCATCTTTCGGGACCATTCTGAGCTGATGAAACGTCTTGATCTGCTCAATGAGTATGAACTTCATGCAGTGCTCAGAAAAACGGAACCTATCTGGAACAGAGATCAGAAACGTTCAGTGACTTTTAAGAAAAGCCCGATCATTCTTTTTGGGCAGGCAACCTATCATAATCAGCTTGTCTCTCTGATCGAAGAGCTTGGACCGGTTGCTGCTTCTGAACTGGTTGATACATACTGCCAGCTCTACGGAAATAAAAAGAGTACTGTGATCGGAACTCTGCTGCCGACAGTCAGTCAGTATAACGATAACGGGGCCTATCAGACCGATCTGCCTGTATTTACCGAAGAACAGTGCTTATTCATGCAAGACATCATGAATGACTCATTTCATACGAAAGACTGGATAGTCAGACAGTTCCGAGATCAGTTTCCGGATGCTGATGTTCTGGCTGTTAATGCCAGATCCATGAAGAAAATCGGTTACCGGCTGTATGTTCATTATGCTCTGCCTGTGCGGTTCAGGTCTTTTGAAGAATGGCTCGAAGATTATATACAGATTCATCACAGAGTCTCAACTGACATGTTTTCTGACATCATTGGCGTCAGCAGTACAATGTATGCTGCCATTTATTCCCTAAGAAAGAGTCTGCAGATCATACAGACTGATCGCTCTGAATACTGTTCTTTTGATACATATCGTCAGCTCTACCCGGGACTGACAGAAAACATGCTTCTGGACTATATAAGCGAGTCCACCACAGCTGCAACACCATATATCCTATTCAATGACTACTTCCTCAGACAGTCTGGTTTTCATCACGAAGTTTATGATCTGGACCTACCTTCTTCTGAACTCGACCTGCTGCGCAAGAACATATCTTCACAGAACTATGTGTTTTCCGGCAATGGTGTTCTGTTTGGTCATCAGCCGCTGCTGACGAGTTCTGTTCTGCGGTTTCTGCTCAGTGAAAATCCGGGTCAGACCAGTGAAGAACTTGTAAGATACTGGCAGAAAACATGGGATATTTCCATCAATCGATACAAGCTCGAAGAAATACTTGCCAACAGCGGATTCTGCAGACAGGATGAGGGATGGTATCTGAGCAAAGCTGATTACTTTGACTCTCTCAGCATGACTGAAAAAGCAGTTCAGCCAGCTTCAGTTTCAGAAGAAGCTACAGTGACTGAGTCTTTTGATCTCAAAGCACAGTCCATTCTTCTGAACGGTCCAAGTATGAATGACGAAATTCCTCAATCCTGTTCAATCAGACTTTCCGAAACACAGGAGAAATGACTACTGACCTGATCCTCAAAACTGGACCATTATTAAACATCAGTAAATCAGAACGAATAGCGGTACATTTCCTTCATAAAAGCGTGAACTGTACCGCTATTCATCTAGAAAGAATGATATTCCCTCCTCATCAGCGATGTCGCCTGTGAGACGACATAACAAAAAGCATGGTCTGCTAGAATAACAGTCCGGGCGCGGAAGGGCTTGCGAATCCGACAGCTCATAAATATGAGGAGGTGATATCATGGCCAGGAATAAGATGATCGATCGGATTTTATCCGATGAAAACATGAAAACCGTAAAACAGAGACTGTTTCAAAAAGTGGCAGATACTGAACTGAGTTTGGAAGAAATCGAAACAGCTTTTGCTGAATACAGAAGAACAAAAGACAAGATCAGAAAAGAGATTCTGAATATGAGCTGGAAACCCGAACCGGCAAAAGCAGTCCATATCTTGAAAAAAGATGGATCAGAACGAGTCGTTATGGTTCTCTCTCCTTTAGACAGACTGATCCAGGAAGCAGCTGCCGAAGTGCTTGAAAAGATGCTGAAACCGCGGCTATCGAAATCTGTTTACCAGTACGATCAGTTCATGGGTGTACGGAAAGTCCGTCAGAAATGTCTGAGCCGGCTCGCAGATGGCAGAACCTGGGTGCTGCAGGCAGATATTGAAAACTGCTCTGAAAATCTAGATCGATCAGTCGTGATGAAACATCTCGCAGAACTTTTTGAGGAAGAGGAAGCTCTTGTACTATACAGACAGCTGATTACAGTGACTGATCAGCTCTGCTTTGATGAACGGCTCGAAGCCAGAGGGATCTATGCTTCGAGCTCTCTGACCAATCTGATGATGGATCTCTGTCTGAGTGATCTCGACCGGATTCTGGATCATCAGAGTATCCGGTTCGTCCGTTACGGAGATGACTATATGCTGTTTTTCAGAACACCGGAAGAGGCAGTAGACTGGTTCGAAAAGATCAGAGAGATTCTTCATAATCAGCTTGGACTCTCTCTGAATGCTCACAAAACTGCTATTCAGAACGACAGATATGGTCCTTATCTTGGAAGGAGGTTCGTGCTCAGAAACAATAGATTCTGTATGATGAATATGGAGCAGCAGTATAGCTGTACTCGGGTCGAAGGTTACCTGATGCTGATTCCTGAAGAAAAAAAGAAATTAACAGTTCGGCTTCAAAGAAGAGGGCATCGTGAGAATAAAAAGACGAAACAGGCAAATGCAGGAGTAGACGAGCAGATCCTTGCCGGCCTGAATCAGAATCAGATCTTCTTTATCAGCAAAGAACAGCAGAGTCTGAAAAATACCTGAGTCTGATATCTCTCAGAACGGCTCAGTCGCCTGGTCTGGCTTCTGAATCTGTATTTCTTCGAATTCATTCCCCTGTTTCAGCATCAGGAACAGCAGCTGCCGGAGGATAAAAATAAAATGGGAAAATACGATTGCATAACCAGGCTGATTGATCAGTTTCCACAGAATCACAGTTATTCCGGAAAGAAAGGTAACCAACAATTGCCGATAGGAATTCTGCGCGACTTTCATACTGATTCTTTAAATGAATATGTCGATCAGCATCCTGAAGAACATCTCAGAAGCTATTTTGAGATTGTTGAAAAGGCAGGTCTGAAACGATATCTGGAGCATAAAGACGGTGAAAACGAAAATTCAATTCCTGTTGAAAAACTGGATGGTCACAGTCTGGTAGGACTGCTGATCTTTCTGTACAGGCAGGATCGGTTCTGTTCTTATGATGGAAGTGAATATCTGAAACTGTTCACGAACGGATTCATTCTCCGCTGTCTGAAACGGCTTAAAGAACTGGATGATCTGGAGAGTTCTAAGTCTGTTCAATGAGTAGTCCATGTCTGGGACAGCCGAAATCGCTGCTTTAAACATTAACCGGCATTCTGAATTGATCAAAGACCGGTTTATACTCAGCAACAAAGCCGCATCCAGTCTGGCTGAAGATGGATGCGGCTTTGCATCATTATACCGATCTTGCTGAACAGACTTTGTGAATCAGTTTTTTCAGCGACTGCTAATTTTCATCCAGCCGTTCATTTCCAGCAGAGCATTGCTTACTGCCTGTCAGCTGCCAAAAAGTCTTCCGATGGCAGTCAGCAGTCCATCAAGAAAATCCATCGGAGCAAACATGATGTAGGGCGCTGTAAAAACCGCCAGATCAAGTGCCAGTTTCTTTTTTGTTCCGGTGTCAAGATCTGTTTTGCTGAAGGACCATTTCTTATTGAACAGATAAATCAGCCATCCGGCGATCAGGACTGTCGGAATGGCTTCTATCGCACATCCTGGCCAGAAATAGAAATTGATCCCCGAAAGCAGATCCGGAAGTGTGATGCTCAAAAGAATAACGAGGATCGAATTGATCAGACAGCCGATCAGATCAGACAGAAAGCCGAACAGAAAGACTTTCAGAATGCTCTTTTTCCAGATTTCATGCATGTTTCTGATTTTTCTTAATCGGCCCGACACGATCAGCACCAGAGAATCGATCAGAAAGTTGCCGGCAAGCATAATCAGCCACATATAAGGCGACAGCAGCATAATCATATAGAGCGGAAAGATGACGTTATTCAGACGGATGCCTTTGGATTTGTTTTTCATAGTTTTATTCTGATATGAAAGCCCCCCTTGTCAAGGGCGCACTGAGGGCTAATTAATTTGTTTTTTAACTACATAAAGGGATTAGTGAATGTCATGCATAAATCCTGGAATAGATTCATCAGCTATTTAAACCAATCTGATATACGTGGATTTTCACAGGTTAATGGTTTCGCTGAGACCCCACCATCTAAAAACGCGGATTAACATAGAATAAACGTGGATAGTCAAACCTCTTACTTCCAGGACTTATGAATGACATTCATTTCTCTGAACTTTATTGTCAATTGTTCGTTAATTTCAGATAAAAAGACTTAGAGTGCTGCAAATTCTGTTAAAACTTGGTTGTTCCGTTGATTTGATTTGAACATTTATTTTTTATTGTGATGTTTTAGCTAAGTACCTCACCAGTAAGTGGATCACAGTGAGAACGATCCACAATATGATTCGTAGCCATTCCCCAGATAAAGCAAGCCATTTCTCGAGCACAAGCAGCGATCGCAATATTCCGGTTTTTTCCGTTGTTCATCATGGATTTAAACTTACTGATAAACCGTGTATTTCCTTTAT
>NZ_MPJW01000189.1 GCF_001945525.1 Ileibacterium valens
AAGCCCCTTCGGGGTCCTGTGGACCCTGGACAGAACAGACCAGGCATGTAGTGTTTGAATCAGGCAGTGAACTGGTCCAGTAAACTAACGGCTGTAAAACTACTTACACAGTTTAGTTGACAGATCCGCTAAAGCCTCTTTTTACTTTGTTAATATAGTCTCTATCTCACGGATTCGATCGGAACATGCAATGGATTCGTTAGAATCTGAATCCTCTATACCAGTAAATATTTCTTGAGCAGCTTTAAGTGATTTCAATTCTTTGGTAGTAGAGTTTAATCCGCGATAAGCTTGGGCTTGAGTTAATAGGACTAAAGCCTGTAATCGATTCGGTAAGGGCTGCTCTGCAAGTCTTTTAGCCGGTTTTCTAAGTTCAAGTAATGCGCTTTGATACCAGCCGCGTGAAATACTGTCGCGGGCTGCATCAAGCGCTTTTTTTATCCAGTAAAATTCTTTGGTGTTTAGCTGAATAGGCATATTTCTCCTTTAAATATATAAATAAAAAAACGGTGCATAAGCACCGTGTCCTTATCAAAAAAATGGTGGAGCGTAGGAGGATCGAACTCCTGACCCCCTGCGTGCAAAGCAGGTGCTCTCCCAGCTGAGCTAACACCCCACATATAAAATATAAGAAGCAAAGAAATGGTGGGCCTGAATGGACTTGAACCAGCGACCTCACCCTTATCAGGGGTGCGCTCTAACCACCTGAGCTACAGGCCCGTCTCTCAATGCCTGATTAATATAACAAAAGTAAATTTGAAATACAAGGGGGATAACAAAAAAACTAAAAAAGCCGGTAAGATGTTTTTTAGCCGATTTAAAAATTATTTTACAAATCATGCATCGATAATGTCTAGATACCTGATAGGCTGATTTTATCAATGATAACGACGGTAAAAAAGATAGGTTTTTAGTTATGAGCATTTAGTCATGACTGTGTTAGAAAGGAAAAAATAACGTGAGATATGATGTTTTAAATAAGCTTAAGGAGAAAAGTGTAAAAGCCGTAGCTAAAGCTGGAAAAGACGATACTTCAAAATACCTTCCGCTTTGGATGCATTTATGCGATACCGCCGGAGTTATGGGAAAGTTGTATGACGAAAGGTTATCTGCACATGAAAGAAAATTATTTACAGAAGCCATAGGATCAAGTGATAAAGCAAAACAGATTTTTGAACTTGTAGGATTGATGCATGACTTTGGAAAAGCTAGTTCGATCTTCCAAGCTACGATTCTAAGTAATATTCCTGACTATCGTCGTTTTCCTGTTCAGCTCTTAAAGAGCTCATCGTATGAACATTCGGAGAAATCCCACCATACGTGGCTCGGGATGCTGTTGCTGATGGCGCAGGGTTTTTCAGAAAATATTTGTTCTGTTATTGGAGCGCATCATGGACTGATTTTAAATGGGAAAGAACTAAGAAATCAAAAAACGGCTGCAAGTAAAATTGATCAACCGTGCTTTGGGTTAGCAAAACTTAAAGATGAGTGGAACCAAATCTGGATGGATTTAGCTCAAGAGATTTTGAATGTTGCAGGATTTGAAAGCCCGGAAAATATTCCGCAACTAGATGTTCACCTTTTGATGTTGCTTTCAGGCATTCTCGTCGAAGCAGATTGGATTGCCTCTAATGAAGAATACTTTCCTCTGATTTCCGTTTCATCCGATGGATATGTTGGTGACTACCCAAAGCGAATAGAAGAAGGTTGGCAAAAACTATCCTTTCCAAAAGCCTGGAAGAACCGAAGCCCATTAAAAACAATTTCTGATTTTGAAAAATTATTTGGATTTGATCCAAATGATATGCAGTCTGAAGTACTCAAAGTCTGTAACCAGATTCAGGAACCTGGTCTGATGATTATTGAAGCGCCTATGGGGATTGGAAAAACGGAAGCTGCACTGACGGCAGCTGATATCTATTCAGCAAAATCCGGGTGTAATGGAGTTTTTTTTGGACAGCCAACTCAGGCTACCGCAAATGGATTATTTCCCCGTTTTCTTACGTGGACGCAAAAAGAATCAGACTCCGCTCAGTTGATTGTGAAAATGATGCATGGGGGTGCCGGGTTTAATAAGGATTACCAGGAGTTACCTGTAGGGACTAGCCGAATTAATGACGATGGGAAACAACATTCAATATTTTTGCATGAATGGATGCAGGGAAGAAAGCAGGGAATTTTATCTGATTTTGTCATAGGTACAGTGGATCAGGCTTTTATGAGTGTCCTGAAACACAGGCATTTAATGCTTCGTCATGCTGGATTAGCAGGCAAAGTGGTAATTATCGATGAAGTTCATGCTTATGACAGTTATATGAATGTTTATTTTGATCGAATGCTGTTGTGGCTGGGTTTATACCGAGTACCGGTAATTTTACTTTCTGCAACTTTGCCAATAAAGAGGCGGAAAGAGATGATTCAATCTTATCTTCAGGGAGTGAATCGAGACTCAAAACTAAAATTAGAATCAATCTCTGAAGCCACTAAACATTCCTATCCAGCCATACTGTGGACTGATGCGAATCAGGTTTATTCAGCAAACCAAATTATGTCTATTTCCGAAAAAGAAGTATCTATAGAAAAAGCAGAGGTTCAGGATTGGTCTGAAGTAGGCACAAGGATTTCTCAGATATTGAAAACAGAATTGGTGGATGGAGGATGTGCTGGAGTTGTTGTCAATACAGTCGGCAGAGCACAGCAAGTGGCTAAGGATTTAATAGAAGCATTTCCCGATCATGAAGTGATCTTGGTACATTCCAGGTTTACCGCATCTGATCGAGCGCTGCTGGAAAAAAAGTTGATTCAAAAAGTTGGTAAAAAATCGAAACCAGGTCAACGCAATCGAGTCATTGTTGTGGGAACTCAAGTTATTGAGCAATCTCTAGATATAGATTTTGACTTTTTGATTACTGAGTTGGCTCCTATCGACCTTCTGCTTCAAAGAATAGGACGTCTCCATCGACATATCAGAGAATGGCGTCCTCTTGGACTCTTAAAACCCAAGTGTACTGTAATCGTTGGGACAAACAATACGCTTGATCCATCAACTAAGAGAATCTACGAACCTTATATCCAAAAAAAGACTCAGGAGATTTTACCTGAACGGATAAGCATTCCAAATCAAATTCCTGTGCTTGTAAATGAGGTTTATAAAGAATTTTGTGTTGAGGGCACTAAAACAGGTGTAAAAGAGTTTGAAGACATGGTGCTCGCGGAAGATAAAAGCCGTGTGAAGGCTGCGGCACATCTTTTAGGATCTTCTTTATCAAAACTTCAGAGAAAGCATGGTCTATCAGGTTTGATGGATAAAGGAGATGACATTGATGTTGATGATGCAGCGACTAATTCGGTGCGGGATATTGATCCAGTTATTAGTTGTTTGCTTCTTACGACGAATGACATCGGTGAAATATATCCAGTTGGACAAACCGAATGCGATAAATGTTCTGTTGAATCTAAGCCGCTTTCAAGTGTAGAAGAGATTGCTGCTCAAAAAATTAGTTTGCCTGCAAGTCTTCCTTTCGAAAAAGGGGTTCAAGAAATTAAGGCTCAAATGCGGCAAAGCAAAATAAAAGCTCTGGATGCGTTTAAATATGAGCTGTTTTTGATGATGGATAAAAACAATCAAATAGAAGTAGCCGGATATTTGCTGGAATACTCTAAGATCTTTGGACTTACGGCCAGGAAGGTTGCGGATGAAAATAAGAAATAGATCAATGATAGAAGTTACTTTAACAAAAGAATTATGAATACAATTCGAGTGCAGTAGAACAATTGGAAAATATTAAATCATTATAACCTATGTCCAATAGTTAGTGGAATTTTTAAATGGGTAAGGATAATCTGAACAATTGACTTCAGCTTGAATAGGTGATGTTGCTCATGTCAAATAATTTACCTGTTATTCAGATTAGATAATAATCGGGCTGTTATAATGACAACAGCCCGATTGGCGGGGGTGATCCATATAGGATTAAATGTTTTAAAAAGTTATTCTAATTATCCCTGCACAGGGCGGGGAGGGTGGCTGATGCTGCCCTTTTTTTGTTGGTTATTCATTTTTAAAAAATTTAATTCTATAGTTAAAAAATAGTTGACGAGAGATGTTGAAAGCGGTATCTTTAAATTATTAAAAGAGAGGAAGGTGATTATCATTAACCACGAAGAATGTAAATTTAATCTGGTGGATATGCCATGGATAAAAGTCAGATGGTTAGATGAACGGGTTGAAGAAGTTTCTTTACAGCAAGTTTTGAATGAATCTGATCAGATACTCGAATTAGCTGGAGAGTCAAACACTCAAAACGCTGCTGTTTTAAGATGGCTGTTAGCAATCACAATCACATTGCTTTATCGATTTTCTGAAGAAGGGGTTCTTAAGCCTCTGGAAGACGAGTCGGAAGCATTAGAGAGATGGAAGGCGGTATGGGATAACAGAAAATTTTCTGAAAAAGCTGTGAATGATTACCTAAAGAAATTTTACGATAAGTTCTGGCTTATATCAGATGATCATCCATTTATGCAAACAGACGCGGCTTGCAAGGGGACGGAATATGCTGCTGGGAAACTGGATGGATGCCTGTTAGAAAGCAGTAATAAGCCGAGACTTTTCCAAATGAAATATGGTCAGTTTAAAAATGAGATTGGTTTAGCTGATGCCTCCAGATGGTTGATCAATCTTAATGCCTTCGATGATACATCTGCAAAAGCGAGCAAAGAATATAAAGAATCCAGTGAAAAAAAATCACCTGGAGCTGGTTGGCTTGGAAAGCTGGGATTGGTATTTGCAAAGGGAGAAACACTGTTTGAAACTCTGATGTTAAATTCGATACTACTCAATCGAGATTTAGAGTTATACAACTCTCCGTATCCAGCCTGGGAAAATGAGACTCCAAGTTTTGTAGAACGAAGAGAAATTAATCTACCTGATAATCTTCCGGAATTATTGACACTCTCATCCAGAAGGATTCGCTTAAAAATTAATGAGAATGGGAATGTTACTGGATATTTTGTAATTGGTGGGGATTTTTTTCAGAAAGAGAATGCTTTTATTGAACCATTTACTATGTGGAGAAAAAAAGGAGGAAAAAAAGACAAAGCGGAGTATGTACCGGCGCGGCATACACCAGGAAGACAGATTTGGAGGGATTTCGGAAATATTGTCCCGAAAACAGAGAATATGGACAAAGTACCCGGGATAATGAAATGGATTAGCATTCTGGAAACAGAGGATATTCTTCCAGATGATTATTTTATTACTTTGGAAACTCCTTCGGTGTTCTATGGAGATAAAGATTTCTTTGTTCAAGATTTAGGATCACAAAATATGACTCTATATGGCTCACTTCTGAAAGATAAAGGAGTTGATTGGCGAGAAGAGATTGAAAATCAAATAAGCAAAATTGATAAGCTCGCTTTTGCAACAGGGATTTTAGCTAAAGAAGTTGCATTATCGGAAGGTAAAACTGGAGAACAGCTAAATGACGATCTAAATTATGGAAAAAATTTGGCTTATCACGATATTGATCGTCCTTTCCAATTATGGATTTCGCAAATTGCTCCTACTGAAAATAACATAAGTTCGGAAATGTTAGAGCAAGTTAGAGAGAAATGGGAATCAACAGCTCGAAGGCTTGCTGCTGAACTCCTGGCACAGGTTGTGAAAAAATCAGGAGCTCTCATGAATAAAAATGCTCTGCTTGGCCGATCAATTAAATCAGAAAATGATGATCAAAAAGTTATATCGTTGCCAGATGCAGAAATGAAGTTTCGACGGATGGTATCAAAAATTTATCCTGTAAAGTCTGAAATAAAAGGAAAAGATAATGAAAAATCATAAGTATATTGCGAAAACAGCAACTGATTCCGTCGCTAAACAGATAGCAAAGTTGGAGGCTATTGGCGATAGTGGCGTTGGGAAAGCTTTGTTAGCCAATCTAAGACGCGCAGCAGGCCGAGATCTTCAAAAAAATCCGGATATTTGGGGAATGGTTTTAGAGGATTTACCTGTACCAGAGTATGATTCGCCAGAAATCATGCCTGAAGAAATGGCTGTTTTTATATCGATGACATTATATGCAGTTGCACAACAGGGGGAATCACCTGTGACACATTCAATGCATCAAAAAGATGTTTCTTTTGGTGCTGCATGTGGTCAGTTGGCTGGTTCAGACGAAAATCAACAGGAACGTGTACGAGCTAAACTCAAAAGATTGCTCGGAGCAAAAAATATGGATGAACTGGCTGAGCAGTTAAGACGAATGATACAGCTCATTAAGGCAGAAGATATAAAACTCGATTATGCAAAACTTTGCAATGATTTGTACTGGTACCAATTTACAAACGGCCGGGATAATGTGCAGCTGCAATGGGCCAGAGATTTTACCAGATCAATGAAACACAACACTGAAGAGAAAAAAGAAGAGGAAGAAAATAATGGATAACAAAAGAATTTATGTAGATATTCATGCACTGCAGATAGTACCTCCAAGCTGTATTAATAGAGATGATACTGGGGCACCAAAAACTTGTATTTATGGAGGAACGATGCGTTCAAGAGTTTCTTCGCAATCATGGAAGAGATCAATCCGAGAAGAATTTAAGGAATTATACCCTGATGAAACAGGAATCAGAACTAAAAAAATTGTTGGAATGGTTAAGGATGAGATTTTGCTTCAGGATCCTGCATTTACTGAAGAAAAAGCTGCTAAAGCAGCTCAGACTGCTCTTACTAACGCCGGTTTAAAGATTAAAGATGCTGAAAAGGGTACAGATGCTCTGATGTTTATGAGCAAGAAACAGGCTTCGGCTCTGGCAGAACTCGTTGTTAAGGGCGAAAAAGATAAAAAAGAGTATAAAAAGGCACTTGCAGGAAATCCATCTATTGATATGGCTTTGTTTGGCCGTATGGTAGCGAGCGATCCTTCTTTGAATTATGACGCAGCCTGTCAGGTTAGTCACGCTATTTCTACCCATGAAACGCCCACTGAATTTGATTACTTCACGGCTGTTGATGACTTGTCTGAAGATACGAGTGGAGCTGGTCATATCGGAATCACAGAGTTTAATTCCTCGACATTATATCGTTATGCAACAATCAACGTTATGGAGCTGTACAGGTCATTAGGAATGAAAGCTCCAGAAGCAGTTGGAGCCTTTGTAAAGGCATTTATCAAGAGCATGCCTTCTGGGAAAATAAATAGTTTCGCTAATGGAACATTACCATCGTCGGTTTATATTACTGTTAGGGACGATCAGCCAGTGACGTTAGTAGGTGCATTTGAAAAAGCAATTCCTGCCAGCTCCGAAGGTTATCTCGAGCGATCGGAAGACAGACTAATTCAGCATGCAAATAAGTTAACTTCTTCGTTTGTTAAGGAACCATACAAATCTTTTGTGATTGGCGACGGATTAGAAGGTTTGGCAAAGCCAGTTCGTATCGAGGAAGCTGTTGAGAATCTCGAAGAAGAAATTAAAAATCTTCTTGAGAACGGAGGCTGTTAATGGCTTATACTCTGCTTCTCAGGTTGGCTGGGCCAATGCAAAGCTGGGGATCAGATAGTCATTTCGAAATACGTAAAACTGATCAGTATCCTACAAAAAGCGGCGTTATTGGAATGCTAGCGGCAGCTCTTGGCCGAAGTAGAGATGCGGATATATCTGATCTTAAAAAACTGGATTTTGGCGTACGGGTTGATCAGCCAGGAGAAACCATAACGGATTTCCATACAGCCCGAAAAGATTCTAAAACTTCTTACATTACCCGCCGCAGTTATCTCTCGGATGCAGTTTTTGTCGTAGGGATTTCTTCAGATGATCGAAGTTTGATTGAAAAAATTGAGTATGCCTTGAATCATCCTGCTTACCCACTATTTTTAGGACGAAGATCTTGTCCACCTGTTCAGCCGCTTACGCTCGGTGTTAAGGATGATGGTTTGAAAGTAGCTTTATTGAAAGAACCATGGCACGGCAGCTCTGATATTTATAAGAATTCAGTCGGCCAGGAACAGTTGAAGTTGGTTCTGGAAGGAAGAGGAGCTGGGGTTATTCGAAGAGTAAATGATAGTCCGTCGAGCTTCGACTTTCATGATAGACAATATGAATCCAGATTGATTTCAGAAATCATGGTTCCCAAAGTAAACACAGAAAATACCGATCATGATGTTATGAGTTTTTTGGAGGATTTGGAATGATTCTGACTAGATTAAAACTTGATACGAAGTTACGGAAAACAATGCAGGCTCTAAATAATCCAAATATATTTCATGGGGCGATTGAACAGGCAAGAAAAGGACCTAGAACTCGTTTGCTCTGGAGACTTGATTCGATTAATAATCAAAAATATCTTTTGATATTAAGCAGCGAACCATTGGAAACCGCAAATCTGGAGAAGCAATTTGGATATCCAAATGATAAAGCTGAATCAAAATCATATGATGCATTTTTGAATAGTATTCAAAACGGAAGCTTATGGAATTTTCGATTGGTTGCAAATCCCTGCTACTCAATTCCAAGGGATGGTGAGAGAGGGAAATTGATGGCTCATGTAACTATCCCCCAGCAAACAGAATGGTTGCGAAAAAAAGAAGTGCCCTGTGGCTTTGAATTAGACCATAATTATCGGGTTACCAATAGCGGGTGGATTTCCTTTAAGAAAAAAGACGGAGGACCGAATGTTACGATTCGAACCGCTGCTTATGAAGGGGTTCTGAAAGTTACAGACAAAGAATTGTTTAAAAAAACATTAATCGATGGAATAGGACGTGGAAAGGCTTATGGATTAGGACTTTTAACTGTCGTTCCCTTTAGAAAGTGATCTTTTATGTCTGATGAAATTGATCAAAAAAGGAAGGGAGCGCCCAAGCCAGAACTGCAGGAACTTCCAAGAGTCATTGATAGACTTTCGTTTATATACCTTGAACATGCCAGGATTACTAAGAAGGATAGTGCTTTAGTAGTTGAGGATAAGGAAGGGATAATTCGCATACCATCTCATTCATTTTTAGTGATTATTTTAGGACCCGGTATAAATCTAACCCATCGCGCTATGGAACTGATTGCCGATTCGGGGGTTACATTTGTCTGGACTGGAGAAAGTGGCCTTAAGTATTATGCCCACGGCAGAGCATTGAGTAAGAATTCAGCGTTCCTGATTCAGCAAGCTAAAGTTGTTTCTAATCCCAGACTGCATCTGGAAGCAGTTAGGAAAATGTACCAGCTTAGATTCCCTGATGAGATTTTAGAGGGGTTGACACTCCAACAGCTCAGAGGGAAAGAAGGAAGCAGGGTAAAAAAGATATACTATGAAGAATCTGTAAAATGGGGTGTCCCATGGCAGGGACGAAACTATAATCCCAATGACTTTAAATCAGGTGATCCGGTTAATCGCGCTTTATCTGTTGGTAATGCATGTCTGTATGGTATTGTCACTGCAGTAATCTGCGCTTTGGGTTTATCTCCTGGCCTGGGCTTGATTCATACTGGTCTGGAGCTTTCGCTGGTTTATGATATTGCAGATCTTTATAAAGCCGAAATTGTTATTCCGGAAGCTTTTAGGCTGGCTTCTGAAAGTTCTTTGAATATCGAAACACGAATGCGAAAAGTGGTGAGGCAACTCTTACATGAAAATAAAATAATAAGACGAATGGTTAGAGATATCGGTAATGTTTTTGATGTGAAAGAGCTGGATTGTGATGCCGAGTCACTTAGGCTCTGGGACGGCAAACGCGAAAGTAAACAAGCAGGAATTCAATATTTGCCTAGAGATGAGAAGTAATGGTTGTTATTACGATTTCAAAATGTCCTGCTTCTTTAAGAGGTGACTTATCAAAATGGTTTTTTGAAGTCTCTCAAGGTGTTTATGTTGGAACAGTTTCGCAGCGAGTCAGAGAAAATGTCTGGGACAGAATAGAAAAAAGTGTTAAGTCTGGTAGAGCGGTTCTCGTTTATTCTTGTCACGATGAACAAAAGTTAAAGTTTTTGGTTTGCGGCGAGAGTAATTGTAAGCCTATAGATTATGACGGTATTGAAATCATGAAACACTTAAAGCGCATTGAGAGTTCTGAAACAAAAGATACCTCAAATTTATTGAGTTCGGCTGGTCTTTTTCCGGATGGAAAATTTGTCGCTTTGGATATTGAGACCACTGGATTAGATTCATCAAAGGATTTGATCACTGAAATTGCTGCTGTGAAATTTGAAGAAAGTGGGGAAGTGGTAGATCGGTTTAAAAGATATATTTGTATCGACATATCAGTACCAGATAACATTCAAAAATTAACTGGTATTACTGATGAGTTATTGAAAAACGAAGGTGTTCAATTAGAAACGGCATTAAACGATTTGCAGATGTTTGTTGAGGAATTGCCAATAGTATGTCACAATGCAGAATTTGATATGGCATTTTTAAAAAACAAGGTATCTCAAGAATCTGAAATTTTAAAAACCAATCAAGTAGTAGATACATTAAATCTCTCCAGGAAGTTAATTAAGGATGTACAGAATTATAAACTACCTACATTAGCAAAATATTTTTCTATCGCTCATGCAGATTCGCATGAAGCATTGGTTGATGCGGAAGTAACGGGACAATTGGTAGCAAAACTAAAGATTTTAGAGATAAATAAATAAAACAGTACTTTATATAAGGGATCAAAATAGTGTTGTCCCCGCGTATGCGGGGGTGATCCCACGAGTTCCATCAGATAACACCTCTGGAGTAAGTTGTCCCCGCGTATGCGGGGGTGATCCCACATTTAGCCAACCTTACCGCAACCCCGTTGCGTTGTCCCCGCGTATGCGGGGGTGATCCCCTCAGCCAATCCAGGAACTTTCGATCGATGAGGTTGTCCCCGCGTATGCGGGGGTGATCCCCATCCCAACATCGATCCATTCCTGGTAAGATAGTTGTCCCCGCGTATGCGGGGGTGATCCTGTGTCAGCCGAGGAGAACGGGTTTTAATCCTGGTTGTCCCCGCGTATGCGGGGGTGATCCTAAGTGCTTTGTTAAAAGAAACAATCTTTTAAGGTTGTCCCCGCGTATGCGGGGGTGATCCTTAATCCTACTGAGTGGATCAACTCACACGAAGGTTGTCCCCGCGTATGCGGGGGTGATCCGAAGTGCAACGCTTCTTTTTTTTGTGGAATTATGTTGTCCCCGCGTATGCGGGGGTGATCCTGTTGATCTCGGACATTTTTGCCCGAAAGAAGCGTTGTCCCCGCGTATGCGGGGGTGATCCGGATGCATCCGATCTCAAAACGCTCCCACGGCAGTTGTCCCCGCGTATGCGGGGGTGATCCTACCAGCAAAAGCCATCTGCCCTGCGGTAGGGAGTTGTCCCCGCGTATGCGGGGGTGATCCCCAACAAGCAACCAACTCCTAACCAACAGCTAAGTTGTCCCCGCGTATGCGGGGGTGATCCCCTCTCAGCAGTTTTCAGAGTTGCTCGGCGGGAGTTGTCCCCGCGTATGCGGGGGTGATCCCGGCTTTTGCAGGTATAGCAGGAGCCGCCAACAGTTGTCCCCGCGTATGCGGGGGTGATCCCTCTTCATCGACGGCGATCAGCTCGCAATACGCGTTGTCCCCGCGTATGCGGGGGTGATCCTTTTTTGTTGGAATTCATGGTGAAGGATTTTTCGTTGTCCCCGCGTATGCGGGGGTGATCCGTATGTACAGACCTGAACTTGAAGTCTTAGGCAGTTGTCCCCGCGTATGCGGGGGTGATCCTCTGACAGCTTAACCGTTTTGACTGTGGCGTTAGTTGTCCCCGCGTATGCGGGGGTGATCCTGATGAAATACATGTCACCAGTACCGGCGATTTGTTGTCCCCGCGTATGCGGGGGTGATCCCAGGATCACGCAGGGTGAGCTTTTCCGGAAAAGGTTGTCCCCGCGTATGCGGGGGTGATCCTTACCTTGAAAACAAATTTTCTGAACTCTTTCGGTTGTCCCCGCGTATGCGGGGGTGATCCCGAAATAACCAAAAAATCAACTCGTAAATATACGTTGTCCCCGCGTATGCGGGGGTGATCCTTAATGAAAAAAATTGATATGGATTCAAATAAAGTTGTCCCCGCGTATGCGGGGGTGATCCTTCGTCAAAGCCAAAGAAATGGTTTTCGATAAAGTTGTCCCCGCGTATGCGGGGGTGATCCCCACAGTCAAATCCCACGCTGGACTGTGGTATCGTTGTCCCCGCGTATGCGGGGGTGATCCACATCCCACATGGAAATCCATGCGTGATTCTTAGTTGTCCCCGCGTATGCGGGGGTGATCCTATTACGACAGGGGTTGTTGGAGCAATCGCGGCGTTGTCCCCGCGTATGCGGGGGTGATCCCTAAATATTTCAAAGCTCCATCAGGAGATACTGGTTGTCCCCGCGTATGCGGGGGTGATCCCTGATGATTCTTTCGCTGATGATACATATGTCTGTTGTCCCCGCGTATGCGGGGGTGATCCCCTATCAGACCAGAAGATAACTTCAGAGCTTTAGTTGTCCCCGCGTATGCGGGGGTGATCCCCCTTTTCGATTCAGGATCTCCTTAAACTTCTGGTTGTCCCCGCGTATGCGGGGGTGATCCCTTAGCAACCACAAAATCAATCACAGTTAGATGGTTGTCCCCGCGTATGCGGGGGTGATCCAGACTTCTCTTTTCTCTTCTCCAACGGGTTTTAGTTGTCCCCGCGTATGCGGGGGTGATCCTGGTCTTTTTTAGGTGCCAGTCTCGTACCTCGTGTTGTCCCCGCGTATGCGGGGGTGATCCGAAAAGCTCGAAGCAACCGTTGCGCTGCTGGATGTTGTCCCCGCGTATGCGGGGGTGATCCTTCGATAATTTTGTTCCAGCTGCCAAGCAGAAAGTTGTCCCCGCGTATGCGGGGGTGATCCTACTCTGTCAAAAATATATCGCTGTGCTATCCAGTTGTCCCCGCGTATGCGGGGGTGATCCTAAACCGATGAGAATATGGGGAAAACTAGATGTGTTGTCCCCACGTATGCGGGGGTGATCCCTGAGTACGAAGGCATTGCCGTAATGGTTACGCAGTTGTCCCCGCGTATGCGGGGGTGATCCCAAGTTCGATTGGTTGGTGAATAACGAGGATTTGTTGTCCCCGCGTATGCGGGGGTGATCCCTCCATGAGTGAAGAGGAACGCAAGGCCTACAAGTTGTCCCCGCGTATGCGGGGGTGATCCCAAGCTGTATTCGACCGGATTTACCGCCAAGATGTTGTCCCCGCGTATGCGGGGGTGATCCCAGACCACCTTTCCTCTTAGGGTCTGTCTCTGTGTTGTCCCCGCGTATGCGGGGGTGATCCTTTGATCCCGCTTGTGTTATCCAGAAAGCCCAGGTTGTCCCCGCGTATGCGGGGGTGATCCTGTTGCGGCCTACTTTGGAGTGACATTGATTTTGTTGTCCCCGCGTATGCGGGGGTGATCCTCTGCAGTTTTATCCGCTCAAATTTTTAGTCGTGTTGTCCCCGCGTATGCGGGGGTGATCCTTCAGGCAGAAGCACAGGAACATATGATTGAATGTTGTCCCCGCGTATGCGGGGGTGATCCTTTTTATCTGATAGGCTAATGCGGTATACTGGAGTTGTCCCCGCGTATGCGGGGGTGATCCCCCGTTTGGGTTGCTTTGTGATTGTATGATAACGTTGTCCCCGCGTATGCGGGGGTGATCCTTTCTTTCAGCTGGTCTTTGATGGGATACGTGTGTTGTCCCCGCGTATGCGGGGGTGATCCTATGGCGATACCGTCATTTTGCGGCCTTGTAACGTTGTCCCCGCGTATGCGGGGGTGATCCGCTCTTCAATCCCACCCGATGAGAGCCGGATGAGTTGTCCCCGCGTATGCGGGGGTGATCCTTAACAAATCATGACTTGGTATATGGACTTTCAGTTGTCCCGCGTATGCGGGGTTTTCATTACTTATAAGATCCAGACAAAATGTCTTTAGGTATATGTGACTGAATTGAAGTAACAGAATTGTCTTAAATTTGTAATGGAAGGATTGATGAGTAGATATACAAAAAAAAAGAGAATATGTGAGCCCCAAGGGATTAATATTTTATGATTTAAGGATTGTCATATTGACGGTACTCTAAATAATGTTTATGGAGCAATAAAAAAACGGTGCATAAGCACCGTGTCCTTATCAAAAAAATGGTGGAGCGTAGGAGGATCGAACTCCTGACCCCCTGCGTGCAAAGCAGGTGCTCTCCCAGCTGAGCTAACACCCCACATATAAAATATAAGAAGCAAAGAAATGGTGGGCCTGAATGGACTTGAACCAGCGACCTCACCCTTATCAGGGGTGCGCTCTAACCACCTGAGCTACAGGCCCATTTCTTAATGCCTGATTAATATATCAGATCGAAAGAATGTTGGCAAGTTTTTTTGTTTATTCAAGGAAATTATCTTTAAGACAAAAATGACCAAATCAAAAGAAAAGCCGGGTAAATACCCGGTTTTCTTTTAGGAGAGATTATTAGAGTTCAAAAGGCTTCAAACTCAAATAGAGTATATAAAGGAGGTTAGGAGAAGCAGTGGAATTAATTTGGTAAAAAGTGTGAGAAACGATTTATTTGTGTGAAATGGCTTCTCTTTTTGATTTCTTAGACTTGAACATGTAGTGTGATTTTATGAAACTTTTTTTTCGAAGTCTCCCAAGACTTATCAAAAGTGCAAATATAGATATGAAACGGCATCTGTCGATGACCGTTTCAGCGATTCTTTCAGTAGCGATCGCTTTGCTGTTAAGTATGGCTATGTTTATGGTCACGATCAATGTATCGAAAATGACTCAGAACATAGAAGGACAGCTTGAATTACAGGTCAGTCTCTCCCCTGGGCTATCTGATGACAAAAAGGAAAGCCTGGAAAAAGAGATTCAAAGTGTATCTGGCGTTGGATCTGTCACTTTTTCTTCTAAAAACCAGGAACTGGATAAACTCATCTCTGAAAATGGAGAGATGTTTGCTAGGTATAAAGATGCCAATCCTTTATACGACATTTATCTGGTAGAAGTTAACCCACTGAATACATTGGAAGATGTATCCGATACGATCAGTACTATGGATGGGGTTGTAGAGGTTAACTATGGAGGAGGAGCGATCACTCGAATTATTGATGTATTTTCTTCTGCCCGCCTTGGTGGTTTGCTGATTACAGTGGGGTTAATGTTTTTAGGTGTTTTTTTAATCCGAAATACAATTACTATGACAATCTCTACCCGCGAAGATGAGATTTCGATCATGCGTACCGTTGGGGCCTACAATTTTTACATCCAGATGCCTTTTATTCTGGAAGGAATCAGTATTGGATTTTATGGGGCTTTGATTCCGACTGTATTAGTTAGCAGCGTTTACTCGTGGCTTTATTATGAGTCAGGCGGGAAATTAGTCAGCGATATTTTCTCTATGGTGCCCCCATGGCCAATGCTTGGGTATGTAGTTGCTGGAGTTTTTGCGGTAGGGATTATTTTGGGTATGTCTGGATCCTGGTTAGCTGTCCGCAAACAGATTAGAAAGGTTAGGTAAGCTGATTGATACGCAGATTTAATAATAAGCCGATTGACCAATCTAAGAAAAAGTACGTGGTAAAGATCACGGCAATGCTTCTTTCGGCGACGATGATTCCGTCGTTTCTTTTGCCAGTTCAGGCAGAAGACTACTCCAATGAGGAAGAATGGTACGAAAAATGCACCAAAGTACTGACGTCTCAGGAAGATGTCAAAGCTTGCGAAGGGTTTCAGCAATACCAGAATGATAAAAAAGCTTCTCTTCAACAATCTATTCAGTCTTTTCAGGGATCAATTGATGAACTAACTGATGATGTTGAACAGATGTCGGCTCTGGCTCAGGAGCAAAAGCAGATAAAGGAAAAGCTGGAAGCTGAAATTAAAGTTCAGGAAGAAGCGATTGCGGCCATTGAGGCTTCAATTGAGCAGCTGAATATTGAAATCGCTCAGAAGCAGGAAGAAATCGATGCCTGGGATGCTCAGATTAAAAGCCGTATGAAAGCAGAACAGGCGGCAAGCGGAACGAATTCCCTGGCGGATCTGATCATGGGAAGCTCATCTCTGGCTGATATGCTGCGCAGAATTTCAGGGCTGGAAAGAATTACCGAGTCCGATCAGGATCAGATTCGCGAACTGAATAAGCTCAAAGAGCAGCTGCAGTTTCAGATAGAAGAATCCAGAAGACTGCAGGAACAGCATCAGAATCAAATCAACCTGCTCGATGAAGATCGCCAAGCGGCTGCTGAGCTTGAAGAATCCTATAACCAGCTTGTGGCTGAATATGAAATGAAAGCTGCAGAGCTCGAGGCAGCTATGCGTTCTGCTCAGATTGATATGGAATCAATCAAGGATTTTGTGATCAGTGCTGATCTATCTTCCAACATTGATTATGGATCTCTGGTCAGCGTGGATGGTTTTGTCAATCCGGTTCCGGGGGGAAGAACTTCTGCCGGAACCTGGGCCTATAATGGCGGGGGATTACATCTTGGTCTGGATCGGGCAGCCCCGATTGGAACACCGGTTATTGCTCCGGCAAGCGGAGTGATTGTAGCTGCGAATAACTCGTCTCCAACCAATGGAGGATTTCTGGGAAACTGGTCTGGCTTTCCAATGGGAAGTGGAAACTTTATTGCTATGGTATGCAATGTCAATGGAACGACATATGCAATTAGTTTCTCTCATCTCAGTCAGGACTTTTATGTCAAACCTGGAGATGTTGTCAGTCAGGGACAGACTCTGGCTTTAAGCGGAAATGCCGGTAATTCATCCGGTCCGCATACTCATATTGAAGTCTATAATCTGGGTTCACAGAGCGTTCAGGATGCAGTAGCCCAGTTTCAACAAAGTGCAGATGCATCGTTTGGAACCGGCTGGGGAACCACTTCCACCGCATGTGATTACAAGGGCAGTGCCCCTTGCCGCGAACGTCCCGAAAAGTTCTTCTAAATAATTAGTTACGATTGATTACGTTTGAAAGGAGGAGATCGTATGATTTCACTTTCTCATGTCAGTAAATTGTTCCCGAAAGGGGTTCATGCGCTGAATCACGTTGATTTGAATATTGATGATGGCGAATTTGTCTATGTCATTGGAGCGACTGGTTCCGGGAAATCAACTCTGGTCCGCATTCTGAATGCGGAAGAAGTACCAGACACTGGAACTGTGCTGGTGAATGGTATTGATGTCGGTAAGTTAAAACATAGAAAAATTCCAAAATACCGCAGACAGATCGGCTGCATATTTCAGGATTATCGACTTTTACCTTCATTAACTGTATACGAAAATATTGCTTTTGCGATGGAAGTTGTTGGAGCAAGCCGTAAGGAAATCAAGCAGCGGGTTGCTGAAGTACTGGATCTGGTTGATTTAAAGGAAAAAGCAAGAAGCTATCCGGATGAACTTTCAGGAGGACAGCAGCAGCGTGTCACCATTGGAAGAGCTATCGCAAACCATCCAAGTGTGCTGATTGCGGATGAACCAACTGGAAACCTGGATCCGGAAAAGAGCCGGGAAATTATGGATCTGTTAGAAAAAATCAACCAGACCTATGGCACGACCATTATCATGGTGACTCATGATTCAACAATTGTTGATGAATATAAGAAGCGGACCATCATGCTTGAAGGTGGATTTGTTGTACACGACTTTGCCAAGGGCGGGTATAAATCGCTATGAGAGAAAAGCTCTGGCTTATAATCTACGCATTTAAGAATGCGCTGATTGGGATGAAAAGGCATTGGGTTCTTTGCCTTTCGAGTGTCACGACTGTCTTTTTAACGTTGTCTTTGGCTGCAGTGCTGATTATTGCTGAACTGCATGTGAACAGATTTTCAGAAAATCTGGCTTCAGATCTGGAAATTCATGTGGTTTTAAATGATGATGTCCTTGAACAGGAGACAATTGATTCCATCGCCGCCCAAATCAATGATGTCGATAATGTGCGGGAAACCGTTTTTTCTGATAAGGATCATGAACTTGAAATGATGATTGAACAAAAAGGAGAGCCTTTTACTGCATACCGTGGTGAAGAAAATCCCCTCAGTCATGCATTCTTTGTTAAAGTCGAAGATGAAACTTTGCTTGAGCCAACAAGACAGGAGATTGCTCTGGTTCCTGGAGTTCAGAGCGCTTATTATGGCGGATCTTCTGTTCGCGAACTGGTTGAGATTTTGCAGACCATCCGCTGGACTGCCGCAATCTTTACCTTGCTTTTGCTGATCCTATCTCTGTATCTGATTTATAATGCGATTCGCTCATCCATCCAATCCCGGGCGACAGAAATCGGAGTCATGAGAACCGTTGGAGCAACAGCCTCCTTTATTCGGATCCCATTTGAGATCGAAGGGACATTGATTGGATTAATGGGAGCCATTCTGCCATGGATTCTTATGTATTATGGCTATCCGGTTCTTTATCATACTTTTGGAGGCCATTTAATCATGCCTCAGCTGTCGTTTATTCCAATTGATCAGATGAAGCAAATGATGGCATGGATTTTATTTGGCAGTGGAGCGTTAAGCGGTTATTTGGCCAGTCTGCTTGCTGCAAACCGGTATATTCGAAAAATTAGATAACGTTAGTTTTATTGATCAAAGTTTTCAAATTCCGGGTGCATATGTTTACAATATATTTCAAGATAGGAAAGAACTGATGTATATCGGTTCTTTTTCTGTGTTGTGGCAGGATGATCTGCCCAAAAGGGGTTAGAGTGATGAAAAAAGTGGATCAAAAAGATCTTCCTTATCGCAAACCGATCGGTCCAAAAACCGGAAATGGTCAGGATGATCAAAAGAAAAGGAAAATCATAGCATACAGTGTTCTCGGAATAATTCTGGCTGGAATGATTGCGGCAGGAAGCCTGATTTATTTTAAAGGCTCAGGCAGTTCCTCCTCAAAAGGGTTGAGTAAGCTGGAACAGATTTATGAACTGATGAAATCGCAATGGTATTATGCGGATACGCTTGAAGATCCTGAAAATGATTTAATCGAAGGGGCGATTCTCGGAATGACCATGCAGCCAGAGGATCTGCACACGAATTATTTCAGTCTCGATGAAGCAGAACAATTTTCCAAATCTCTTGCAGGAAGCAATGCCGGAGTAGGAATTGTGTTCTATGAAGACGCTGATGGAAATGCAGTCGTCAGAGATGTCTTCGTGAATTCAACGGCAGATCAGGCTGGTTTAAAAGCAGGCGATATCATCGTCAAAATGAATGATCAGACAATCAGCGACCTGAGCTCGGATGAACTGGTCAGCTATATACAGAAAAATGAAGGCCGCCCAATAGAGACCGAATTTATCCGAAATGGTGAGACAAATACTGTGAAACTGATTCCAGGGGTTTACGATTCAACTGTTTCCATGCAGCTGCATGATAACTATGGGTTGGTCACGCTGAGTAGTTTTTCGGAAATGAGCGGTAAGGAATTTGCAGATTCGTTGGGCCGGATCCGTGAAGCCGGACTCAATAATCTGGTTATTGATCTGCGGGATAATACAGGAGGATATCTTTCTGCGGCAATGGATATTGCCGGAAGCCTTCTTCCATCAGAAAGTCCGATTTTTGTTGAAAAAGATAAAGAAGGAAATGAGAAAACATTTAAATCTTCTAAAAACTATACCCAGGTGCCGTTCGAACACATTTATGTTTTACAGAATGGCTCTACCGCCAGCGCTTCTGAAGTCCTGATTGGAGCTCTGAAAGAAACACTTGGTGAAGATGTAGTAACTACAATCGGTCAGAAAACATATGGCAAGGGAACTGAACAGGTTTCCATTCCATTTGAAGATGGAACATCTTTGAAATATACAATTGCAGAATGGACGACTCCAAATGGGGTATCCATCAACAAAACCGGATTTACTCCAGACATTGAAACTCCTGTTCATGCAGTGGCCTCCACTCGCTATCAGGATATGGCCGATGATGAAAGCATTGAACCGGATACTGTAGCTCCTAATGCGGCCGCAGTCCAGGTTTATCTCTCTTATCTCAGTTATCCTGCTAACCGTGATGATACGTATTTTTCCGTTGAATCTTCTGAGGCACTTAAATCCTTCCAGACAGATCATGGATTGGATGCCAATGGTGTTGTTGATAAAAATACATTTGATCGTCTTCGCGAAGAAGTGATTTTAAAATACAACCAAAACTTAACCAGCGAAGATGAAACGATGCAAAAAGCCATTGAGCTGATTGATAGCAATGACTGATCTTCCTTGTCAGAAACTGTTCTCGGATCGAAATTTTAAAAGACTAAGGAAACGAGAGTAAGAAAACGCAAAAAAACGGTCAGCTGATTCCATATGATCTGCTGTCCGATTTTTTGTGTTCGATTTGATCATTCAGGCCTCAGTGTTCGTAACAGTCATCATAACGCCTGTCTTTACAATACCTGTCAGTCCCTGTTTGGTTATTATCGCTCAGTTAAACAACTCAGCTGTAGCAACCCATATGATTGGAGCGAGCTTGAGAATCAGACTTCTGCTTCTTCAAAGGCATCAATCTCCATCTTGAGTCTTTCGACCATCTGATCGACGGGCAGTTTCTCAATAATTTTTCCCCGTTTGATTAACAGACCTTCATCATGTCCGCCGGCGATGGCGATATCTGCATGCTTGGCTTCGCCAGGACCATTGACCGCACAGCCCATAATCGCCACAGTGACGTTCTTGTTGACGGTCTGAAGATAGTCTTCAATGGCATCCACAACAGGTTTCATCTCCCATGCCGTTCTTCCGCATGTCGGACAGGCAATGAGGTTTGGAACATGATCAGCCAGCTGACAGTCCTTTAAAAGTTCCTTAACGACTGGAAGCTCAAGTTCCGGAGAGCCGTTGACAGAAATTCGAATGGTATCCCCAATGCCATCCAGAAGCAGGGGCCCTAATGCTAAAGTCGATTTAATGGCTGAAGTCATTGCGGTACCAGCTTCAGTAACCCCAAGGTGAAGAGGGTATGGAAAGATTTCAGATGCCAGACGATATGTCTCCAGACATAAAAGAGGATCGCTTGACTTAAAGGAAAGCACAATATCATGAAAATCCAGGTCTTCAAGAATATCGACATGTCTTTTAGCGGATTCAATCATCCCTTGTGCCGTCGGTTTGCCGTATTTTTCATGAATGTCCTTTTCAAGAGAACCAGAGTTGATTCCAATTCGAATTGGGATTCCTTTTTCCTTGCAGGCTTGAACGACTTTTTCGACATTTTCTCTCGAACCGATATTTCCCGGATTCAATCGAATTTTATCAGCTCCAGCTTCGATGGCAGCCAGTGCTAATTTGTAATCAAAATGAATATCTGCAGAAAGCGGAATATGGATTTGCTTTACAATGTCAGCAATGGCATGAGCATCTTCCTGATCCAGAACAGAAACGCGAATCAGTTCACAGCCTTTCTTTTCGAGTTTCAGAATCTGATCCACCACTTCATCCACGTGGCTGGTGCGAATATTGCACATTGATTGAATGACGACATGATCTGATCCACCAATTTGAACATTACCCGCCATGACCGGACGGGTCTGAGTGCGTTTTGGCATAGTACAGAGGTTCCTTTCGTTGGCTCTGCTTTACTTGACAGAGCCTTTAAAATAGTAAGGGCCAAAGAATCTGGCCTTTTCGTTTATAGTTATTTTATCAGCTTTTCGAGTGCATACTGAAATGGGATCGAAGGTCATAGGCGAGCCTTGAATCTATTTTGTTTGATTTACAAAAATTTTGAAAGGAGCTGGGAAAATGGAAAAATTTGAACTGGTTTCTCAATATACACCCAATGGTGACCAGCCGGAAGCCATTAAGGAACTTGTTGAAGGAATAAAAGAAGGAAAAAAACATCAGGTTTTGCTTGGCGCAACCGGTACAGGAAAAACATTTACGATCTCCAACGTAATCGCTCAGGTCAATAAACCAACCCTGGTGTTTGCCCATAACAAGACGCTGGCCAGCCAGCTTTATTCAGAGCTGAAAGAGTTCTTTCCAAATAATCATGTTGAATATTTTGTTTCTTATTTCGATTATTATCAACCGGAAGCTTATATGCCAAAAACAGATACCTATATCGATAAAACGACGAAAACCAATGAAGAACTCGATATGCTGAGAATGGCTGCGACCAATGCGGTTCTTCATCATCCGGATACGATCATTGTCGCTTCGGTCGCTTGTATCTATGGTGCTTCCAACCCGGAACAGTATGAAGATATGATCGATACGCTTCGAGTCGGAGATGTCATCGACCGCAATGATCTGATGTACAAACTCATTAACCAGCAATACAAACGCAATGATTTTGAGACAGCGAAAGGAACATTCCGGGTAAGAGGAGATGTCATTGAAATTTCTCCGGGATGGACAGACCGGTTTTTGATCCGGATTGAGATGTTTGGCGATGAAATCGAGAGAATCAGCGAAGTGGATCCTCTGACCGGAAAACTGATTCAGGCTTACTCTCTTTACAATATTTATCCAGCCAGTGGATATGCCACAAGCATGGATATAATCCGCAGAGCTGCTATGAGCATTGAAGAAGAACTCGAAGAGCGTCTGGATTATTACGAACAGGAAGGAAAACCGCTTGAAAAGGAGCGGCTTGAACAAAGATGCCGCTACGATATCGAAGCCTTACGGGAATTTGGAGTCTGTCCCGGCATCGAAAACTACTCGCGCCATATTGACGGCCGGAAACCTGGAGAAACTCCCTATACACTTTTTGATTATTTCCCTGATGACTATTTGATGGTAATCGATGAATCCCACGTCTCTCTTCCACAGATTCGGGGGATGTTTAATGGGGACCGGGCCAGAAAGCAGACTCTGGTTGATTATGGGTTCAGACTTCCTTCAGCTCTTGATAACCGCCCCTTAACATTCAGTGAATTTGAAAATAAGGCGCCGCAAAATATCTATGTCTCTGCTACCCCCGGCGATTATGAACTGGAAAAGACAGATAACCATGTCGTTGAACAGATTATTCGCCCTACAGGTCTGCTTGATCCGGTCGTCGAAGTCCGTCCTACTGAAGGACAGATCGATGACCTTGTGGATGAAATCAAAAGCCGTATCGCCAAAAATGAACGAACTCTGATTACGACGCTGACTGTTCGAATGGCAGAAGATCTGACCGAATACCTGAAAAATCTCGATATTAAGGTCGCCTGGCTTCATCATGAAGTAAAAACCATTGAACGAACAGAAATCATCAATGATCTGCGCAGAGGAAAATATGACGTTCTTGTTGGAATTAACCTGTTAAGAGAAGGCCTCGATATTCCGGAGGTTTCATTAATCACGATCCTGGATGCGGATAAGGAAGGATTTTTGCGATCCAAACGGTCGCTGATTCAGATCATCGGCCGGGCTGCCCGTAATGCGGATGGAAAGGTCATCATGTATGGAGACTCAATCACTGAGTCGATGAAATATGCCATCGATGAAACCGCTAGACGCCGTAAGATTCAGATGGAATATAATGAAAAACATGGCATTGTACCAAAGACAATCATTAAACCGGTTCGTGAAGTCGTTCGAAGCAAAGAAACAAAAGAAATGGCAGATAAGTATCTCAAACGCCGTAAATTAGGCAAGAAAGATATGACGAAATTCATCCAGAATCTTGAAATTGAAATGAAGGAAGCCGCTAAAAATCTTGAATTTGAACGCGCTGCCGAACTTCGCGATATGATCGCTGAATTAAGAGGATAGTCAGCAACCGAAAACTGTGATGATTTCACTTCCATGAATAATAATCAGGTTTTAATTATCAATGTTTCGATTCTTCTTTTCTGCACTGCACTTAAGCTTCAGAAATCAGCTGTTGGGATTGCCCACTCTGAATCAAAACAAAACTGAAAACTGATCTAAAAATTCAATTGCAACTGAATTATGAACGAACAAAAGGGCTGCCAGACGATGGCAGCCCTTAAACTTTTTAAGGAAGTGAACCAGAGCTAAGCTACTGATTCATGGTCATCATTAAAGCGACCAGGGCAATGATTCCAATTGCTGCCCACAAAAGCCACTTACCATAAGGAGGTTTCTTATTTGGATTATCCATATTCACATTCATCCTTCCTGCATTGCGGCTGTTGGCAATGCCATATCTGACTATATTGTAATTGGTTTTAGAAAATGGCTCTTCTTTGAGGCTTCCTGTTAGTTTGCAAGATTGCTTTTAGCCCAATCAATGGGTGATTCTCCTTTGGATTCAAGAAACTCATTCGCTTTTTTAAACTGACCCGAGTTGAAAAAACCGCGATTGGCAGACAGTGGAGAAGGATGAACACTTTCAAGAATCAGATGATTTGGATTGTTCAGAAATCGTTTGGCTTTCCTGGCCTGTGCACCCCACAACATAAAAACGATGGGCTGATTCTGTTCATTGAGAACCCGGAGAATATCATCGGTGAAATTTTGCCAGCCAAGATTGGAGTGAGACATTGGCTTGCCCTGTTCGACTGTCAAAATGGAATTTAAAAGCAGAACCCCCTGACTGGCCCAGTCACTTAGATCACCGCTGCGTTGCACAGGTGTCTGATATTCGTTAAAGATCTCCTGATAAATGTTTCGCAAAGAAGGAGGGATTTTTTCATTAGCGGGAACGCTGAAGGAAAATCCCTGGGCCTGATTTGGCCCATGATAGGGATCCTGACCTAAAATAACGACTCGAACTTTATCAAGAGGAGTCATTTCCAAAGCACGAAAGATGTTTTCCTTAGCGGGATAAATAATCCGTTCTTTGTAGGCTTGATCCAGATAAGGCCGCAAGGTATCAAAGGTCCCTTTGGCTTCTTCCTGCTCAATCAATTGTTCCCAGTTTTGAATACTCATCGGTTATCCTTCCTTTCCTGATCAGATACTCAGCAGATCATTGCGATAAGTCAGGTTCATGATACCAGCCAAACCGCTATAATGAATACTATGAATAAACAAACTGAAAAAATCAGACAGGCCAATGAACATATAGCCTGGATGGAAAATAAAAAAGGCAGAAATCATCCATTGAGCACTTTTCGGGAATGGATGAAAAAGGCGGGTTTATCTCAGAGATCAGAGGACTGGAATCCGATCTGTATTCACGTCGCCGGAACCAATGGAAAAGGATCTCTTTGCCGTTGGTTAAGTGATCTTATTATGAAAAAAGGAAAAAGGGTTGGGGTGTTTACCAGTCCTCATCTGATCAGCCATACCGAACGCATTCAGATCGATCAAAGTCCGATTGATCTGCTCGGTTGGGATCAGATCTTTAATGAATCGAAAGACTTCTTTGAAAAAAATGAACTGACCATGTTTGAAATGGATCTGTGGATGTCTCTGGTGTATTTCAGCCAGACAAAACCGGATGTCATAATAATGGAAACGGGGCTGGGCGGGCAAAGGGATGCAACCACCGCACTTGATTATGATCTGTGTCTGATTACAAACATTGGACTTGATCATATGACATATCTTGGAAATACCATCGAAGAAATTGCCCAGGCAAAAGCCGGGATCCTGATTGAGAATACGCCAGCAGGGTTAGGCCGTATGGACGCTTCGGCAAAAAAAGTCATCCAGAAACAGGCAAAAATAAAAAAAGTTCCTCTTTTTGAAGTGACAGATGAACAAGTCAGACAGTTTTTTAGCAAGCATCCACAATTAGATCGAATTTTTAGGGAAAGAATGCTTCCTGATTATCAGAAGGAAAATTTTATTCTGGCACTGGAAGCTATGAAGCAGCTTGGCTATGGGTATGATGATCCTGAACTTCAGGATCTGGCATCTCGTTTTTTCTGGCCAGGACGATTTACCATTTTAAAAAACGATCCTCTGATTGCAGCCGATGGCGCTCATAATCCCCATGGAATCAGAGCCTTATGCGAATCTTTGAAGCCTGGAGAATTCGATCAGGTGTATTTTTCGGTTCTGGCAGATAAACAGGCGATAACAATGATCGAACTTTTAAAGAAGAAGGTTCCATCCATTATTCTGGTGGATTTTGATACTCCCCGAATCGCTGATCTGATTGATCTATCCACACAGTGTTCTCTTCCAGTCTGTTCTTATGAGACCATGTTAGAAAACCTGAAGAAAACAGATCAGAATACGTTAATTTGCGGCTCTCTCTATTTCGTAGGGGATCTGCTCAGAGATTTTTAAGCCTGAAACAGAGTCCAGTTTCGTTTGGATTCTGTTTTTTGTTTATTTTTTTATTTTTGCGTGCTTTTTTCATCATATTGAGTTTTTTGTTGATAAAAATAATTCGAATTGCGTATATAAAACGGAAAAATATTGGAAAAACTCGTTTTAGGTGCATTTTCAGAGTTTTTAAAATGGGACATGGTTGGTGTCACAATCACCGATATCCTTTATCTGCAAGAGGAGCTACCCAGAGCTCAGAGAGAAAGGAAAAAAATTATGGAACCCAACAGAAAACCAGATTTACCAATGACCCCATCGTCTATTCAGGAACAAAAACCTGTACTTCCTGAACCGAAAGAAGCTGCAAAAGACTATCCGGTTCATCATGATCAGGATGACCAAAAAGAAAAAATGATGAATATTCAGTGCAGTGAAAAACTCAAAAGTGAAAAAGAGCAAGAAGTAAATATTCAATCAGAACAGGATAATCTCCAAACAAACGAAGATGACAAACATGATGCAACAGAAAGAATAGAAAGCAAGGATACAGCAGAACCTGCAGAACCAGTGATCGATCACGATTCAGCAAATTCAGTTCAGGAAAATACGATCCGCGCAATCGATGAGAATATCAATGATGCATCAAACCAGGCAATAAACAGCACCAGTCCATTCAAAGAAAACAACGGGAATTCTCTTGCGGAGAATGATGAATCAATGAAAAACGAATCGATTGAAAAACAGAAAGCGCCAGACTATTCTGGCGGAATGGATTTTAATGCCCAGGATTCTCAGAAATCTGAGGCTGCTGAAAAAATTTCTGCTTTTAAAACAGATTCTTATAAGGATCATCAGAAAAAGGCATCAAAAATCTTTTCACATCTGGCAAATGGAAAGCTTTGTGCCGGGGCTATGGCAGCTGCAGCCATTCTGGGAATATTTGCGGTATCATCGAGTGCTGAGTCTTTTGAAAAATCATAGAAGATTGATGAACTGGATTCTCAGATTGCCCTGTTAAGCCAGGAAAATGCTGATAAAACAAAGCAGATTCAGTCCCTTGAAGAACAGATCGACGAACTCCAGAACGGTCCATCAAGAAAACTCGAAATCATCCAGGCCAAATTCAATGAAAAGGACTGGGAAGGAACTCTTGCCGAAGCAAAGGCTCTTCATGAGGATTATCCAGGAACCGAAGCCGATGTTAAAGGACAGGAACTGATGCAGAAAGCACAGTCTGAAATTGAAAAAGCCAAAGAAGCCAAACGAAAGGAAGAAGAGCGCAAAAAGCAGGAAGAAGCGAAACGAAAGGAAGAAGAAGCCAGAAAAAAAGCAGAAGAGGAAGCCCGCGGATATGAAACTGGTATTACTTATGACGCTCTTGCGCGGTATCCAGATGACAATTTTGGTCAGAAGGTTAAATTCAGCGGTGAAGTGATTCAGGTTATGAATGAAGGCGATTCGGTAACCATTCGTCTGGCGGTGGATCAGAATTATGACACGGTTCTGTTAGCAACATTTAACAAGGACGCAATGACTAAAGGAAATATTCTAGAAGATGACATAATCACCATCTATGGAACAAGCATGGGAGATTATACTTATGAATCGACTTTCGGTCAGATGATTACTGTTCCATTGATCAGCGTCGCAAAAATTGATCAGTAACAAAAGACGATCTCTAAAATACTGTTCAGCCATCCAATAAAGCAGTACAGAATAGCCGGTCAAATATGAAGTAAAAAACAATAAAACAATAGAACAATATTAAAAATTCCTGAATTAACTAGAGACAGTAATGAATAAACGATAAGAAATAAATAATCACAAACAGACCAATAGACAACAGGGAACAAACAATAAGAAAAGGCGGTCAATCTAATAAATTGAGATTGACCGCCTGATTTTTGTATCTGATCTTTCGATTCATTACATCCGGCATGAACTCATTCAACCTGTAATCGATCCGATTCAGCATTGATCATACGACCTGTTTCTAATCAATGGACAAAATTCTAATTCAGCCAGCGAATTCTTTTCTTTAGCCGGATGCACTCGCGAATGACAAAGTAAAGCATAGCGGTTTCGATTGGAAACAGGATCAGGTTTTTAACCAGACGTTCACTCATCAAAACCCAGAATGGAGTGCCATAAAGCATGGAAAGAAGAATCGGATTAATGACAATGTTGCATAGAATAGTCGACATTCCCTTGGCTAAGGCGACGCGTTTGAGACTGATCTTTTGCATGCCATAAAAGCACACCGAATAAATGACGGCATTCAGGATGGCAGTAAGCGCAAATAATGGCATGTAGGGTCCAACCGGATGGGCAAGATAGCCAAGCAGGTCGACCAGAAAAGCGGCAAGAACATTTGGCCACAGACCAAAAAAGTAACAGCTTGCAGCCACGCCAAGAAAGGTAAACGAGATTCTCAGAGTTTCAGTCAGATTGATGCTTAAAGATCCTAAAAGGACATCTAAGGCCATGAAAAGCGCGACGCCGACAAGCACTCTTGTGTGCTGCAGACTTTCACTTTTCCAGATCAGCAGATTCGTGTTTTTTTGCATTGTATAATCCCTCCTTTCCCACCGAACAGAAAAAAGAGAGAAAAAATTTTCTGAGACAGCGGGATAAGAATCCAGACAGCAAGCTTTCGCTTTTCGTGGCAGATCCAGCTCGACATGCTCAACGTACCAGACATTCACAAACGGCTCGATAAAATCAGAAAAGATCGAAATTTATCGTTTTGAAGGATTCATTTGACTGACCAATGAATCGCAGTTCTGAATGCTGACAGTTCATCCCGTAATCTGCCCACTTAACTTCCGAATTCGTGCTCTGTTGAACTGAGCGTATCTTACGTGTCAGATTCTGTCTTAGTCAACTCCTGCCAGAGCAGAGTTAAAGGCAGATGATCGTGATCAGATTGAAAATAATGAAAATTATCGATAAAAGTGGAGTTTTTTTTAAGAACTGGAAGGGTTTTACGAAAAGATCAAGCGCTTACAGGGCTGAAGTTGTGAAAAAAATAATAAGGGGACAAAACCGCTTTTTGTGGCCTCAAAACGGTATACTTAAAACAAAGGGCGATATCGAAGGCCTTATCATTTCAGGCATATCTGTTCTGCAGACAATCTCAAAAATCGATCGGATGGATCGGTGAAGAGATCTATGGTTGGATCCGTTCATTCATCGTTATTCAATCAGGCCGAAAAAAACATGCTCAGGAAATGGGTAATGACAAAAAGCAAAGCTGTGATATTCAAAATTCAGGAATCAGAAATGAAGATTCAGGATCGATCTTATTGGATGAATCCTGAAATTTGCATTGAATGCTTTAAGCTTAGCAAAATCGCAGCAGACCACAATGAAAGCAACATTCCATTTGATGGCAATTTACAGAACAGCCGGTCTGCTGGCCTTCAGTACCATCGCTTTTAGAAAGGCAAATTGAGTCATGATCGTAGAAGATTTAGCAAAAAAAGTCGCTGGAAAAGATGTAAGTATTGTATTTACTGAAGGATGGGACCCAAGAGTTATGGGTGCTGCCGTTCGTCTAAAAAAAGGTAATGTGGTAAGGCCAATTCTGCTTGGCGAACATGAACAGGTCAATGCCTGTGCCACTGAAAATGGATTCGACATTACTGGAATTGAAGTAATCGCTCCTTCCGAATACCCGGATATTGATAAAATGGCTGTCCGTATGGTTGAACTGCGTCGTGGACGTCTCGACATGGAAGCTGCCAGACAGGCACTGACTCAGACAAACTACTTCGGAACCATGTTAGTTGAAATGGGAAAAGCCGATGGTCTGCTTGGTGGAGCAACCTATTCCACTGCAGATACCGTTCGTCCTGCACTGCAGCTGGTAAAAACCGCTCCAGGTCAGAGTCTGGTATCCTCCGCTTTCCTGATGGAAAAGGGAGATGATCATTGTCTGATGGGAGACTGTGCCATCAACCGTGATCCAAACCCGGATGAACTGGTAGAAATTGCCATTCAGACCGCGGCTACCGCAAGAGCCTTTGGAATTGAACCGAAAGTCGCTCTGCTTTCCTATTCTTCCTTTGGAAGTGCAACTGGACACTGTGTAGCAAAAATGTCAGAAGCAGCAATCCGTCTGAAACGTATGCCATTGGATTTTGACGTGGATGGTGAAATGCAGTTTGACTGTGCTGTAAGCCCTGAAGTCGCTGCCTTAAAAGCTCCGGAAAGCAAGGTTGCTGGTCATGCCAACACTTTTATTTTCCCAAACCTTTCTTCTGGAAACATCGGTTATAAAATCGCAGCCCGCCTTGGCGGATGGGAAGCCATCGGACCAGTTTTACAGGGTCTGAATGCTCCAATCAATGACCTTTCCCGCGGCGCAAACGAAGAAGAAATTTACAAGATGGCTGTTGTCACAGCAGCTCAGAAAGCTCTTGGCATTTAATTGGCTGCTCTGAGATCAAGCTTTACTCAGAAAAATCTGATTGCGAAGTATCCTGATCAGATAATCTACACTCATTGCTTTCTGAAAACAGGCAAATCTGGTCTGCTTTCGGAAAGCTTTTTATTTGATCTGGGTGAATGAAGATAAAAAGAGGCGCCTGACTATTTATAATGATTTTGAACGCCTTTCAAAGACAGCACTTGAAGAATAAAACATCGTATTCAAAGCATGGTGTCTGATAAAAAACATATTGGTCCTCAACATATTGGTCCTGACAGAATTGAAGCCTTTAAAGCGAATCAAAGATTTCATTTTGAAAGATTTCATTCTGGAAATATAACCCTGCACGATGGAATGGCGTAGAAGATGGAGAAACGCAATGACAGATGAACATAAAAATGAACACAAAAAGGGAGATATTTTTCCTTACGAAGTGGATGAAGGCAGCGTGACTGATTTTGTGGATGGTCATTTTGTACTGGTTGTAAAAGACCAGTTCTGGAGTGATGAGGAAATCGAGCTGTTCAGACAGCCAATTGACCTTCATTTCTGCTATACCAATGATCTGGCTTTCTTTATTGTCGAAGGCGGACCGCTGGATTCCGGTGATTTTTATTTCAACGTACAGGAATGTGATGATAAGGAGGCACTCCTTAACAGGGATCTGCTCAGTGCAGAGCTGCTTCTGATTGATGGAACCAATCAGATCCGCGCCAAAAGAAGTCATGATTTTTCAAAGGAAGAAAGCCGTCAGATCCTGGAACTGTTAAAAAAACAGAATGAGACAGAGTTTATGCCTGGTGAATATGAAGTCAATGTGGAAGGGCTTCAGAACGCTTATGAGCCCTATGATCTTGAAAAGTTTTCCAAAGTCTCAGTAAAACTGTAAAATAAAAAATCAGACGGGATTCACATCAAATTCCGTCAAATTTTTCAATTTGATGAATCGTTTTTTTCTTTTTTTAAGTCAGGCAAAAGAAATGATGAAACGTCAGAAACAGTGGATTCAGGGAATACGAATCGCGCAGAGTCTGGTAAAGGAATGTTCGAATCATTTCATTGATTGGAATATGGATCAGAATTCTGTACCGAAAGCTGCCTGTTCGCTGCATACTGTATAAAAAACGATTCAGAAAAATTGAAAACGAATCAGTACCAGACGTAATGAATGATCAGAGCTTGTCCTCTGAACCAGAAAGGATTGGATATAGGATTATGAAAGCAGTTATCAGTGTTATCGGCAACGACCGGGTGGGCATTCTGGCCATGACTTCAACCCTGTGCGCTTCCCGCAGCGTAAATATTCTCGAGGTGGCTCAGACTATTCTTGATGGTACCTTCTCTATGACGATGATCGTAGACATGAATGCCATGACCGTTCCATTTGACGTGTTTGCTTCGGAAATGGAAGAACTTGGCCTTCAGCAGGCTTTGATTATCCGCGTGATGAATCAGGAAATCTTCAACGCGATGCACAGCATTTAAGAGGTCCATTCATGCAGACAGATAAGATTCTTGAAACGATAAAAATGATTGATGAGGAATGCCTGGATATTCGTACGATCACGATGGGAATTTCCCTGCTGGATTGCTGCGACCCGGATATCCATGTTTCCTGCCGCAAAATTGAAGAAAAGATCTGCCGCCTGGCGAAGGATCTGGTAAAAACCGGTGAAGATATTTCCCGTGAGTACGGAATTCCCGTTGTAAACAAACGAATTTCGGTGACTCCGATCGCGTTGTTAGTCGCTTCAAGCGGAGGCGATCCGGTTGAATATGCCTTAACTCTGGAACGATGCGCGAATAAACTGGGCGTCAACTTCATCGGAGGCTACTCAGCGCTGGTTCAGAAAGGCTATTCAAAAGGGGATTATGAACTGATTGAAAGCATTCCCAGAGCCCTTGCGCAGACAGAGCACGTTTGCTCTTCAGTCAACATCGGTTCGACCAAGGCGGGTATCAACATGGATGCCGTCAGACAAATGGGCCATGTCGTCAGAAAAAGCGCCGAAATTACAGCCGATAGAAATTGCATTGGGGCAGCCAAACTCGTCGTTTTCTGCAACGCTCCTGAAGATAATCCATTCATGGCCGGCGCCTTTCATGGAGTTGGCGAAGGAGACTGCGTAATTAATGTTGGCGTTTCCGGTCCTGGCGTGGTGCGCGCAGCGTTAGCTAAGGCAAGCAAGGAAGCCAGCCTGGATGAAATGGCCGACCTGATCAAAAAAACCGCATTTAAGATTACCCGTATGGGTCAGCTTGTTGGAAAAGAGGCCAGCAAACGCTTAGGTGTTCCTTTCGGGATTGTAGATCTTTCTTTAGCACCGACTCCAGCAGTCGGGGACTCTGTTGCCTACATTCTTGAAGAACTTGGGCTGCAGACCTGCGGCGCATATGGAACAACTGCCTGTCTGGCTATGCTTAATGATGCCGTCAAGAAAGGCGGTGTCATGGCAACGAGTCATGTCGGTGGTCTTTCCGGCGCTTTTATTCCAGTCAGTGAAGATGCAGGAATGATCCATGCGGCTCAAAGCGGATGTCTCGTTCTTGAAAAGCTGGAAGCCATGACCGCAGTATGCTCAGTTGGACTTGATATGATTGTCGTTCCTGGAAATACCAGTGCGGATGTCATTGCCGGAATGATTGCAGATGAAGCCGCTATTGGAATGGTAAATTCCAAGACAACAGCGGTTCGTGTAATTCCTGCCATCGGTTATGAAGTGGGACAGGTTCTGGATTTCGGTGGTCTGCTTGGCTCTGGTCCAGTCATGCCAGTCAATCAGGAAAATAATTCTGTATTTGTAAACCGTGGAGGAAGAATTCCTGCTCCTCTGCAGGCTCTTAAAAACTAACCGCAAGAAAAAATCAACTATAAAGATTAAAAGTAAATCGGTATTCAAAGGACAAGGTCAACAGAAAGGTCTTGTCCTTTTTTGGCATTTATAATGAAGAACACGACTCATCGGTCTGGCGATATAACCCAAAAATATAAAAGACATAAGTTTGTCAAAGATGTGAATGGATCAAAGGCATCAACACCTCCTTCAGACCAGCTAATCGATTCTAGATCCCTTCGAAATCTGTCCTGTTTTCTCCATAATGGTTCTGAAATCATTCACTAATTCATAAATCAAAGCCCAAAATGTGGATGAATATGGGATTTATTGTTCAAATTGAATAAAAGGGTTTGTCAATCCATGGTTCATGTGCTTAAATACTCGCATAAACGTTGAAGAGAAGGAGTACAGACGGGAATCCTGAAGAGAGGCAGCGGTTGGTGCAAGTTGCTGGAGGAAACTCTGGAACGTGTCTTGGAGTGCAGGCTAATCCCTGCCGCGGTCCGCGTTATGGACAAGCGTCCTGTTCAATGAACAGGGAAGTCAGGTGGTACCGCGTGATTCACGTCCTTTCGCAGGGGCGTTTTTTTATTTTCCGCTGTCTCTTTTTATCCATTGGGCGTGTGCCCGGAAAGGAAATTAACTCATGAAAAAACTGATGACTGTATTGGCTGCGGGTTCTATGGCGCTTACGTTAGCAGCCTGCTCAAACGCTGGATCAAACGATGCAGCAGGCTCAGAGGCTCCAGCAGAAGCCAAGGAAATTCTGATTGGAATTTCACCAGACTATCCACCTTATGAATCCAAGAACACCGCGGGTGAAATTGAAGGATTCGACGTCGATATGACAAAATGGCTGTTCGACTACCTCAATGAAAATGGCTATAACTACACTTACGATTTTGAAGAACTGTCTTTTGATACGATTATTTCCAGCCTGCAGGCCGGACAGATCGATCTCGGTATTTCTGGATTTACTTATGATGAAGACAGAGAAGGAATCTTCTCCGATTCCTACTATGATTCCGCACAGGTGATCGTTGTAAAAGCTGATTCTGATATCGCTTCTTCTGCAGACCTGGCAGGCAAGAAGGTTGGAGCTCAGCAGGGAACAACTGGCGAAACTGTTGCCGGTACGGTAGACGCAGCTGATGTCCAGGCAATCAGTGATGCCAAAGTGCTGATGGAAAACCTGAAGGCTGACGGAATCGATGCTGTAATTATCGATAAGGCTGTAGCTGATTCCTATGCCGCAAATGGTGAATACAAAGTTCTCGATGAAGAGCTTCTAGATGAAGAAAATCTGATTTACACAACAGAAGACCACAAAGAGCTCCTTGACCAGATCAATACTGCAATCAAAGCGTTCAAGGAAAGCGATGATTATACAAAATTAACTGAAAAGTGGTTTGTCGCTTCGAATGAGTAAGATTCTAACGGCAGAGAATCTCGGCTTCCTGCTTCAGGGGGCTGGGCTTTCCTTACTGCTCGCTTTTGGGGCCCTGACCATTGGGATGGTAATTGGTGTCATTATGGCTTCAGCCAGACTTTCTAAAGTGAAAATCTTTAACTGGCTTGGAGCAATCTATGTCGAACTATTTCGTGGAACCCCGATGCTTCTGCAGATTTTCTTCTTCTACCTGGGAGTTCCAGTTCTGATTCGAATGGTTACAGGGGTTCGCATTCGTATGGATGTCACCATGGTTGCTCTGATCGCCTTATCCCTGAATTCGGGTGCCTATCAGACCGAGCTGATCCGTTCAGGAATTCAGGGGGTTGAAAAAGGGCAGTGGGAAGCCTGTGAGACCCTTGGGATTTCCTATTGGACCATGATGCTTAAGGTAATCCTGCCGCAGGCCTTCAAACGCATTATTCCGCCGATGGTTTCTGAATTCATTACGCTGATCAAGGACAGTTCACTTGCTTCCTGTATTGCCGTAGGTGAGTTGATGTACAACACCCAGGTCCTGGGTGCCCGCTACTATAACTATCTGTATCCGCTGATCATTGCGGCGGTAATTTATCTGTGTATGACGTTAGTCATCTCCTGGTTTGCCCGCCGATTGGAAAGGAGGCTTGCAGTCAGTGATTAAAGCCGAACATATCTCCAAACACTTTTCCGGTCTGCATGCCTTAAATGATGCCTCTCTGGAAGTCAATAAAGGAGAAGTCGTCTGCCTGATCGGTCCTTCCGGTTCTGGTAAATCGACATTCTTACGCTGTATTCACGGCCTGGAAACACCGGATGGAGGACTTGTCTATCTTGAAGGCGAAGCTCTCAATCCGAAAAACAAGGAATCCTTTCGCCGTCTGAGAAATCGGATGGGATTTGTATTTCAGCACTTTAACCTGTTTCCAAATATGACTGTTTTGGATAACTGCACTCTGGCTCAGATCTCTGTTTTACAGAAGACTCCGGAAGAAGCAGAAAAAACAGCTATGCTGTATCTGGGAAAAGTTGGACTTCTCGATAAGAAAGACAGCTATCCCAATCAGCTTTCAGGAGGTCAGAAACAGCGTGTAGCGATTGCAAGAGCGCTGTGCATGAATCCGGATATCATGCTTTTTGATGAACCGACTTCGGCGCTCGATCCTGAAATGATCAAGGAAGTTCTCGAAGTCATGCAGGATCTTGCTGCACAGGGGATGACGATGATTGTCGTAACACATGAAATGGGTTTTGCCCGCAAGGTAGCAGACCGCGTTGTCTTTCTGGAAGCTGGAAGAGTCATTGAAGAAGCGGATTCCGAAACGTTCTTCTCCAATCCAAAGACGGATCGGGCCAGGGAATTTTTAGGAAAGGTATTTTATAACTGATGAAACCTGCCAGCTTTTTATCTGAACAATGGATGACACAATATGAACATCAGGCCAGGATCAACCTGACTGATTCTTCGGCGGATTCCCTGAGTTTTGAGCAGCTGGCAAACTTCGAGCCGGATCTGCTTAAGAATCTGGTTCTGGACTATGGAACGATAGAAGGGGATCTTCGCCTGCGAGAGAAGATCCTCTCTTTTTATAAGGATCGAAACCCGAGAACGCTTGCGATTTCGCATGGGTGTTCTGAGGGCAGCCGGCTGGTCATGGAGGTGCTTCTGGAAGCAGGGGATCATGTCATTACCTACGTACCCGGCTATCAGCAATTCTGGGAAATTCCAGAAAAAATGGGATGCCAGGTTACGCTGATTGAACTGAATGAAAAAGACTGGTCACTGGATATAGAGAAGCTGGAAAAAAGCATCAACAAAAAAACGAAACTGCTGATTCTGAACCATCCAGCTAATCCAACCGGAGCCAGCCTGTCCAATAGTCAGATGCTTAAAATCGCAGAGATTTGCAAAAAACATCATGTTTGGATTTTATGCGATGAAGTGTATCTGTATCCGGATGAAGATCATCCTTCGTTTAATGATCTGTATGATCAGGCAATTGTCACTTCAAGTCTTTCCAAGACACTGGGACTGCCGGGACTGAGAATCGGATGGATCAAGGGACCAGAAAGCGTCGTTTCCGATATCACCCTGGCCAGAGATTATTCACTGATTTCAACGGGCCCCTTAATCGATACGCTTGGATACATCGCTTTAAAGCATCGGGATGAAATCCGAAAACCGATTGAAAAAGTGATCGGGCATAACCGGCAGACAGTGGATGAATGGATCGGACTTCAGAAAGACTTTGAATGGGTGAAACCGGAAAACGGCAGCCTTGGCTTTATGAAAATTGTTCCCATAACGGATTCGGCTGATTTTTGCCGCAGACTTCTGGATCAGACCGGGATTTTCTTTGTTCCCGGATCCTGTTTTGGAAAGGAAGGCTATGTCCGAATCGGATTAGGCTTTATTCATGAAAATATCCAGGGTTCACTGGATGAAGTCAGAGACTTTCTGCAAGAGTATTTAAAACAAAATCCATCAACCCTGCAAAAATGAATATCACTGGTTGTGATTTAATCATTTCCTTTAAAGGAAAAATCAGGAAATTAACAGGATGGAATGACGTTCAGACATTCCTGCAGACAACTATCCTGTAAAAAAACAGGCAGGAAATCTCTGTTTGATTTAAAATGAATATATTGATAAGGACAAATATTCTGAATCGTTTAGAATATTTGTCTTTTTCTGTTGAGAAACACACAATTTCCGAAAGTCTTTACCCGGGTAAAGACTTTCTTGTGTAATTATGATATAACAAAAACGAAGAGGCCATAGAAAAAATGAGTAACAAAGGAAGAAATAAAATATGGATTTTTCTGGGAATCTGCCTGCTTTCAGGCTGTATGCGCGTCAATATGTCTGAATCAGATTCTCAAAACACTGGTGCAAATGAGGAGCAAAGTGAAATCCGGCTCTCGCTGGTCTGCAATGGTCCAGGTGTTAATACGACCTATGAAGCCAGGGGAGATAAGATAGTCCGCATTATTCAGACGATAACGATTTCTGATTCAGAGATCGGCGTTGCCGAAAATACGGATCGAAAAAAAGCAGAAGAAGCGCTTGAAAAAAGCGCGAAATCAATGCACTCGTCCTTAGATGGAATCGATATTTCGATTAAGGATACCGAAAAGGCTTTTGAAGTCACAACGGTCTATGACCTTGAAAAAGCAGATTTGAAGCAGCTTGAAAAAGAAGGACTCCTGCAGGGCGGAGATGAAACGAGCTCGTTTGTTTCATTCCAGAAGACCCGGGACAGACTTAATGACAAAGCCTGTCCTTTGGGACTCAGCCTGTCCAGGGAGAAAGACTGATGCGTTATTACATCTCCGACTGCCATTTCTGGCATGAAAAACTGCTATCCCAAATGGATCACCGCCCTTTCGAGAGCGTGGAAGCGATGAATGATTTCATGATTGAACAATGGAATAAAAGAGTGCGAAAGAATGATGATGTCGTAATATTGGGAGATTTCTCCTGGGGTAATGGAATACAGACCAATGAAATTCTTGAAATGCTCAATGGGAAGAAATACCTGATTGTCGGCAACCATGACCTGTATCTGAAAGATAAGAATTTTGATCCTTCTTATTTTGTATGGATTCGCGAATATGCGGAACTCAGGGACAACCGGCGCAAGGTCTGTCTGTCTCACTATCCGATGCCCTGCTACAACGGACAGTACCGCAAGGATGAAGATGGGAATCCCAAAAGCTACATGTTATACGGACACGTCCATGATACAAGGGATCAGAAATTCCTTGAGATGTATGGAAATTTTATTCGCTCGCAGACCCATCGTTCGATTGGAGATGGTTCGAGTCAGCCTATTCCTTTCAATATGATCAACTGCTTCTGTATGTATTCCAACTATATTCCGCTTACGCTTGATGAGTGGATTGAAAATGACAAGTTAAGAAGAGAAAAGATGTCTGTTTCAGAAAACTCCCTGATCAACTAAGGAGTAAATTGTAAGCACAAAGTCAGAATTCATAAATCAGACAAACCGTCTGAAATGCTTCTTTTGCTTGCATATAAGATGACTTTCCATTCAGACGAATGGACTTAGAAATCTCCTGATTAAACAGGAATCGATCATTGAATCATTTCGATCGTTTCAAATCATCAGGAGATTTTAACTGATCTGTCGGATCGATCCTGACTGATCATCCTGTCCCGATATGATTATTTCTCTCTTTTCTCCTTTCCTTATTGTTATATTGTTATCCAGGATGATGAATCATTTTGATGGCACATAATTATCAGTTATAACGATAAGAACCATTTTCAAGGATGGAATTAAGTTGTCCTTGCATATCTGGTATAATCCAGCGTCAGCTGGATATATCAAAGGTGAATGTGAAAAATTGCTGCAGCATTTCACCTGTCAATCGGACTGAACTACTGCTTTTTCTTTCTTCATGCGATTTTCAATCTTTAAAAACACCAGAATGAAAATACGCAGCTGAATCAATGAATCGCTTGAAATGCCACTCCAGATGTGAAGTAAAAGAACAAAACTGTAAGGAATTGAAGGAAGGAGAGAACCGGAATGGCACAGACAGGAACGGAATTGTTGAACTTTCAGAAAGGATCCAAAGCGCTGTATATCCAGATAAAGGAATTGTACAAGGAACAGATACTGAATGGACAGATCAAACATGGAGAACGCCTCGACAGTGAGGCGCAGATCCAGAAGCTGTTTGGGGTATCCAGAATTACGGCCCGACAGGCCATTCTCGATCTCGAAAGAGAAGGGTTGGTCAACCGCGGACGCGGAAGGGGAACTTTTGTTATATGGCAGTCTCCTAAACAAAAAGAAGAAGCCTACGAAGATGAGCACTGGCGAATCCATCCCTGCAAGAAAAAGCAGGGAGAGCTGGTTTTTCAACAGATTGTGCGTGAATACCCACCAGAAGAAATTATCGGGGAGTTTAATCTTCCAGAAGAGCAGATGATGTATTGTCAGGTTCAGATTTTTGGCTCTGATAATATTCCATTGAGCTTTTCAAAAACATGGTATGCCGGTTCGGAAAAGGTTCAGGAAAAAGAAGGGCCAGTCAGCCGCAGTGAGATTCATCAGCGGCTGCTGAATCATGTCAATGAAAATCAGAGGCATTATGAAGAGTCTCTGCGGGCAATGATCCCGGATCAGGAAGTCAGAGCTGCACTCAGGATTTCGGATGAAGTCCCCGTATTATGCCGTACAAGAAAGACAACAGATGGCGCCAGACGACTGCTGTCCATCGAACTTGACTACAGTCGTGGGGACATGAGTTCCTACTGTCTGCGGGCTACCAGTCAGAACACGCACTGAGTCATTCAATGTGCAAAGCAATAGCCTGCAAATCTGACATTCATGATCATTGGCTGATTTGAAGAGTGCAGATAAACGAAGTAAAGCTGAGAAAAAAAACAGAAACAAGACAGAGAAAAAATAAAGTAAAAAACAGAGAAAAGAAAAAGATTGAACCAGGAAAACACCAGGAACCATAAAACGCGATAGCGCGGCCCTGCTGCTTTTCAAAGCGTTGATGTATCCGGATTTTACAGTGGTTGTCAGTCCGCAAGGATAAAGAATGAATTTGGTATGAGATGAGTCCCAAAAAAGTCGTGAAAAAAGTTCAAAAAAATTAATTGTTTTGCTTGCCAACGTTAAACGGTGTGTTATACTAATCAAGCCTTAAGACATGCCGGCCGTCTTAAGTAACTATATATGGCGCGTTGGAGAAACGGTTAACTCACATGCCTTTCACGCATGCATTCACGGGTTCGAATCCCGTACGCGTCACCATTTTGAAATCAACAGAGTCTGTCTGAGTAATCAGACAGGCTCTTTAATTATATAGCTTGTATATTCTGAAAGATATATAACCTGAAAGGTGTAGCGGCCAAAAGAATCAGAGTCAGGAAAAAACAATCGATGAAAAGTACGTTCAGAAAAAATGCAATTCTTCTCTTCTGTAAAACTGGATTCAAAGAATGAATAAAACGATGGAAATCAGAGAATGATTGGTTTGTTCGAGTTGTTAAATAACTAGCCAGGTTTGAAGAATGAAACCGCGGCGGCAGGCATTCAGATAGTGAAGATCATCTATAAGTTAGTTTTAAATAACTGAAATTGAAATGTTTCTTTTGCCATTTTGGAATTTGAGTGATAACATAAGTGAGCACTGATTGATCAGCAAATAAAGATCTTAGATGGCGCGTTGGAGAAACGGTTAACTCACATGCCTTTCACGCATGCATTCACGGGTTCGAATCCCGTACGCGTCACCATTTTGAAAGCAGCCCTTTATCGAAAGATAAAGGTTTTTTTATTGAGAAGAATTCGAACAGTTTTTCATGCTTTTTATAAGATCTTCACATATGACTTGTGAAAACAGGGTGTATTTACTAAAATAGTTTGGCATGCGTGGGAGGACGATTCCGTAAACCACTGCATAAGACCATACAAGGAGGAGAGTCTTATGGCTAAGAAAAAAGTTACTAAAGTTGTAAAACTCCAGTTTCCTGCTGGAGGAGCAAAACCAGGACCAGCTTTAGCCGGTGTTGGTATTAACATGCCTCAGTTCTGCAACGCCTACAACGATGCAACAAGAGATCGTAAAGGGGACGTTGTACCTGTAGTCATCACTGCTTATGAAGACAAGAGCTTCGATTTCGTACTGAAAACAACCCCAGCAGCTAACATGCTTAAAAAAGCCGCCGGCATCAGCAAGGCCAGCGGAGATCAGAAGCAGACAGCAGGTTCTATCACTGCTGACCAGCTGCGTGAAATTGCTGAATATAAAATGCCGGATCTGAACGCCAATGACGTAGATGCCGCAATGAAGATCATTGCTGGTACTGCTAAAAACATGGGTATCAAGATCAACGGCTATGAAGGGTAAGGAGGAAAAGAACAATGGCTAAGAAGAGCAAACGTTTTGCAGAAGCTAGCAAGCTTGTAGATAAAACGAAAACTTATACAGTTGAAGAAGCAGTTGCTCTTGCTAAGAAAGCAAGCACAGCTAAATTTGACGAAACCGTTGAAGTATCCTTCAACCTGAATGTAGACCCACGTCATGCTGATCAGCAGATCCGTGGTGCGATGGTTCTTCCAAACGGTACTGGTAAATCTCAGACTGTTGCCGTCGTTGCTGAAGGCGACAAGGCAAAAGAAGCTGAAGAAGCCGGTGCAGATTTTGTAGGCGCAGACGATCTGATCGAAAAAATCCAGGGCGGATGGCTCGGATTTGATGTTCTGATCGCTACTCCAAACATGATGGGTAAACTTGGAAAACTCGGTCGTATGCTCGGACCGAAAGGTCTCATGCCTAACCCAAAAACTGGAACCGTAACAATGGATGTAACCAATGCGGTTAATGAAGTTAAAAAAGGTAAAATCACTTACCGTGTTGACAAGGCCGGAAACATCAACTGCCTGATCGGTAAAGTATCTTTTGATGATGGAAAACTGGTAGAAAACTTCCAGGCTCTTTATGATGTCATCAAAAAAGCAAGACCTGCTAAAGTAAAAGGAACTTACATGAAGAATCTTGTTCTTTCTACAAGCATGGGTCCTGGAATTCATGTTGAAATTAAGTAAACGAACAGTTGACACCGTTTATTTATTTCCCTATTATTTTGATTGTTCTCAATAATTCTTAAAAAGGAACAGATCCTGTTTCGAAAAAGCCCATCACCGGATGGTGAACCTATTCCAAAGACAGTAACTGCGAAAGCTTAATTTGTTACCGAGGGATTGACGCTGGTTGTTTTTTTACTGTGCTCGTCAAGCCCGCTTTGCGGGCTTTTTCTTTGAATATTGATGCAATATACAGAAAGCAGAGGAACACGATGAACAAACAAATCCTTGCTCAGAAGGAAGCTGACGTTAACGCCCTGATTCAGCAGATGAAGGACGCTAAAAGCGTTGTCGTTGTTGAATACCGCGGTCTGACTGTTGGTGAAGTCACAGAACTTCGCCGCGCTCTCCGTGAAGAAGGCGTTAGCATGAAAGTGTATAAAAACACTTACGCTCAGCGTGCAGCCAAAGAACTTGGATATGATGAGATCATTGATACTCTGGTTGGACCAAACGCACTTACATTTGGTGCTGACCAGGTAGCTCCTGCCCGCGTTCTTGCGAAATTCGCAAAAACACACGACAAACTGATCCTGAAAAACGGTATCGTTGACGGAGCTGTTGTAGACAATGCAACCATCCAGACTTTAGCGAGTCTGCCAAACAAGGAAGGCATGCTGGCGAAATTTGCATCCTGCCTGAACGCACCTGTTATCAAATTTGCTATGACCGTTAAGGCATTAGCAGAAGCCAAAGAAGGCACTAACACAGAAGCAGCGCCAGCTGCTGAATAAGCACATTGGAGGATATATAAATGGCTAAATTAACTCAGGAAGATATTCTTGCATATCTTGAAGAAGCAACCATCTTAGAACTGAACGATCTTGTAAAAGCAATCGAAGACAAATTCGGTGTTGTAGCCGCTGCTGCTGTAGCTGCTCCTGCCGCTGCTGAAGCTGTAGATGAAGGACCAACCGAAGTAACTGTTACTCTGACAGAAGTTGGTGGAACTAAAGTTGCAGTTATCAAAGCTGTACGTGAAATCACTGGTCTTGGACTTGTTGATGCGAAGAAACTGGTTGACGGCGCTCCTGCTGCAATCAAAGAAAACATTTCTCCGGAAGAAGCTAATGAAATCAAAGAAAAACTCATGGCTGCCGGCGCATCTGTTGAAGTTAAGTAAGAATCATTTAAGCTTACAAGAAAACAAAAAGAAGAATTCAGTTCGGGTTCATACGAAATGTTTGTTTAAACCCCGGCTGCTGAATTCTGCGAGACACCTTAACTGGTGTCTCTTTTTTTTCTGCTTTTACTTCCTCGTTTTCTTATTCGTCCTCTTCCAGAGAGAAAAAAGGATAAAAGGAATCAGGGAAAATAAAAAAAGCCGAATCCGAAGATTCAGCTTTATAAACTCAAGAAAGAGATTTTTACCTGTCGTTTGTACAGGTGGGTTTCCTGATCAAGCGTTTAGGATACCGATCTTCTGAAGATTCGAAAATTGGAATCAACAGGAACGGTCTTCAACACCGGCTCAATCGTCCGGAATCCCATATCTCAGATGTAGGAAAAATGTATTCCTTGAGCGATTAGATTATAGCAAATTTTGAGCCGGATGCCACCTTCTGAAACTCTATTTTCTAAGAATTGAAAAAGTATCCGATTCGGATTTGTCAAGGATTAGCAGTCTGTCGGCTTTAACCATTAAAACAGGCCGGAAGCAGCAATTCGCTTCGCTGCCAGCTTGACTTCCTGATCAGAACGAACCAGAGCCAACCGGACAAAATACTTTCCAAGAGAGCCAAAATTTGTTCCCGGGTGTACCAGAACTCCGGCTTTGTTTAATAGATCGATGGTAAATTCCATGGAATCCTGATAGGAATCAGGAACAGGCGCCCAGACAAACATGGTTCCCTGAGAAGGCTCAATTTTCCATCCGACCTTTTCAAATTCTTCGATCAGAACATCCCGTCTGCGCTTATATTCCTGACAGACTGTTTTTGGAAATTCCTTTTCATTTTCCAGGGCATAAACAGCAGCTTTAGCGACTGGGGCAAATCCCCCAAAGTCGATCATATCCAGAAGCTTTCGATAAGCGGCAATCATATCTGCGTTGCCAACCATTACGGCAAATCTCGCTCCGCCTAAAGAATAAGATTTAGACAGCGAATTGAGCTCAATACCCACCTCTTTTGCGTGCTCGAATGAGAGAAAGCTGCGGCCTGGTTTTCCGGAAAAAAGCAGTTCGGAGTAGGCGTTATCGTGAACGACAAGAAGATTGTTCTTTCTGGCAAAATCGATCAGTTCTTCATAGAACGAATCCGGTGCACAGGCCCCGGTTGGATTGTTAGGATAGGAAACCAGGATCATTTTTGCCTGGTCCAAAACCTCTTCTGGAATCTGATCCAATTCAGGAAGATAATCATTTTCTGGTTTCAGCGGCATTTCATAAATGGGATTATTGTTAATAGAGCAGGCGATGGAATAAATCGGATAATGAGGATCCGGCAGTAAAAGAAGATCGTCCTCATCCAGAAAAGCCATGGGGATATGAGATAAGGCTTCCTGTGAACCTTTCAGAATGGCAATCTCTTTTTCTTCAAGTTCAGTATCATATCGTTGCTGATACCATTTCTGAACGGCTGCGATCAATTCATCACCAGGATTCAGCGTATATTGATAGCTTGCATCCTCCAAAGCGGCCTGAGCAAGGATATCCTTAATCGCATCGGCAGGCGGAATGTTGGAACTGCCAATCGAAAAATCGATGACTTCCTGTTGATGATCCTGTATATATTTCTTTTTCAGATTGGCCAGCGCACTAAAGGAAGGAGCGAGTATGGAGCCAACACGCCTGGATTCGATATTCATCAAATAAAACCTCCTGATCCTAAGATATAAATAGATATTCAAATATAAGATAAGTTCAAAAATTAAGGATCGAGTACCATCTTATCGCTTTTGTGAAAAGATTTACAGGATGAACAGCTAATTTACAGCTTTTTTCATTTTAAGCCAGACTGTTGTATGCTTCGAATTATCAGATTATGGTGAATAATTTCCTGGCAGGCCTCTATATGTCACTTTGTTCGGTTATAATTGAGGTACAAAGCACATAGGTTATAACTCAGAATGATTGTCAGAAAATACTGTGGCGGAGGTGATCAGCATGAATGCAATCGTGATTTCGGAGCAGGCCGCAAATTCTGATGAAAAATATGCCGAAGAATTGAAGAACTGGTTAGGTTCTCATCAGGTTCTGCTTGCCGATTTCTTTTCTTCTCCCGGGGCTGGGAAAACCACTCTGTTAAAACAGCTGTATTCATTGATGAAAAAAGCAGGCCTGTCAGCGGGAGTGCTTGAAGCGGACTATGACAGTTCACATGCAATAAGCGCCTTAAGAGATCTTGGATATCCGACTGTCCGGATGCTGACACCCGATGGAGTCCATCTTGATGCAAGGATGGTCTATGAGGGACTGAATGGTTTTGAATCGAGGCTTCAGGATGAATTGGATATTGTGTTTTTAGAAAATAACGGTTCGCTTTCGCGTCCGGTCTCCCTGAAAACAGGGGCTCATGCGGAAATTCTGGTTTTTTCCATTCCAGAAGGAGAAGACAAACCATTGAAGTATCCTGCAAGTTTTCAAAGGGCAGATCTGTTGGTCGTCTCAAAATCAGATGCAGCAGAGCACTTCCATTTCAATATGGACCGGTTTCTTGCAGCAGTCCGGGTACTGAATCCAAATCTTCCAATTATCCGTTATTCCTCCAAGACGGGTGAAGGTCTGCAGGAGATAGCCGACTGGATTGAAGCCAGACAGCGGCGTTTAACAAATGAAAAAGACTCAAATTCGAAGAATTCGAAAACAGAGTAATCAGAAAATGCACGAATAGGATATGAAAGTAAAGAATAAAGAAAATGAAGCGGCCATTGTCTTTGACGATGTCCGCTTTGCTTATGCAAAAAAGAATGATCCACATGCTGAAATGATTATTGATCATTTCTCTCTGCAAATCCAAAAAGGATCTAGAACCGTTTTGTTTGGGCCTTCCGGAGCAGGAAAAAGCACATTGCTCAAGCTGATCTGTAAACTCCAGAAGCCGATCTCAGGAACGATTCAGAATAACGCTGAAAAAATCAGCATGGTCTTTCAGCGGGATGGTTTATTTGAAAGATTATCGGTTCTTGAAAACATAAAATACGGTATTCCTGCAAATTCAGTATCCAGTAAAAAGAGGGAACAGAAAGCGCAACAGTGGGCTAGAGTTTTTAAATGCGATGATCTGCTTGGCCGTCCCGTCTCTACTTTGTCCGGCGGACAAAGACAAAGAGTCTCCTTAGCCCGGGCTTTCATGAAAGATCCGGACCTGCTGCTGATGGATGAGTCCTTTCAGGGGCTTGACAGTGCCTTAAAAGAGCAGCTGATCGAAGAAATTCTGCAATTGCATGCCAAACGAAAATTTACTCTGATTCTGATTACCCATTCCTACTCGGAGGCTTTAAAGCTTGGACAGACTATGGTGCTAATTGAAAATGGCAAGCTGCAGAGAATGGGAGAGATCTGGTCCATGATCAATGATCCTTCAAGCCTTTTTACTGCAGGAAGTATGGGCTATTTTCCAATGAACCTTTATGATCTGAGTTCTGTGCAAAATATAAGCGGTCTGCCAGCACACCTGCAGCAGGAAATTCCAGAACAGGCACTCTGGATGGGATTTTATCCATGGCAGGCAGAAGTGGTTTACCTCAATCCAGGGGATCAAAAAGAAACAGATCGAAGATTAGAGCGGGAAAATAGAAAGGATCAGAACTTTCTTGAAGCAAAGATGATATCGACGACTGAAGCTGGTTTTGGCAGATTATTTGTCTTTACAATTCAAAATCATCAGATTCAGGTTCTTGAAGAGCGAAAAGCGGATCAAAAGATGGATCTGCAGGATTGCTCGGTCTTTGGTTTTCGAATATTAAGCAGAGTCTACTTTGATTCAGAAGGAAATCAGATCATAACCAGGAATATCGGTGACAAATCCGACGGACTTCTGTGATATGGAATCAAATATAAATAAATGGATTAGCTTATAAGCGATGTCTGCAAATGGTCAGATCATTGAGATCCAGCAAAACCAGAGATGTAAACAAAACATACAAAAAAGGATCAAAAACATATAATCAAAGACATATAAAAAGGGAGTGCAGTGAATCATTGCGCTCCCTTTTGCCTATCCTGTTTTTTTATTCGATTTTAATGCTGCTTTCGTGGTTATGGTTGAAGAACACTTCTTCAGGTTTCTGATCAGATACTTGTCAGGTTAGACTATTCTTCTTCAGCCAGAATATCCTTGACGGCATTGAAGATTCCGTTTGCGTATACAGAAGTGGTGGTTCGATTGGCAAAAGATTTTACGAAATCGGATGCAGAGCCCATCGCGATTCCCAAATCCGCTTTTTCAAGCATGCGGATATCATTGGTTGAGTCTCCAAAAGCAATAACGTCGTCCCAACTGAGTCCTTCACGCTCAAGAACTGTTTCAATACCAGAAGCTTTATCGTTTCCAGCGTGGAACAGATCATAGGCAAAGCCGTTCGTTCTTACATTGATTAAATCCATGCGCAGATCCGGATGGCTTTCAATAAAATCACTTATAATGCCAGAATCACGAGTCAGGACGATTGCCTGATAAGGGTCGTGGCGATGGTGGAAGGATTGGGTCTGATCGTAAAAGACACCATCCAGAGAATTGGTATATTTCATGAAATCGTAAATCGGATAAAAGTTATTATAGATGTATGAAGAATCTCCAAAATGGAACAGCAGGCCGAGATCGTTGTTTCCAGCCAGTTCTACCAGATCCTGAATATCAGAACGGGCAATCGGTCCTGCGCCAATCTCGTTGAAATCACCATCAAGAACATATCCTCCGTTGATTAATACATAATAGTCAAAAGTAACACGATCAAGAATGGGCTTTAGCATATTCAGGCCGCGTCCTGTAGCTGCTGCCACCAGGTATCCCTGATTTTTCAGACGATCAATGGCGGCCAGGGTTGAATCCTGAATAATTCCATCCGTCGTCTGAAATAGCGTTCCATCCATATCAAAAAAAACAATTTTATGCTTCATGATCTATCCTCCAGTCTTTAACTCATTGAATGTGTTCAGTTCAATTATAAGAAGATTCAGGATAAAAGAGCGTCAATTTGCTTGTCACAGCTGTTTTAGTTATCACATTGTTCCTGGCTGTTATTCTGATCTGGACAGATTGCGCTGCGAAACTTGAAACTAAATGTAAATAAAATTCAACCAGACGACAACGTTTTCATAAAGTTTTCATCATCTGATCCTTTCACGAATCTGGATTTTTTGGATCGATCTATCTGAAAATAAACCGGCAATAGAGATGAAAAGTATTTTTTTATCGATTTTTGCCCTGAAAGTAAAATAAATCTGTATTTTCTATTGACATAGACCGACTGATTTTGTAAATTTAACGAGCATGCGAAAAACGGGCTTGAGCCCGTAAAAAAAGCGGTGGAAATGATCCACCCGGTTTCGTTTGTTGAAGACAAGCTGGCAGCAGCCGGCTGATCCATAAGAGGAAAGGAGATAACCATGCCTACAATTAACCAGTTAATTCGCAAAGGCCGTCATACCGGACAGAAGGTTTCCAAAGCCCCGGCATTAAACCGCGGCTACAACTCTTTAAAGTCCAGACCGACTACCCTGTCCAGCCCTCAGAAAAGAGGTGTCTGCACCCGTGTTGGTACCATGACTCCAAAGAAACCAAACTCAGCACTGCGTAAATACGCTCGTGTACGTTTAAGCAATGGAATGGAAGTTACTGCTTATATTCCAGGAATCGGACACAACCTTCAGGAACACTCTGTTGTTCTGATCCGCGGTGGACGTGTTAAGGACCTGCCAGGTGTTCGTTACCACATCATTCGTGGAACACTTGACTGCGCTGGTGTGAATGACCGCAAACAGAGCAGATCCCTGTACGGAACGAAGAAACCAAAAAAATAAATCAATCGTGAAAGGAGAATAAACCATGCCTAGAAAAGGACATATTGCAAAAAGGGATGTATTACCAGACCCAATTTACAACTCTAAACTTGTCACTCGTTTAATCAACAAAATCATGATTGATGGAAAACGGGGAACTGCACAGAAGATCCTGTATCATGCTTTCGATATCGTCGAAGTCAAAACAGGAAAACCTCCTATGGAAGTTTTTGAACAGGCTCTCGAAAATGTTATGCCTCAGCTGGAGCTGAAAGTTCGCCGCGTCGGCGGTGCCAACTACCAGGTACCAGTTGAAGTCAGCGAAGAAAGAAGACTGACACTTGGTCTGCGCTGGCTTGTAAACTACGCAAGACTGCGTAATGAAAAGACTATGGAACAGCGTCTTGCCGCTGAAATCATCGATGCAGCCAACAATGCTGGTGCTTCTGTTAAACAGCGTGACAATGTTCATAGAATGGCTGAAGCCAATAAAGCATTTGCTCATTACCGCTGGTAATCAGCTGCTTTTAATAAATAGAAAAGGATGTCGAATATGCCAAGAGAATATACATTAGACAACACTCGTAATATTGGAATCATGGCCCATATCGACGCCGGAAAAACAACCACTACTGAACGTATTCTGTTCTATACAGGTGTTAACCATAAGATTGGTGAAACCCATGATGGTGCATCCACTATGGACTGGATGGAACAGGAAGCAGAACGCGGTATTACAATTACCTCCGCTGCTACAACCGTTCACTGGAAAGGCAACCGCATCAACATCATCGATACTCCGGGTCACGTGGACTTCACAGTAGAAGTTGAACGTTCCCTGCGCGTACTCGATGGTGCGGTTACTGTTCTTGATGCTAAAGCCGGTGTTGAACCACAGACTGAAACTGTATGGCGTCAGGCTACCGCTTATGGAGTTCCGCGAATTGTTTTTGTAAACAAGATGGACTCAACTGGTGCTGACTTCATCATGTCCTGCAATACCATTATCGACCGTCTGGGGGCTAAATCATGCCCAATTCAGCTTCCTATCGGAGCAGAAAACGAATTCAAGGGCGTTGTTGATATTATCGAAAGAAAAGCCCTCTATAACGAAGGCGATAAGGGAATCAAGATCGTTGAAGGCGAAGTGCCTGAAGATCTCGTTGACCTGATGGAAGACTACCGTCAGAAACTGCTTGAATACCTTGCAGACTATGACGAAGACTTCATGATGATGGTTCTTGAAGGTGAAGAACCTTCAATCGAAGAAATCAAGCGTGTATTACGAATCGCTGTGTGCAACGGTGACTTCTTCCCGGTTCTTTGCGGATCTGCTTATAAGGACAAAGGTGTACAGATGGTTCTGGATGCCGTCGTTGATTATCTGCCTTCTCCAGTAGATGTTCCTGCTATCCAGGGAACTCTGCCTGATGGAACCGAGACTGTAAGACATTCTTCTGATGACGAACCATTCTCTGCTCTTGCATTCAAGATCATGACTGATAAATACGTAGGAAAACTGACTTTCTTCCGTGTTTATTCCGGAACAGCCGATTCTGGAAGTTATGTTCTGAACTCGACAAAAGATCAGAGAGAACGTTTTGGCCGTATCGTGCAGATGCATGCCAACCAGCGCCATGAAATTCCTAAAGTTTACGCCGGCGATATTGCCGCAGCTGTTGGTCTGAAAAATACCACAACTGGTGATACGCTGTGTGATCCGGATAATGAAATCATTCTTGAAAAGATGGAATTCCCGGAACCTGTAATCGAACTTTCTCTTGAACCAAAGACGAAGGCCGACCAGGATAAAATGGGTCTTGCTCTGGCTAAACTGGCTGAAGAAGATCCAACTTTCAAAACTTACACGAACAAGGAAACTGGACAGACAATCATCGCTGGTGTCGGTGAACTTCACCTCGATATCATCGTTGACCGTCTGCGCCGTGAATTCAATGTTGAAGCAAACATTGGTAAACCTCAGGTTGCTTACCGTGAAACCATTCGCAAAGCCGCTGAATGTGAAGGAAAATACATCCGTCAGTCCGGTGGTAAAGGTCAGTACGGTCACGTATGGATCAAATTTGAACCGAATGAAGAAGGTAAGGGATATGAATTCGTGGATGCCGTAGTTGGTGGAACTGTTCCAAGAGAGTACATCAAACCAACCAACGAGGGACTGCAGGATGCACTTGAAAAAGGTGTTCTTGCCGGATTCCCAATGATCGATGTCAAGGCGACTCTGTTTGATGGAAGCTACCATGATGTCGACTCTTCTGAACAGGCTTATAAGATTGCTGCTTCCATGGCTCTTCGTGAAGCTGCCAAGAAGTGTAATCCAGTTCTGCTTGAACCAATCATGCTTGTTGAAGTAACTGCTCCAGCTGAATACCTTGGTTCTGTCATGGGAGATGTCAGCAGCCGCCGTGGTCAGATTACTGACCAGGAAGAAAGAGGAAATGCCGTTATCGTTCGTTCGATGATCCCTCTTGCTGAAATGTTCGGTTATGTAACCGACCTGCGTTCCTTCACTCAGGGACGTGGAAACTACTCCATGAAGTTTGACCACTACTCTGAAGTACCAAAATCCGTTTCTGAACAGATTATTAAAGAGAGTGGACGCTAGTCCTTCAAAGATTTGTTGATTTTAGATTTCCGTTGTTTTAGAATTTAGAAAGACTGAATTTAGCATTTAGGAGGATATATAAATGGCTAAAGAAAAATTTGACAGAAGTAAAACTCATGTCAACATTGGAACCATCGGTCACGTTGACCATGGTAAAACAACTTTAACAGCTGCTATCACCAGTGTTCTTGCCGGCAAAGGTATGGCTGAAAAACAGAACTACGACGATATCGATGGTGCTCCTGAAGAAAAAGAACGTGGAATTACCATTAATACCGCTCACGTAGAATACCAGACTGACGGACGTCACTACGCTCACGTAGACTGCCCGGGTCACGCTGACTACATCAAGAACATGATCACTGGTGCAGCTCAGATGGATGGTGCTATCCTGGTTGTAGCTGCTTCTGATGGTCCTATGCCTCAGACTCGTGAACACATTCTGCTTGCTCGTCAGGTAGGTGTACCAAAAATCGTTGTATTCCTGAACAAATGCGACATGGTTGATGACGAAGAACTGATCGACCTTGTTGAAATGGAAGTACAGGAACTGCTGACTGAATACGGATTCGATGGCGACAACACTCCAATCATCCGTGGTTCTGCTCTGAAAGCTCTCGAAGGCGATCCAAAATGGACTCCTGCTATCGATGAACTGATGGATGCAGTTGACAGCTGGATCGACGACCCAGTTCGTGACGTTGACAAACCATTCCTGATGGCTGTCGAAGACGTTATGACTATCTCCGGCCGTGGTACTGTTGCTACTGGTCGTGTTGAACGTGGTACTGCTCACCTTGGTGACACAGTTGAAGTTGTTGGTATCAAACCAACTCGTTCTACTGTATTAACTGGTCTTGAAATGTTCCACAAACAGCTTGATGAAGCTCAGGCTGGTGACAACATCGGTGCACTGCTTCGTGGTGTATCCCGTGACGAAATTCAGCGTGGACAGGTTCTTGCAAAACCAGGTTCTGTACACCCTCACACAAAATTCAAAGCCCAGGTTTATGTACTGAGCAAAGAAGAAGGTGGACGTCACACTCCATTCGTTTCCAACTACCGTCCTCAGTTCTACTTCCGTACAACTGACGTAACTGGTGTCATCACTCTTCCAGAAGGAACTGACATGGTTATGCCTGGCGATAACGTTGAAATGAACGTTGAACTGATCGCTCCAATCGCTATCGAAAACGGTACTACATTCTCCATCCGTGAAGGTGGACACACTGTAGGTGCTGGAAACGTAACTGAAATCGTTGAATAATTTTTATTCAAACTCTATTTCATAACGTAGTTAAAGGGGCTGTTAAATTTCGACTGATTTTTCATCAGCGAGATTTACAGCCCCTTTTTTCTATGCTTTTTATCTGATTCAATCTTGTTTTATGATGTGTTTTTCCGCTCAAGTCAATTTTTGAACGCACTGAAAAGAGCCAAAACTCAAAAAGACTGTTTATAATCTTTTTCAGATTTCGCTTTTCTGCTCCTTTAATTTTCCATAACGTTCGAGTTCTGAGCAACTCATCCGATTTCTGTTGTTTAATTTTCTGATATTGTGTCCCATGGCCACAATAAGCACCTCAAATTTTACGTTTTCCAGTCCCCGGCGTCTCAATCGGCTGTATCTGTAGTTTTCTTTAAGATCTCCGAAGGTTCCTTCCGCCTGAATGCTCCGGCTGACCATAATCTCATGTCCTTCATCTGAAGACATGTTCTCCCG
>NZ_MPJW01000150.1 GCF_001945525.1 Ileibacterium valens
GGCATAACTGGCTGTTCGCATACAGTGAAGACGGAGCCAGAGCGCTGACGCTTCTGTCTTCGATAGTCAAGACAGCCAGACGCTGCGGACTGAATGTCCTCAAGTATCTCGAACTGGTGATGAACAGATTCCAGAAATGGCGCGGTTCAGTTATACCGGCTGATGTCATTGACAGCGTTCTTCCCTGGAATGATGAAATCAGAGAACTCTGTGCTCTGTCAGTCTGAATCAATAATACTTCAATGTAAAAAAGGCGAAGTTCTTTGCGTCCTGCAGCTTTCCTGAGAGGAAAGTTTCAGAATCCATAAGATTCTTCGCCTTTAATGGTATATAGGCAATTTCGTTTCGGGCAACCCGTCAAATATAAAGAAGTTACAGAATATCAATGTGGATAAAGTCTACCTGGCTGCCGGCTATACTGACATGCGCCTGGGAATTGATGGGCTGGCTGCTCTTTGTGAATACGTCCATAATATTGATCCCATGCAGAACGTCCTCTTTC
>NZ_MPJW01000239.1 GCF_001945525.1 Ileibacterium valens
ACGAATCGTTCGGTCGCTGTCAGTGATTTCAATCACCGGCTTTGGACTCTCGTCTGATCCTTCCAAATCCAGGAAGACCGTCCTGTCAATTTCTACGAATTCAAGAGCCGCTGAAGCAGGCGATACGGCGGCAGCTTTTCTGCGCCAGTACTGGAAGGTGGATAAAGCCAGGCCGTTTTGGACGCAGAAGCCAGCCTGAGTCAGACCTGACACCTGGTATTGATCAACCAGGTTCATCCACTGTTCCTGATTCAGTTCACGGGATTTGGAAAACAGATAATTATGCATAAAATCCTCCAGTTCTAGTCGAATACAGAATATCGACTGGAACCGGAGGATCTAAGCCCGTGCAAATTTCAAAAGGTTACTTCTTATAAAAGCCTAACTATTAAATGTCAAGTGTAATTGTATGGTGATCATAAAAATAAGTTTTGTTTGCTTTGCAGGTACATTTGCCTTGATAGGGAGGGCAAATAAATGATTACGTCTTAAATATTCAGAA
>NZ_MPJW01000133.1 GCF_001945525.1 Ileibacterium valens
CGGGGCCAATTGCCGTGCAGCTTCTGTGAAGTGCTGTCTACCATCGAACCAAAATGAAGACTATCAATGGGGGTAAGGGGGCAATATGTCTTCTTATTCACTCTTGACAAAGGTCATTTCATAACAGTTATAGTGTGTTTGGTAATTTTGTTTATTGAGCATGAACATATTTTACCAAAAAAGGCACCTCATCCATTACGGATCAGGTGCCTCTTTTTATTTTTGGACTGTCAGAAATTTAACAGCCCCTTTCTTAATTTTGTTTGTTTTGTATTTATATCTTAATTCTCATATTTCTGATTTGTATTTCTGATCATTACTTTGAAATTTAATTTCAAAGAATCACTTCGATTTGAAAACCTTCAAATATTCTCTGTCTTTTCTTTATTCTGCAGGCTTCTCTGTTTCTAACGACTGATTCTGAAGTGAAGAATGCCTTCCCGAATCCATCAACCACTCGCTGCTTTTTTTGAGTTCCGATGGGAACACTTTAAAGTCTTTCAGTTTCCAGGACCAGTCAACCAGCTCACCTTCCGGAGAAATGGTCGAAAGAGAGATCGGCTGTTTGGCGCCAACCAGATCGGCCAGATTAACCAGTACCAGTCTTGCATCTGAATCGATCGCGTAGTGACAGACGAGATCATGGAAGGTCCGATGCGAATAATTTCTCTTCTTAAAGAATCGGCGCAGAGCGATTCGCTTATTGTTATCGTAGGAGAGGTAATCTTCTTCCATCGTCGGCGTATCTGGTGTTGATGTATACACGACGCTGCGTTCCTTGGAAGGCTTCTTTAACAGCTTGGTTTCCATACGATACTGAAGAATATCCATTCCTGGAATATTCAATTCATCTTCAAGCTCATTGAGTGAAGGTCTGGTTTGTCCCTGATCTTCAGCAATAATCATCAGATTCGGGTTATCCTCCTGAATCAGATTGAGCAGATATTTTCCGGGACCTGGTGTCCAATGTCCTAGTCTTGCTTCTTTTCCAGCCGGGATGCGCCAGAGCACATCGATAAACTTGAAATGAAGAAGGCGAACACCATCATAAAAACGGGCATACCAGCGGAAACGATCACGGATAATCTTGTAATCGTTTTTCTGCATTGTTTCCATATTGTAAACAGGGATATCCCATTTCTGTCCTAAAGGGTAGTAGATGTCTGAAGGGGTTCCTGCAAATTCAGCGATCGTTCCTTCAGAAGTCACCATAAACTCATTTTTATTGGCCCAGACTTCCGCATTATCGAGGTTCAGGAAGTAGGGAACATCGATGATCAGCTTCAGATTTTTCTTTCTGGCATGATCAACAACTTCCTGAAACTGCTTATAGAAGATGAATTGCAAAAACTGAACATAGAAGATCTTATCGATGTATTCACGAAGATTAATCTCCTGCTTTTCTGGCCAGTTTCTGTATTCTTCTTCCCATTCATGCCATCCGATTCCGTTGTAGCTCTGTCTGAAGACTTCATAAGCCGTCCAGGAATTCAGCCAGAACGCCTGTTTTTTAAAAGCCTCAAATTCAGCGCGGTAATCGGCGTATTTCTTTTTAAAGGCTTTGAATGCCCGGATAAAATACGGCTCCTTAAAAGCCCGAACGGTATCGTAGTCCACGACTTCTTTGAATTTATTGCAATTGACGATGCTGCTCTGAGTCAGCAGCCCCATCTCTGAAAGACGATCAATGTTGATGTATATCGGATCCCCAGCATAGCTGGAAACACTCTCATATGGGTTTCTGCCATGACTGGTGGGTGCCAGAGGGGTTAATGCCCAGTAGCTGTAGCCGGCGTCAGCGATGGCATCGATCAGCATCAGCGTCTTCTGGCCCAGGTCTCCGATTCCCTGGTTGCCTGGAGCTGAAAATAATGGAAGTAAAATTCCGGCAGTTTTTTCCACGGCAGTTCCTCCTGTTCTATTAAGATTGGTGTATCTGTGGCTATTTTAACATAGGCAAGGAACATTTTTATCGCTTTTCAGCCAATTTTTTATAAAAAGAATGCGTTTTTCTTCAATCTCCTTGACTTGAAAAAAATCTCTTTTTTTCTACCCTCAGACAACCTCTAAAATGAAAACGGTTATTTTTTCTCTTTTCTCGGTGATTATATACCTTATTTAGTTGGTAGGTAAAGAAAAACCGGCTCATTCAGAACCGGTTTTGTTATCTATAAAAGATTAGTTTTTAACCTTCAACATCTGCCGAAAGATCTCAGATCATATCCGCTTTACTCTATGCAAATGTTTTTAATTCAACATCTTTGATTTTCCTTGCAAGACCTCTGACTTTATCCAGCGGCAGGGAACAAAGAGCTACACGAATTCCCTTGTTGACCTTAACAGTAAAGATGTTTTCATCCATCAAAGCCTGATGCAGTTTAGCTGCTTTCTCATTGTCCATGTCCAGAGTAACAAAGAATCCTTCCTTATATGGGTAGTGAGACAGACCGGCTTCTTTTGCTTCTTTTACAAACAGATCTGTTCTCTGTTTGAGCAGATCGACATAATAGTCTTTTTCCTTTTCATATTCATCTGCTTTGTTTTCCATAATCTGTGAGAACATTTCCATGGCTCCATTATTAATGTTGCTCCAGATAGCTCTGGCCTGTTTTTCAAGAACCACTTTCATCTCATGGACTGCTTCTTCTTTCTGAGCCAGAATGATCACTGCTCCACACCGCAGTCCATAGGAAGTCATGGATTTGGAAATGGAGAAAGCGATGCAGACAACAACATCATCCGAAATGTCGTTGAAGTTTTCCATATAATCCCTTGCCTGTTTTTTCCGGTAGGAAAAGTCGATATAGGCGATATCATTGATCAGAATCACCGGATGAGTTTTGGAGCATTCGTTTAAAAATGAAATAACTTCTTTCCATTCTTCATCACTTAAGGAATAACCTGTCGGATTGTGGCATGGATCATTGATGATTAATGTCAGCTTATCCTGTTTTTCCATGACCTTTCTGCATGTTTCCTTCAAGGATTCAACATCAAATTTTCCATCTCTGAACAGGTTGTAGCGGGCTACCTCAAGGTTATTCATCTGGGCCATCAGGGCATAGCTTCCCCAGGCAATTTCAGGAATGATCAGGGTCTGACCGGGCTCGAGTGTATTTTCAATCGACATCCCAACAGCCCCAGTTCCGCCTGGCGTAGCGATAATTTCTTCACAGAGTCTTGAATGTCCATTCAGAACCCAGCCACTTACATCTTTAATGAAAGCTGGATTGCCGACAAAACTTGCAGCATAAGCGGCAAGTTTTTTATTGTCGATCCCTTTAAGCGTGTCATAAACGACATCCATGGCAACTAGTGTTCCATCTTCACCGTATAAAGAGCCAATCGTCGCATTGACAACGGCATCCTTTCCAAACTCCGCTTCTGCCTTTTTTGCCTTTTCCACGATTGCGAATACATTGTCAACAATCGGAGTGCGGTTTGCACTGTCCTTAATAAAAGCCATATTCTCGTCCTCCATCCATTTCTTATTTTTATTTCTTCAATCTTCTTTTTTGGTTGTACTTCGTGTTTTGAAACTTGTATTTCGTGCTCCATGATTTACTGTTTTTCTAAAATTTCATAGGTTCCAAGAATCTTCACATTGCTGACGACATCTTCCATGGATTTCATCAATGAGCTCAGATTTTCCTCTTCTAGATTTCCCGTGCACTGCACATAGAAGAAATATTCAAAGGGGCGCTCCTTGATTGGCCTTGACTGCAGAGTATCCATATTGATGCCATGCTCAGCAATTCGATTGATCACCTTGGATAAAGCTCCAACTTCATCGCTTGTCGTAAAGATCATCGCTAAATGGTCCTTTTTCTGAGTGTTTGGACTGGCTGCGACGACAAGAAAGCGTGTTGTATTGGTGGCCGTTTCTTCAATGTGGCTTGCAAGCACCTTGAGATTGTATAAAGCGGCATTTTCTCTGGCACCGATTGCCGCCTTGGTTTTATCCTGCTCTCTTGCAACATATTGAGCTGCAAGAGCCGTATTTGGATAAGGGACGCTTTTTACACCAAGTGATTCCAAAAATTCTCTGGACTGCATCAGAGCCTGATCTTTGGAATAAACCCATTCGATATCTTTCAGACTCGCTTCAGGCAATCCTAACAGACATTGATCCACTTTAAGATCTGCAACCTTCACGATGTAGACCGGTTTTTGATACAGCAGATCGAGGACTTCTCCGACCAGGCCAGAGTTCGTATTTTCAAATGGGATCACCCCAAACTCAACCTTGTGATCCACGACGGCATCAATGACTTCTTCAAAGGAGTTAAACGCTAGTTTCGGATTCCCTTCAAAAATCTTTTCGCTGATCATATGGGCAAAAGCGCCTTTGATTCCCGAATAAGCAATCACATCCTGAGCAATCAGCGATTTCTGATACGCTTTTGATTGCGTCAGCATAAACTGAAGAAAATCTTCATACATTGAAAGATAGTCCGGATTCTGAATCATTTTTCGATTTCTCTCGATCAGAGTCCTCTCCCTGTTTCCATCAAAAACCGGAAGATCATTCTCCTGCTTATAGGCAATGACATCCTTGACGGCATCCATTCGCGCTTCGAACAATCCGGCTATTTTCTTATCGATTTCATTTATCTTTTCTCTGGCATTTTCTAATTTATTCATATTGTGGGGTTCAGCCTTTTTATAAACCATTATAAACTGTACTGTAACTGATGAGTTTTATTTTTTCAGAAACTGTTTACAGGATCAATACTGTCTTATGATAGCGGAAAACAATTCCCTTTAAAGACAGATCCTGAAAGAAAGGAATCTTTCATGTCAAAAATGGTTGTCTCATTAAATGAGAACAGTTATCCAATTTATATCGAACACCATCTGCTCAGTCATCTGTCTGAGTATCTCGATTCAAATCGGCGCTATGTCATTATTGCCGATGACGGTATTCCCCGAAAGTGGGTTGATCTTGTATCTTCCCAGATTCCTGATGGAGAAGTCCTGCGCTTTGCGCAAGGAGAAGCTTCCAAAAGCTTTGATACCTTCGCTGCTTTGATGACTCAGCTTGCAGAATTGAAACTGACCCGAAAGGATTGCCTGATCGCTTTAGGCGGCGGAGTGACCGGGGATCTCTGTGGATTTTTAGCCGCCTGCTATATGCGCGGCATCGATTATATCCAGATTCCAACGACCGTTCTTTCGCAGGTTGACTCTTCAGTTGGTGGAAAAACGGCCATTGATGTGGGAACGATGAAAAATTTATGCGGTGCGTTCTGGCAGCCAGAAGCTGTTTTTATCGATCCAGAGGTTTTATCCACCCTTGATCCAAGACAGATCTCTGCAGGACTGGCTGAAGCCCTAAAAATGGGTATCGTTTTTGATGAATCTCTGCTTGAAGAATTTGAAAAGGAAAAACCGGATTTTGATCGAATCATTGAACGATCCATCGATTTAAAAAGACAGATCGTTCAGGAAGATGAAAAAGAAGGCGGAAGAAGAAAGCTGCTTAATTTTGGACACACAATCGGTCATGCTATTGAAGCCAGCTTTCCTGAGCATGATTATCTTCATGGTGAATGTGTTGGAATGGGAATGCTTTATTTTATCGAAGATGAAGAGCTGAAAAAGCGCGTTGCCGGGATTTTGAAATCTCTGAATCTTCCAGAAATTCCCGATTACGATAAGGAAGCCGTCAAGGAATACATGAAGCATGATAAAAAATCGTTAGTTGGCGGAATCGATGCCATCTATGTTTCCAGGATTGGTCACCCTGAAATCCGGATGACAGATTTTGATACGCTGTGCGGCTTCATCGACAATCCACCAATCGTTAAATAAAGGAACTTCTTATGAAAAATACATTTGGAACAAATATCGCAATGACCATCTTTGGAGAAAGTCATGGCCCGATGATCGGCTGCGTCCTAGATGGTCTTCCGGCAGGATTTGAGATTTCCTTAGAACAGCTCAAAGCCGATATGGACAAGCGAAAGGCCAAAGGCGATCTTTCGACCAGGCGTCAGGAAGGCGATGAAGTCAGGATTGTCTCCGGATTTTTCGAAGGCAAAACCACAGGAACTTCGATGTGTCTTCTTATCGAAAACACCAACACCCGATCTTCGGACTACGCGGCCTTAAAAAGCCGGCTGCGTCCTGGACATGCCGATTTAAGCGCCTATGAAAAGTATCATGGTTTTCAGGATTATCGAGGCGGCGGTCACTTTTCAGGCCGGATTACAGCGGCCTTATGTGCAGCAGGAAGTATATGTCGCCAGGTTCTTGAACAAAAAGGCGTTTTGATCGGAAGTCATATTCTGAATCTTCATGGTCTGAAAGATACTCCTTTTTCAGATGATCCAGTTCTTTTAAAAGAACAGATTCAGTATTTGAACGCACAGGATTTTGCGGTGATAGATGCAAAGGCTGCAGGACTCTTTCAGGACGAAATTCGTAAAGCAGCCAGAAACCTTGACAGTGTCGGTGGAATTTTACAGACAGCGGTGGTCGGATTTCCCTCAGGAATTGGAGAACCGTTCTTTGATTCCGTCGAGAGTGTGCTCAGTCATCTGTTATTCTCCATTCCAGCCATCAAAGGTGTCAGTTTTGGAGCCGGATTTGATTTTGCCGGGATGTATGGTCATGAAGCCAATGACCCCATACAGAGTGTTGATGGAAATTTAGTGATGATGACAAATCAGAATGGAGGAATTAATGGCGGCATCACCAACGGGATGCCCATTCTGATCCAGAGCGTGATCAAACCAACCCCATCGATCTATCAGCCTCAGCAATCCGCTGACTATGCGACCAGAGAAAATGTAACCCTCGAAATTAAAGGCCGCCATGATCCGGCGATCATTCACCGGGCCCGTGCAGTCGTCGACAGCGCTGTCGCCTTCGGTCTGCTTGATCTTTGGATGTCTAAAATGGCTGTTGAAGCTTTCGAACCTCTGTAAGTCAGCATAAAATCCGACCAACGGCTGTTTAAATCAAGAGTTTTTTACAAATTTGAAATTGAAAAGCCGGCTTTTTGAACCTTTTTTCATGAAGCCGGCTATGCATATTCTGTTGATTCAATCGGCCAGGATATGAATCATCAATCGAAAGGAACCGATCTATGAATATTCTGATTAAACCCTCTCAAACCGGTGGATCCATCACACCGCCTTCTTCAAAGTCCCTTCTTCACAGAGCTCTGATCTGTGCAGGACTTGCAAGTGGAAAGTCGACAATCTCTTCCCTTTCCTGTTCAAGAGATATCGAAGCGACAATTTCCTGCCTTAATGCTTTAGGGATCAAAATCCAGACTGTTCAGAAAGAAGAAGATGGAAAGAAATTTACTTTTGAAGTCGAAGGCTCTGATGTCGCTTTGCGCAACTTTCCAGCGGTTCTTGATGCCTATGAATCGGGATCGACCCTACGGTTTCTTATCCCAATAGCCGCTTCGTCAGCGTCTTCAGTCACATTTACAGGTCAGCCTTCCTTAATGATTCGCCCGATGAAAATTTATGATGAATTATTCAAGGAGCAGGGACTTCTTTTCAACCAGAATGGACAGACCATCGAAATCAAAGGCCCTTTAAAAGCAACTCATTACACAATCGATGGCAATGTCAGCTCGCAGTTCATTTCTGGAATGCTCATGGCTGCTCCATTGCTTGAACAGGGCAAAAAAGAGACTTCCTTAAGTATTACTCCGCCATATCAAAGCCGTTCCTATACCAATTTAACCGCTTCAATGATGAAGAAATTTGGTGTGACAGTTCAGGAACCTGATGAACTCAGCTATGTCGTTCAGGCCGATCAGTCCTACCAACCTAAGGCCCTGCAAGTTGAGTCGGATTATTCGCAGATGGCATTTTTTGGAGTGTTAGGAGCGATTCAAAATTCCATCACCTGTATGAATATGAATCCTAATTCCGCTCAGGGCGATAAAGTGATTTTAAAATTCCTGAAGCAGGCTGGAGCGAAACTGACCTGGAATGATCAATCAGTCTGTATCGAATCAGCGAAAAGTCAGAACCTGACGTTGAAACCCTGCGTGATGGATTTGGCTGACTGCCCGGATTTAGGTCCGATTCTTTGTGTTCTGGCAGCCTATACGCCAGGAACAACCCGATTGATTCATGCCAGCCGTCTTCGATATAAGGAATGCGACCGCATTGCCGCCATGGAAGAAGAATTGCGTAAATGGGGGGTTAATATAAACAGCGATGAGGATTCCATCACGATTCAGGGAAAAGAAACGTATTCCTGTGATCATCTTGTAGAAGTCGACTCGCATAACGATCACCGTATTGTGATGGCCATGGCCATTTTTGGAGCCTGTGCAGACAGTGATTCTCTTATCCATAATGCGCAGGCGATCAAAAAAAGCTATCCTCTTTTCTTTGAAGATTTCAAGAAAGTCAAAGGAGATGCCAGCGTATGGAACTGAGTGTTTTTAAGAAGATTCAGGAAGATGACTATACTCCTCTAAAGCCTGTAATAGGAATTGTTGGTTTGGGGGTAATGGGTGGTTCCTATGCGGCTAGATTAAAGGAGTTGGGTTATACCGTATACGGCTTTGACAAGGACCAGCAAGCTCTGGATTACGCCTTAAACAATCAGATGATTGATCAGAGCTGCCTGAATCCTGCAGATCTTTTAGGAAAATGCGATCTGGTCATTTTCTGTCTTTATCCAACGAAAATCGCAGACTGGATCAAAACAAACCATAACTTCTTTAAAAAAGATGTCTTCCTTATGGAAATCTCCGGCGTAAAATCTTCCATTGTAAATGAGCTTAGACAGGCCGCTGATGAGCTTTCAATGGTTTCTGTTCATCCAATGTGCGGAAGAGAATCCAAAGGAATTCAGTTTTCTTCACCAGAAATCTTTTCGGGAAGCAATTTCATTATTATTGATGATGGAAGTATTCCAAAAGGGCATATAGAACTTTCAAGAATGCTTGCCGCAGAAATGGGATTCGGGAAGATTTCTGTTCTCTCTGCAGATGAACATGATCGAATGATCGCTTTTCTTTCCCAGCTGACGCATGTGATTGCCGTTTGCCTGATGAACACGCATGAAAATTCACACCTGGTCGAATATACAGGCGATTCATTCAGGGATCTGACCCGGATTGCCCGGATTAATGAATCCATGTGGCCTGAGTTATTTTTGTTGAATAAAGATATTCTGCTTGAAGAAATCGAGGCGTTTGAAGCGGCGATCAGTCATTTCAAAAAAGCGCTGGAAAATAATGACCGTAAAGAGATGTCTTCATTAATGGTTGAATCAACCAGACGAAGAGAGCTCTTTGATAAATAATCCTACCAGGCAAAAGTCCGGAATAATCCCTATGACAGACCAGGGTTTATTCCGGACTTTTTTAGCAGTTCTGTAATTTGAATTCATCGTTTTGATGAAAGCTTCTATAATTATTTCATTTCGATTTAATACTTATTCAATTCAATACTTATTGAACTGGATAACTGACTGCATCAAGAACTTTCAAAACGGGATCAAGCTGTTCTGGCAGCTGATCAACAATATGAATCGCACTGCTCTGTTTGGTGTCAAGGACTTCTACGAAGTTCATATTGGCCATATTATTGCGAATGACATAGACGGTATTACCGTTATTTTCCCAGTCATTCATGATTGCCATTCCATTGGTCTTGTCAGCCAGAACGTTGGCATCAAACGTTTTCTTTGCCATCTGTGCACTATTTGCTGAAGTAACAAAGACGTCCACCTGACCACCTTCAACTTCCGCTTCAAAATAAGCGACCTCATTTCCTGTATTCGAAGTCTCAAATTCAATCGGAGTAGTACTATATCCTCTTTCATTAAATGCCTGAGCAATCCTGCCAGAAATTTCTGAAGCCATCAGCTGCTGCACATTTTGCTTCGTATTATTCAAAGTGTCTGAAGCGTCTGAATTTGTGCTTTCCGTTTGGGCTGATTTCTGAGAACTGTCTGCAGAAGAGTCATCTGCCGATTCATTTTGAACATTTGAATTTATGGTCTGCTGGTTTGAATTACTCTTTTCTGACTCAGTGCTGTCAGAATCCTCATTCGCTTGGTTGTCTTTAGAACTCTGTTTATTATCACTCTTATCTTTTGCGGATGATTCATTGGATTGCTTTTTGCTTGAATCATCTTCAGAACCGCTCAAATTCGAATCTGTTTTTTCAACCTCTGCTGACTTGTTATCCGAAGAGGCAGGTTCCTGATTTTGGGCAGAACCACATCCAGTCAAAGCAGATCCAATCAGAAATAGTGCGAGAGCTGAACAATACAATTTTCTTGATACTCTTTGCATATGACGATTTCCTTTCACAGACTCTGCGAGTCTGTTTTGCTAGTTTTTTTCGAATATATTCTAGAAAATTATCGAGAGAAACTTCAGGTTCATGACTAAAGATCCATCTCCGGCCGGTCACCTTTAAGTATTCTATGTATTCTTTCCTTTCTGAATTTTGATCTGAATTAGAGCCATCTTTTTCCTTTTCTCTGGTATTTCATTCTCAGGTATTTCGTCTATTCATCCATACAGATTTCTTTTATTCGCAAAGCACAAAATATTATTTAAAAATGAAGTTACTCTGTTGTAAGAGACTAAAATGTCTTAGTCTGATAGGATACTAAAGCACAAAAATCCATCAAATGATTTCGGTTTCATAGTGAACTGTTAAGAATTTCTTCATAAAATGTTTGGTTCGTTTTCGAACTTTTCAGATGATTTCGCGTCAAAAACATATTGCCATGTGTTGATTATGTGGAATTAGCAGTTGAATTGAATCAGTGCCAGCAAACGTTATAATGGAACCATTCAAGAAAGGAAAAATCCTTGAACTATGCAAAAGAAAAGACAATTTAACTGGAAATATATCTGGATGAGTGTGGGGATCATCCTGCTTTGCGCCATGCTTCTGTTTCCGGGAATTCTATCCGGCAATTCCAGAAACGAGAGCGTTAGCTATTCAGAATTTATCTCACAGGTGGACGATCGCAAGGTGGATAAAGCCGAGATCAATGGATCCACAATTTATTACACCCTTAAAGGGGATGAAAAGAAAACCTATTCGACAACCGAGATGAACGATCCTGAACTTGTCAGCCGGCTTCTTGATGCCGGTGTGGACTTCTCACAGGTTCCACCAAAAAACAATTCAGGAACCAACTGGCTGATGTCGTTCCTTCTGATGTGGGCTCCTTTATTACTGATCTGGTTTGGCCTGAGCTGGTCAATTCGGAAAGCATCCAAAAAAATGAATGGATCCGGTACTGGATTCTTTGGATCGAAAAAGTCCGATTCAAACGATTCCAATGACGATGATGACGACAGCTCCGGTGGATTTCCTTTTGGCGGGTTTGGCATGGGAATGAACATGGGCAAAAACAACGCCAAGAAATACAAACCGGAAATGACTGGTACAACCTTTAAGGATGTTGCTGGTCAGGATGAAGCGAAACAAAACCTCAAGGAAATCGTTTCCTTCTTAAATGAACCGGCTAAATATACTGCAATTGGTGCCAAGATGCCAAAAGGAGCTCTGCTTGTTGGTCCTCCTGGAACTGGTAAAACTCTGCTTGCCAAAGCGGTAGCTGGTGAAGCTGGTGTTCCTTTCTTCTCAATTGCGGGAAGTGAATTTGTTGAGATGTTTGTTGGACGTGGGGCTGCCAGAGTTCGTGACCTTTTCAAGGAAGCACGAAAGAGCGCGCCATGCATCATCTTTATTGATGAGGTCGATACCATTGGTAAAAAACGTGATGGAAGTGGAGTTTCCGGAAACGATGAACGCGAACAGACATTAAACCAGCTGCTTGCCGAAATGGATGGATTTGATGGTTCCAAGGGAATTGTTCTTCTTGCCGCAACCAACCGCCCGGATTCTCTGGATCCAGCCTTAACCAGACCTGGACGATTTGATCGTCGGATTCCGGTTGAACTGCCAGACCTGGAAGGACGTGAAGCCATCCTGAAACTCCACTCCAAGAATGTGAAGACTTCCCCAAATATCGATTACAACCTGATCGCGCGAGCTTCTGCTGGTACTTCCGGGGCAGACCTTGCCAATATCGTCAATGAAGGCGCTCTGCTTGCCGTTCGTGATGATCGCCGTCAGGTCACTCAGAAAGACCTTGAAGAAGCCATTGAAATTGTGATTGCAGGTGAACAGAAGAAGAATAAAGTCATTTCTCCAAGAGAAAGAATGGTTGTGTCCTATCACGAAATTGGTCATGCCTTAGTGTCTGCCAATTCTTCTCATTCCGCTCCGGTTCATAAGATTACAATTATCCCAAGAACCAAAGGTGCATTAGGCTATACGATGCAGGTCGATGAAGAAGAAAATAACCTTCTGACTAAAGAAGAACTCTATACCCGTATTGTCACTTACTGCGGCGGACGGGCTGCTGAAGATCTGATCTTCCACTCGATTACTTCGGGTGCAAGCAACGACATTGAAATGGCCACCAAGACGGCAAGAGCCATGATTACCCGCCTGGGTATGTCTGAAAGCTTTGGAATGACTGCTTTAGAAACTGTCAACAACTCCTATCTTGGAGGAGATGCTTCTCTGGCATGCTCTGAAGCCACCGCAAATCGTATTGATGAAGAAGTGATTGCTCTGATTGATAAAGCCTATAAAGAAGCCTATGGCATTCTTGAAGCCAATATCATGAAGCTGCATGAACTCGCTAAATACCTCTATGAAAAAGAAACCATTACTGGCGAAGAGTTTATGGATATCCTTAATAATTCTTCCAATCAGGCTTAGTTTTCTTCTCATAAAGGCAAAATCAAAGAACCCAATACAAAGGACTTTGTCAATGATCGAGCCGGTCATGACAAAGCCCTTTTTTGAATTTTCATAAGCGAAAAAGAGGTTGAAGCATTTAGAATCTTCTGATTCTATAGAACTTCAACCTCTTTTGTGATTCCTATTCATTTTTATTCACTTGCCTTTTCAGGATGAATTTGGTTTATTCAGACTTTTCTGATTACTCATCGTACTCTTTTCTGAAATGAAGCAGTGAAAGCAGGCTTGTCATCATAGCAGCATCGGCAGTAACCAGACTAAGTATTCTGATCTGAGAATTCATTGCGGTATTTACTTTATTCGAGGAACTGCTGCAGGATCCTTTTTTTATCGCTCCTTTGCTCTGATCCGCTGCTTGAAGTGCCTGCATTTCCTGTCGCTTTATCACTCGTATCTTTATTTCCTGTATCTTTTCCATCTAGATTCTCTGTTTTTGGTATATCCGGATTTTCTGGAGTTGTTGAGGTTTCAGAAGCTGCAATGGTTACAATCGAAAGCGATGGTCCATCCCAGATCCATGATTCAGAATCAGGATCATAAGCCAGCGTCGTTTCAAGGATAGACTTATCTTTATCTACTTCCTGATCCGTATAGGATTTCAGATGATTTTCAATCGAAAGTACGGCCACCCAGGTTCCCTGGGCCGTTCTGGCTTTCGGCATGATCAGTTTTGGTTCAGAAATCGTATAGGCTCCTTCAATCAATTTAAACTCAGAACTGTTTTCCAGATTATTTGTATCAATGATGGCTTCCTTTACGTCGATAACCTCAATTTCTTTAAATTGAGGAATCGCTGGTGCAGTGTGTTTTTCTGGAGTTGGATTTTCATCTGATGGTTTATCTGCGGTATATCAGATGTTGTACCTGTTCTGTTTCCATGTTTTCGAATTGTAGTCATAGTAGATGGATACATCCTGGGTATTCTTTACATATCCCCCTGTCACTCTGGCATTCTTTTGCGGAATATTTGTATATGAATACATTCCATCAGGAATATAGTGCTCAAAATCAATTTTCAAATCCACCGTTGGAACGTTGTATTTGTTCATGTATGGATCGCTGACAGAAAGTAAAGTTTCTTCAGTCAATTCAAATTCCTGATCAATATGACCTGATGACTTACTCATCAACCATCCAGAAATTGCTACTGCGTTTTTAATCTCTTCAAACGAAGGTTTTGATGGCAGAGATTTATCTTTATTAAAGGAGTCAGCTACCTTATCCACCATAATGGTGTCAGAAAATCCAGGTAAATTCCATCTTTTCTGAGAGATGTAGTAATTTACTGTTAAGTATCCTGTATCATCCTTGCCTTCAGGTAAATTTACAGTTGGTAAAAATCACGAAAAAAAGACTAATCAATTGAACAACTCTGTTCTTTTGATTCGTCCTGAATTCATATTCAAATTCATTATTATTTTGCTGCTGAAGCTTCAGCCTGGGCTTTTTCCTGTTCTTCTCTTTGTTTATTGATCCATGGACGGTAAACAAATACAACAAGAAGAAAGCTGATCAGTCCAGTACCTGCAGCGATTAAGAAGACTGTATCCAAACCTTCAATCTGACCTTGCAGTCCTGGAGTAGCCTGTGATAAGCCATCATAAACCAGACCATAAACACTTGAAGCAAACACGCTGGCCAGGCTGGTTGCAAAGCTGAGCAACGAAGTACCAATACCTAACTGATCCGGTCTTAACTGAGCCTGGGCTGCTGGTGTGATCGAAACGGATCTGAAGCAGTCACCAATTCCATTGAGTGCTAACAGTACCATTACAAACCATACTGGCATATTCGGTCCGATGAAAACCATGCCAAGAAACGGGATAAAAATAAGAATGGACGCAATAGCCAAAGCCTGCCATATTCTTCCCTGCTTTTTGACCACCCAGGTACCCACAAGGCCTGGAAGCAGAATGGTAATGATGGCACGTGGAATCTGCAGACTTCCAGATTCAGCAGCTGTTCCGTTCATCAGTTCCTGAACTGCAAGCGGTGCATACGCATTCATCGCAATCAAGTAACAAAACGACAGAAATGCAATGAGCAATACAAGGCTGAAAAGCTTATTGGAAAACAGATCCATATTGATCAGTGGTGTTTCTTTCTTCTTTTCAACAAAGATAAAGAGAACAAAGAAGACGATTCCACTGATGATTCCTGCCCAAATTAGCGGGTTGTGGAAAGTCAGCTGTCCAGCATAATTCAACGCTAAAAACAATGTCGTCAACGCTGCGCTTAGCAATAAAAAGCCAAGAAAATCAAATTTGGATGAATGTGTCGGCAGTTTTGGCAGATTCATATAAATCAGCGGAATACCGATCATAAGGAAAATCGATGGAAACACAATAGCCAGAAACATCATCTGATGATCAGCGAAGAATCCGGCACCAAAACTTCCGATTAAAGAGCCAGCAGATAATGCCGCAGTCAGAATACCCATACGGCTTGGCACCTGATTGTTTTCATAGATTTCTCTGACCAGAAGGAATGGTGTTGAAACAAACGCGCCAGTTGCCATTGCACACAGAATACGAACGATGACAAAGGGAATAAAGGATGTGCAAAATCCCAGAACAATGGATAGCACGAGCGTAAGCATACCGAAAATCAGAATGACCTGACGGCCGCCGATCATGTCGGAAATGCGTCCACCAACCGGTGTCATTAAACACATGGCAATGGATGTAAGAACAGTAACCAGAGAAAACATCCCCGGCTGCCCCATCTCATTTAAAAGCGGTTGCTGAATCGTTGACAGCGACAGTCCAAATGCCGCTAATGAGAGCATCATGAACAGACAGCCAATAAAAATCAAATTTTTCTTAGAAGCGGGAAGCTTCATACGAAGTTCATCCACGCTTGTATACGATAGAGTCATAATCAGGCCTCCTAGACTTTATTATAAAAGCCACAAATTATTAAAGGCTTCTGGTGCTCTATGGAACTTTTTCAGGATGGTTTTCTCATCCGATCAATGAAAATTAAATTTATATTCGGCTAAATCAGTTACAGTGTGCTGATTTTTTTCAAAGTGATATTTAACTTATAACCGATCTGCCTCTTCAATCACAGTCCATGTTTTTATGGACCAAATGCAATATGAATAACTGTTTCTACTGTTCACAGCCAAGTTTTATTTCATCTGGAAAGTTACGCTGATGCAGGCATAATCTGATTCGTCTGATTTCAGCTAAATTAGCTGTATTATCATTTTTAGATAATATGAAAGGCCCCCCAGAAGCCAATTCGTGGATTTAGATGGATACTTAGGGTGTATTCAAAAATAAACGTCTTTACCACATGACTTAGGAGGACCTATATGGCAAGCTTACTTTTTATCGGATGCGATGTCCACAGTAAAACAATCAGTTTAGATACTTTTGATCGAAATTCTAATACACATAGTCACCAGACAAAAATTAATAATGTTCCACGATTGATCTGGAAGTATGCCAAGAAAATCGAATCTGAAGTTGATCCTGGAACCAAGCTCGTATTCGGTTACGAAGCTGGATGTCTTGGCTTCTCTTTCTATGAAAGAATTACGAAAATTGATTCGTTCTTTATGAGAGTCATCTAAATAGATCATTCTTGAATTCAGCCATTCAATGACATCTTGTTTAGAGGCATACCATCGGCCGGTGGAAGACTGAGCCATTTTGATTCTGCCCTTGTTTTTCTCAACCATAATTGAGCGATAATTTAAGCCGACCAATTTTGCGACATCTCCTATTGAATAGTACTCTTTGTTGAATAGTACTCTTTGTTGAATAGTACTCTTTGGTTAAATCCGAATATTTGATCATAAACACCTCGTAAAGTCATTTTACAGTAACTGTTAGCGGTTTCTACCGTTAATGAAAACATCGAAAATAAATCTAATTGGGACTAATTTAGTTATTAATGACCAACAGCAGATTACCCCGCTTCATATCACTCCATGGTAGAAACGTTTATTTGTCGCTTTAAAATGGCGTCATAAACGGTTGTATATTGACCATCTATGTCCGAAATGCACCCCAAGATACTCAACGGGCTATAGATTTGAGTCAATGATCTTCATCAATTCTGAAAATACTTTTCTGGATCTGAAGTATCTTTTCTTTTGTTTTTTGTGACTCTTCCTTTTATGTTCATCCTTTTATGCTCATTATTCCTTGCTTTTGTAAGCAGATAGATCAATAACTGCCATTCACGATTGCATTAGGTTCTCAAAACAGTCAGATGATCTAATTGACATTATTTGTATATAAATCCATTTTGAATTATTGAAAACCAAACCAATCGATCGAAATTCCCATAAAACATAGGCATTATTGTCAAGCGTTTCGCTCATAATATTGATTGATTTTTAAATTGAAGCCCCTTACAATCAAATCATGGAGATAGTTTTATTTTCCATTATCTTTCGAACCTGCAGATAAATGGCGAAAGCTGTTGCAGTTATTGATAAATAGTCGCTATTTATTGATTCTAGATCACGAAATCCATATGTCGTTTTCTGAGTAGCGCCAGAAAGCGTATACTGTCAAAATTCTGTTTCGAAAGATAAAGAAAAGTCTGGTGAGCGTTCATATTATCTGCGCGTGGTGGCTAAAGATTGTCTGTAGTTCCCAGGCTTTTTTCCCTTATTCAGCCACCTTTCGTATCACTTTTTTCTCATATAACTTTTTTCATATATGTTCATCCTTTCTAAACAAAGACAGGCCATGTCTTAATTGGTCTGTCTTTGTTTCATTCAGAAGACTCAATGTAAGTTCTTTATATTTGACGGGGTTAAACCCTCCGGTGACCGTTGTTAGATTATCTACAACGAAACTGGAGGATTTTTCATTATGCCGAATTATCACTATGCGTCAACCAGAAAAGGAAACCGGAAATTCTGGACCAGACAGGTTCAGGCTTATCACCTGTCCGGACTTTCTCAGAAGGAGTTCTGCCAGAAGAATGGCTTAATCTATACCTCTTTTGGCTACTGGAAACGCAGATTGGAAAGGTCTGCGAAAGCTGAAGGAATAGAGTTTGTAGAGATTGATGTCGCTGCTGTCGCAGAAAACTCTGCCGCTATTACTCTGTCTGTCG
>NZ_MPJW01000124.1 GCF_001945525.1 Ileibacterium valens
AGGCAAATTCTCCAGCTGTTGCAAAGCGATTAAAATCTCCAATTTCAGTAATGATCCGCATAGCGATGGGCCTGGTTACTCCTTTGAAGCACGAAAGGGAACTAGCCAGTTCATTGTAATTTTCCTGTTTGGACATTTCGGTGATTCGCTCATCATATCGAGCAATTTTGGTCTCAAGCTCCTCAAGAGTAATGAGATACTCGTCGAGCACCTCGCGATTCATTGGAGACAGCTCCAGGGATTTAAGCCAATCTCTGTGTTTTATAGTCCACTTGGTCTTTCCCTCATCAAAGGTGTAGCCAAGTTTCAACATAAAGGCATTAATCCGCTGTTTGAACTTCTTAATGGTTTCCTGAGTATCTTCACGAAGACGAATAAATGAGCGAACTTCCTGATCTTCCTGAGTAGGAACATAAACAGATCTATAGGTGTCATAGGCTAATGCTTCAGCCAGAGATTTTGCATCTCTGCGATCCGTTTTGCGAACGCGGTCTGTCTGAGCCAGACGGATTGTCGTTGGCGCCATAATCCGGCATTCAAAGCCCATTTTCGTAATTCTTTCATGGAAAGAAAATCCAAGACACCCAGCTTCGTAACCGAAAACGAGTTGAGTTCCAGGTTCAACTTCAGATTCGATTTTCTTGGCATACTTCCAGATCAATCGTGGATCATTATTAATTTTTGTCTGGTGACTATGTGTATTAGAATCTCGATCGAAAGTATCTAAACTGATTGTTTTACTGTGGACATCGCATCCGATAAAAAGTAAGCTTGCCATATAGGTCCTCCTAAGTCATGTGGTAATGACGTTTACTTTTGAATACACCCTAAGTATCCATCTAAATCCACGAATTGGCTTCTGGGGGGCCTTTCATATTATCTAAAGAGGAGCCAGTCAATATTCTGGCTGGAAAACTGAATCCGGATGCTTCAACGGTTCTTTTATGCGCCCACTATGACGTATTTGCCAAAAGCAGCGGAGCCAATGACAATCTCTCTTCCTGCGCCATCCTGTTTCATCTGCTTAAACGTCATCCAGAGACTATTTTGGTCTGTTTTACAGATCAGGAAGAAACAGGCCATGGTGGAGCCAGATTGCTTTTGGAATGGCTGAAAAAGCATGCAGTGGAAAGCATCATTGTTTTAGATACCTGCGGTTATGGCAATGTTGCAGCCTATCGCATAGCAAGCGGCCGGTTTTGCCGGCGTTTTCGGAAGATGACCGCTTTAAAAATGAAAAAGAAATATCGTTTGCATCCCTTTTTCGCTCTGCCAGAGAGTGACGACAGAATTCTGGCTTCTTCAGGGTTTCCAGTGATGCTTCTTAGCGTTATGCCAGAATCAGATGTTTTAGCCCTGGAGGCTTTATCAAACGCCTACGGAATTCTGATGAATTATGCATCCAGCTATGAGCTGACTCTGGCTAATCTGGATGTCATGGGCACAATTCATGGTGGGGCAGGCGATCGAATTGAAAGCATACAGTTGGAAAGTATGCAAAATGTTCTGAATCATCTTGAAGAAACTCTTTTTTGATAGCTGTTCTGTTTCTATCCAGTTTCCGGGCGGATAGCAGCAGTCAAGTTATAGATAAATGAATTGGATTTAATAAAGAAACGTTTATGAAATGAGCGAATGCTCAGAATGTACTCAATCACATTAGGAGGATACAGAAATGAGTAGCATCATTATTGGAATTCTGCTTCTTCTTTCCCTGGTTGGACTGATTTATTATGCGGTTAAAGGGAAGAATCTGATGGTAGGATTCCTGGTTATTACCACTCTCTGGTTAGTTTTAGTTTTAGTTGGAAATGCATTAAGTCCTAATCCGCTGATGGCTGATCTCTCAACCATCGACATCATCGGAAACGTCTATCAGGCAGGTCCGGAAGGATATGCTAAATCCATTCTGGTCAACATCTTCTTTGGCGCCTTCTTTGGCCGTGTTCTGATCGAGACCGGAATTGCATCGACACTGATTCGAAAAGTAGTTGAACTTGGTGGGGACAAACCTAAGATCACAATGGTTCTTCTGTGCTTTGTCGTGCTTCTATGCTTTACCTCAATGACGGGAATTGGTCCAGTCATTGCGATCGCAGTGATCGCCTTGCCAATCATGCAGGCTCTGGGTATTCCATCGAGCATTTCGCTGTTTGGCTTTATGGGGTCCATCATGGCTGGTATTCTGGCCAACGTCACGAATTTCAAGCAGTATCAGGGGATTCTTGATGGTATGGCAGCTGGCAGATTTGCCGATACAGCTTATGACTTCCAGATGTATTTCCCATTTGGTGCTCTTGCAGCCGGTGTTGCATTTGTGATCTGCATGGTGGTTTGCTGCATGGCTTTAACCCGCCATGAAAAATCCCATGCGTGGGCTGCTGTTACTCCCAATGCTCAGCCTCAGGCAGATGCTCCAGTGATTTCATGGATTTCTGTCATTCTGCCAATCCTGCTTGTGGTTGTTTGCAAACTGCAGGTCATTCCTGCCTTCTTCGTATCCGCTTTATTTGCCTTACTGACCTGCGGCAAACTGAAAAATGGATATGACAAGATTTCTCAGCTTATTTCCAAGCTGTTTACTGATGGTTCGGTTGATGTGGCACCGATGATTGGGTTCTTACTGACACTGGCCATGTTCAATAATGTCGCAGTTTTTGCAGGACCTTACTTTGAGGCAGTCATCGGCGGAATCTTCCCGCATAATGCGCTTGGCCTGACTCTTCTGATGGCGGTTCTGATTCCTGCTGGATTCTTCCGTGGTCCAACCAACCTGGTCGGATGCGGTACTGCGGTGGCTGTGGTCATTCTTGGTGCAGCAGCAGACTTACCAGTTACTTTCCTGTATCCATTATTTGCGGTGACTACCATTGTTCCGCAGCATCTTGACATTACACAGTCCTGGGTTGCCTGGGGTCTTGGTTATACAAAAGTCAGCTCTAAGGGATTCATGAAATATACCATTCCGGTTGGATGGGTTATTGGGGTGATTCTCTTAGTGATGAACTATTTCATGAATGGAATGGCAGTCTGATCCTTTAACAGTTTAAGATCTTCAGATTGTTGTTCGAGATTTTAAGAATGAAGTAAAAGGGTGGTCTCCCGGAGTGCCATCCTTTTGTTTCGATCTCTTAAATAAATTTGACAGAATGAATTAGAGAACACTCTGTAATAGACAGGTATAAGATCATAAGCTATAAGAGACTGATCAGATCCGTAGTTCTTGAGTTGAATGCATCCTTCATAAATGAACTGAAGGATATATGGGCTTGATTCAGAAGAGTAAGGAGTGAGCCCAGTGCGCAAGAAAAATTCCATTACTATTGCAGATATCGCCAAAAAAGCCGGAGTTTCTCGTACAACTGTTTCTTTTTATCTCAATCAGAAATTTGAAAAAATGTCTGGCAAGACCAGAAAAAAAATCCAGGATGTCATAGAAGAAACCGAATTTGTTCCCAATGCTCTGGCCAGAAGCCTTAATAACAAACAGTCTCATTTAGCTGGAGTACTGCTTTCAAGCAGTTCAAATGATCGAACAGAAAACTCTGCCTTTCTTGCAGGGATCCAGGATGAAATGCAAAAGCACGGCTATCAGATTATCGCAGCTTCAGCAGGGGCAGATCTTGAAGAAGAACGCAAGGCCATCGAGCAAATGATCGGACTCAATGTCGATGGTCTGATTGTTCAGCCAAGCGACAGCTTTGATCTTTTGTGGAACACACTAAAAGCAAAAATTCCAATGGTCGCCTGCAATCCGACTCATGCTTCCCGCTATAAATGCTGGGTCAGAAGCAACGATTATGAAGCGGTATATGACACGCTCGAAAAAGCAGTTGAATGCGGTTATACCCGGTTTGTGTTGGTGAGCCAGGAAGAAAGCCGTCTTTCAGGGATGGTTCAGAGAATTCGGGCGTTTGATGATTTGATGCAGATTCGCCATCTCGAAAACCAGCAGATTTATATCGATGATCTCGATGATCAAAGCAAACTGGAGTTTTCTCTGATTTCACACATTCGAATCGATCAGCCAACCTGCTTCTTTGTGACTGAACCCAAAGTTCTCTCCATGGTTTATCCGATTCTGCGCTCTTATCGTGAATTGATGCCCGATTCATTAGGCGTGATTGGTTTTGATGGAATCGAATGGACAAGAATGGTTTCTCCAAGTGTTACGACCATTGTTCAGCCATCCTATGAAGAAGGTGTTCAGGCAGCCCGGATTGTGCTTGACCAGATTCTTGAAGAAGATCAGCAGATGCCCTGCCGTATTTTTTCCTGCCGGCTCGAACAGGGAGAAACGACCAGAAAGCTCTTTGATACGGTTTGCATTAAAAAAACTCATACAAAAGATGAATAAATTCTGAATGGCGCTTCAGGCCTGGGTGTTTCAGATTTGGAAAACCAGCTGACAAACAGCTGACGATTAAAGCGGAACATAAGTTCTATATCTGAGGCAGCAGACATTCGAACTTTTGATATAAGAAATCTTATCCAGTAAAAAAATCGTATTTATATAGACGGATTTTGTTTGAGTATCTGAAAACTGAAACGTTCGGATACTTGAAATGATCTTGTATTCAGGTCTGATCTGATGAATGTTAGAAGTCAGATAAATTCAATCCTGAATCTGTAAAAGATATTTACCAGAAATATCTGTAGAAAAATAGCCGGAGTATCGGCAAGGAGAAGATATGAACGAAGTGATTAATGAACTTTTCAGCCTGTCAGGCAAAGTAGCCCTGATTACCGGAGCTACCCATGGCATTGGCTTTGGAATTGCCTGCGCACTTGGAAAAGCTGGAGCAAAGGTCTGCTTCAATGGCAGAAGTGCTCAGAAGAATGAAATTGCTCTTGAGGAATACAAAAAAGCGGGCATTGAAGCCCATGGATATGTGTGTGATGTCACCAATGAAAAAGAAGTAGCGGATATGATTTCAGCGATCGAAAACGAACTTGGAAGTGTAGACATTCTTGTAAATAATGCAGGGATCATTCAGCGGACTCCGATGCTTGAAATGGAAGTGGAGGATTTTCGCAAGGTGGTCGATACCGACTTAACCGGTCCATTTATTGTTTCCAAAGCCGTTCTTCCGGGAATGATCAAAAAGAATGCCGGCAAAATCATCAACATCTGCTCGTTAATGTCAGAACTCGGACGCGAAACCGTCGCGGGCTATGCTGCGGCAAAAGGTGGACTCAAGATGCTGACAAGAAACATCTGCGCAGAGTTTGGAGAATACAACATTCAGTGTAATGGCATCGGCCCGGGATACATCGCAACCAGCCAGACGGCTCCTCTTCGAAAGCCGCAGGCGGATGGAACACCCAACCCATTTGATGCTTTTATTCTGGCTAAGACTCCGGCGCATCGTTGGGGAAAACCCGAGGACCTGGAAGGACCGGCAATTTTCCTGGCTTCAAGAGCTTCTGACTTTGTTAATGGCCAGATTCTGTTTGTCGATGGTGGAATCCTGGCAAGCCTGGGACGCACGCCACAATAACCAGATCCATCTGAAATGAAATAATCGATCTCTCGATTTCCGGACCTGAACGATCTGGCCGATGCTGCTAAGTCTTACTGATTTTAAATTGAATTCTGGCAGCGGTCGATTTAACTGTATTTGTGATGGATCCGGTTTCGAACAACAATTCTTTGCGGACCGCTTACCGCGAAGAGAATTGGAGGAAAAAATGAAAATTGCACTGATTAACGAAAACTCTCAGGCATCCAAAAATAAGATCGTTGAAAATGCGTTGAAAAAATCGGTTGCCCCCCATGGTTATGAGGTGGTCAATTACGGTATGTTTGACGATTCAGATGAACCCTTAACCTATGTTCAGAATGGCATTTTAGCTGCTATACTTCTTAACTCCGGCGCTGCTGATTATGTAGTCACTGGCTGCGGTACTGGTGAGGGTGCCATGCTGGCCTGCAATGCGTTTCCAAACGTACTGTGCGGACACATTGAAGATCCGCTTGATGCCTATACATTTGCTCAGATTAATGATGGTAACTGCATTGCGATTCCTTTTGCCAAAGGATTTGGCTGGGGAGGCGACCTGAATCTTGAATATATCTTTGAAAAGCTCTTCTGCGAAAAAAGCGGACAGGGATATCCAAGGGAAAGAGCCATTCCAGAGCAGAGAAATAAAAAAATCCTTGATGAAGTAAAAGCTGTCACCTGTCGTGACCTGAAAGACATTCTTCCAAAGCTGGATAAGAATCTGCTGCAGGGTGTCATTGGACGTAAGTCGTTCCAGGAGCTCTTTTTTAAAGACTGCCCGGATGAAGAATATAAAAAACTGATCAGCGATCTGATTGAGGACAGGTAAACTGCTTCTGATTTTGTCTCAATAATTCTTCAGAATATTCCAGACTTCTGCAAATAGAGTCTGAATGAAGTTGATCTGTCAGAACATTCCAAATCGTCGATAAAAATATAGGTAAAAAACTGGTTTAAAAGTCGATGAACAGGATGAATTGAACGAATAAATTAAAGTGATGAAAAGCGATGAAAGGAACTTCAAATCATGGAACTGAGAACTGCAAGTTCACCCAGAGATGCGAAATATTACGATACAAAAAGACTTCGAGAAGAATTCCTGGTCAGTGATCTTTTTGTGCCTGATGAAATCAGACTGATTTACAGTCATATCGACCGGATTATTTTCGGTGGGGCGATGCCTGTAAACGAAGCTTTGAAACTTGAAGCCGGGGATGAGCTTCGCGCCAAATATTTTCTTGAAAGAAGAGAGCTGGGAATTATCAATATCGGCGGCGATGGCGTAATTAAAGCAGATGGTGTTGATTATGAGATTGATGCCAGAGATGGCCTGTATCTTGGCAAAGGAACGAAAGATATCGAATTCTTGAGCAAGGACGCTGCCAATCCGGCGAAGTTTTATATGTGTTCTGGACCAGCCCATATGACTTATCCAACAAAGCGGATTCTTAAGGATAAAAAAGCCGAGTTTGATTACGATGTTGAAATTCTGCCGGAAAATAAAAAAGAACTGGGTAGTCTCGAAGATTCCAATCACCGGACCATCAACAAGTATATCCTGCCCGGTCAGGTGGAGACCTGTCAGCTGGAAATGGGACTGACTCATCTTGAACCTGGAAGTGTCTGGAATACGATGCCCTGTCATACCCATGACAGACGAATGGAAGTCTATCTGTATTTTGATATGCCAGAGGATGCTTTTGTCATGCATTTTATGGGCGAACCCGACGAAACCAGACACGTTGTTGTCCGCAACGAAGAGGCAATCATTTCTCCCTCCTGGTCCATCCATTCTGGCAGCGGATCCAGAAACTACTCCTTTATCTGGGGAATGGTTGGAGAAAACCAGGATTTTGACGACATGGACGATGTAGCCATGCAGGATCTGCGCTAACCGGATCAATTGTACAGACTAAGTCCTTTTGCGGATTTCAAAAACGAGATAACCCGAAAAGTCTGATCACTATAATTAATAAAGAGCAGCTTCACTCTGATGAATTTGAGTGAAGCTGCTCTTTTGTAATTTTGGGATGATTTTCGATTGAAGTCATACGATGATTTGAATGGATTTCGTCTGACTTCATCTGAATTCATCTAATTCATTCAGTCCATTTGGACTGAACAGGTATTTCAGGAAGATGAGTATCTAAGATTGATTTTTTTCAATCAGGCAGCCTTTACCGGTTTGCGCAGCAGTCCAAGAAGTAGTGCGCCAACAATGCTTCCGACAACTAGCGCCAACAGATACATCCAAGGATTTCCGACGGTGATAAATACGAAGATTCCGCCATGAGGAGCCATCAGAGTGCATCCAAACATCATACTCAAAGCTCCAGCAACTGCACTTGCAATGGCGCAGGCAGGCAGTACGTGAAGTGGATCGGATGCAGCAAAAGGAATAGCGCCTTCAGTAATAAAGGAAAGACCCATAACCACATTGGTTGGAGCAGTTTTCTGTTCACTTTCAGTGAATTTGTTTTTGAAAATCATTGAAGCCAGGGCGATTGCGATTGGTGGAACCATACCGCCGATCATAACAGCGGCCATGACTTCATAGTTGCCTGATGCTAAAGCGGCAGTTCCAAATACGTAAGCAGCTTTGTTGAAAGGTCCACCCATATCAATGGCCATCATACCGCCAAGAATTGCTCCAAGAATGACAGAAGAAGTTCCATTCATTGAATTCAGGAAAGCATTGAGCTGCATGTTCACCCATCCGACTGGAGGTTCAATGACAAACTGCATCAGTAAACCGGTAAGAAGAACTCCAAAGAACGGATAAAGAAGCATCGGTTTAATTCCATCCAGTGAAGCAGGCATGAATGCAAACAGCTTTTTAAGCAGATTGACAAGATAACCAGCGGCAAAACCAGCAATTAAGGCACCCAGAAAGCCAGAAGTTCCACTGGCGGCTAACGCACCGCCGACAAATCCGGCAACCAGACCAGGTCTTTCAGCAATTGATTCAGCAATATAACCGGCAAGAATTGGAAGCATGAATCCAAATGCAACATTACCTACATTCTTGAAGAATGCTGCAGCCGGAGTGATTGTTCCAAATAACGAACGTTCAGCGACATCTAATGTATCCATATCGACAAAGAAACCATCGATCATAAAGGCAATGGCAATCATGATTCCGCCGCCGACGATGAAGGGAAGCATGTGAGAGACGCCGTTCATCAGATCTTTGTAGACCTTATGCCAGCCGCTTTCAGTCGTTGAAGATTCTTCAACCACTCCGCCGCCGTGATAAATTGGAGCGGCTCCGGATACAGCTTTTTCAATCAGTTCCTTTGGTTTGGAAACGCCATCCTTTACTGGAACCTGTAAAACTTCCTTGCCATCAAAGCGATCCATTGGAACATTGACATCAGCTGCAACAATAATCGCTCTGGCCTTTTTGATTTCTTCAGGAGTCAGGATGTTTTTGGCTCCGCCGCTTCCACGGGTTTCAACCTTGACGTTGTATCCCATTTCCTTAGCGGTTTTCTCGATGGCTTCTGCCGCCATATAGGTATGAGCGATTCCGGTTGGGCATCCGGTGACTCCAAGAAGTAAAGTGCCTTCCTGATTCGCTTCAGTTGCGGCATCGGCCTGCTGTTCTCTGGCCAGGGCTTCTTCCTTTTCATCGGCTTTTCGTTCAGCATCATTTAAGATATCCAGAAATTCTTTTTCCGAATTTGCATGAATTAAAGATGAGACAAGGGATTCATCCATTAACATTCTTGAAAGTCTGGCAAGAACTTCCAGGTGGACGCTTCCTTCTTCAGGAGCGGCGATCAAAAAGACCAGCTGGACCGGACTTCCATCCAGTGATTCATAATCAACTCCAGATGGAATGACCATGGCAGCCAAACCGGCTTTGGAAACTCCGGCAGAACGGCCATGAGGAATGGCGATTCCTCCACCTACACCTGTCGAGAATTCTTTTTCACGGTCATGAACAGCTTTGGAATAAGCCTGACGATCAGAGATGCGTCCGCTTTTTACCATCAGATCGATGGCCTGTTCGATGGTCTGATTCTTATCCGTTGGTGTGCCATGAAGATTGATGCTGTCTAAAGACAGCAGTTCGTTGATTTTCATGATATTTCCTTTCCTTTTTCCTTAATTTCCTCAATTCTTATACTTGATTCTTGATTTTTTTACTGTTGGATCTTTTACTGGATGATTTGATTTGTATGACATTCAGGGGATGTGATTAGTGACCTGGAGTAAAGAGATCTTCACTTGCTTTCATTAAGGCTTCAACTTCTTCTTTTGTAGCCAGCAGATCGGAGAAAGCCGAAGCGCTTCCGGTGCAGACACCAGTTTTGAAAGCTTCATCATAATTCTGATTCTTGAAATAGCCGCTCATGAATCCCGCGACCATGCTGTCGCCTGCTCCGACAGAATTCTTCAGGATTCCTTTGGGGGCCTTTGCAAAATGCACTTTATGGTGTTCATCGACAAGGAGCGCTCCATCCTTACCCATGGAAACCAGAACATTGATGGCTCCCTTGTCCTGCAAAATTCGAGCGTACTTTTCAATGTCTTCAATGGTATTGAGTTTGACGTTGAACATTTCTTCGATTTCTGCCTGATTGGGTTTGATCAAAAACGGGTGTTTTTCAAGAACATTGAGCAGCAGATCGCGGGTGGCATCCACAACGATGCGAACGCCGCGTCCTTTTAGATGTTCCATAATGTCACGGTAAAGCGTCTGCGGCAGGGAAGAAGGAATGGCTCCGGAAATGATGAGCGTATCTCCCTGGGTCAGTCCATCAAGTTTAGCTAAGAGTTTTTGTATATCTTCTTCTTTGATTTTTGGGCCCCGACCGTTGATTTCCGTTTCTTCTTTTGAGCGAAGTTTGACATTGATTCTGGTGTCCCCTTCCTTAACCCATAAGAAATCCGCGTTGACTCCGGCTTCTTCAAGCATGGATTCAAGGGCTTTGCCGGTAAATCCTGCCAGAAAGCCATAGGCCTGATTGGGATAGCCTAAGTTCTGTAAAACGATGGAAACGTTGATTCCTTTGCCGCCTGGCAAAATGAAGTCATCACTGGTCCGATTGGTCGCACCGACAATAAAGTCGTTGACAGTAACGATGTAGTCGAGTGAGGGATTGAGTGTTAATGTGCAGATCATAATTTTCCTTTTTCCTTTTCTACTTTTTCCTTTTCTGTTTTTCCTTTAACTATCTGAAATTTATCTTTTCCACGCCGTAGACTCTGTATTCATTTTTCCTGAAGCCATGTCTGAGACAATTTCTGCTTTTCAGGCAGGTTTTCGCTGCTGTTTATCGAGGGCAATCATGTCAATCACGCCTTCTAAATCATCAGCTGATTTTGTCGTGATCACCGTGCAGTCTTCCGGGTTGGCAAAAGTCACTCTTTGCTGGAGATGAAATTTGCTTGGATCAGCCAGGACATAGCTTTTCTGGCATCTGGAAATCGCCTTTCGCTTGAGCATGCCTTCTGAAATATCCGGAGTGGTAAAACCGGACTGGCTGACGCCGTTGGTTCCGAAAAATCCGATTGAGAAATTGTACTTGCCTAAAAACTCGCAGGCTTCCTCCCCGATGATTGTTTCAGTCACTCCCTTGTACTGGCCTCCGACCAGACTGACAGAAAATCCTTTGGCGGCCAGTTTGTTGGCGTGAAAGATGGCGTTGGTGATATAGAAGGCATCTTTTTGCTGAATCTGTTCGATCAGAAATTCAGTTGAAGTTCCGCCATCGATATAGACGGTATCTCCAGGTTCAATCAGCTGGCTGGCGAATTCTGCCATCTTTTTCTTTTCAGGCGCGTTATGCGTTCGGCGGGCACTGACTCTTGAATCATTGTCATTCATCCCGGCAATGTTTCTGGCTTTTGCTCCACCCCGGATTCTCCAGAGCAGACCTTTGGATTCAAGTTCAAGCAGATCTCTTCGAAGGGTTGATTCAGAAGTATCCAGATGATCAACAAGTTCCTGAGTGGAGACCGTCTGATTGGTATTAACCAGATTGAGCAGTTTTTGATGTCTCTCTTCAGTTAGCATGAAGCGTTTCTCCTTTCTTTATTTTTTTTCTCTTCATTCTTTTTTCTTTTAATTTCTTTGTCTTGCTTTATCGAATTGGTCTTTTCAAAATCCTGTTCGTTATCTGGAAAAGAAATTTGTTAAAAAAACATTTGCAGGCTGTCAGGTTTTGAGCATGACTTTGCTTTTGTTTCTGACACCCATACTGTAATCCCTTGCAGAATCAGAATCAATCAAAATCATTCAAATAAAATCATAAAAATTTAAAATTATTTAAAATCTACCAAAAACATTCAAATACCAGGAAATTATATGAAATAAACCGAAGAAATATGAACATAGATGAATAAATTTAAATAATTCTTGAAAGAATTTGAAAAATTCCGGTCCAAGCATCAAAAGGTATGAACTGATTTCTGACAGGAGGTTTAAGAAGAGAATTGAAGTACTGAAACTACTGGAGAAATGAAGAGTTACATAAGTATTTGAAAATTACGAATAATAAAAAAGAATCCAAATCTACAGAAGATCTGGATTCTCCGTTTCGATAACAAAGATTGAATATCAGTGATCAAAGAGAAGAAAAACTGACTATTCTTCTTCGAAGACTACAACATCGTTTGGCTTGAGCAGATCGATCATATCGAGTTCTGGTCCGGACACTTTACCAACCAGATTTCTTAATCCATCATTTTTCATTGGTTCAAGAACGATATGAACTTCTCCAGCATAATGTTTGTAATTATCGTTTACGACAACGACATCGCCGCGTTCGAACGTATCCTTATGAGCATCTCTGGGAGCAAATTCGGTATCCTTGAAATAGACTCTTGGAAGTCTGGAACGCCAGATCCATTCAGAAGAATCACCCAGGTCGGCATGGGGAGCAAATTCAAGAACGGACTTTCTTTCGGCTTTGGTGGCTTCAGGGTCAAGCTTGATTTTGATTGTTTTTGGATGAGTCAGCTTGTCTTCCGGGATATAGCCTGGAACCAGATTTTTAACAGGTTCTGGATTTAAAACGTCAGCGACAGCCTTGAATTCGTCTTCGGAAGCATAGTAGTTTCCAAAAAGAACATCGTCGATATGATCGGTTGCCAGAATCAGACGGGCCTGCAAATCGACAGGATAATTTCTCATTCTTTCAACAGTCGGAAGACCATATTCGGCATCCCAGACGCCATTGGTTCCTTCTGCGTTTGAAGAAATGAATGCTCCGATTCGAATGTCTTCGAGATCCTTGATTTCCTGATTTACCTTTTTGAATTTAGCCCAGGGCATTCCGGTCCATGGCTGAGGATAAAAGTTATGGCAAGCGAGAATTTTTTCCTTATCGGCACCATCTTCAAGCAGACGGCCGATCATTGGGGAAACAGTACTTGCGTTGTATTCGATTTTAATTCCGTAAGGGTTGTTGATCATGGCTGTATCGCGATAATCGCCATACGCTTCATCCATTCGGATGATGTCGCATCCAATATCGGCAAAATCCTTTACGTTATCAAACGTCACACCCATATCGTCCAAAAAGCGGGTGTTTACATCGAGTGAAACTTCCATTCCATATTTATGTGCTTCTTCAATCAGTTTACGGAAATAGTCAAAGATTTCTTCCTTGGTTCCTTCGACGGAAAACATACTGGAAAATACACGCTTGGCTCCATATTTTCCAGCTAGAGCCAAATACTCCTTAATTTCCTCAAACGGACTTAAATCCGGATAAACTGAGATTCCCATTGTAGGCATTAGATCTACCTCCATTTCTCTTATGTTCGTTATACCATTTTCATGGCTGAAATGGAGAAACAATTCCTGAAGAATGTTCGACTGAAAAAAACACAGCTCAGATATTCCATGCGATTCAACGTCTGATTGTAAATGTCATATTGTCATAATAATTGATTCGCAGCCACTGATATTGAAAGTAAGCCAGATGAAAACAAAAGCGATAAACGTTTTTCTTCCTTTCTATCGGGTCTATCGGGACATATTGTGCCTGGTTTGTTTTCACGAATAGATTTTATATTCAAAGATAAAAAATAATCTATTTAGGATTGTGTTTGGAAAAGAGGTGATCAAATTTTATTTTTTAGGCATTTTATGGTTTTTGTCTGATGCTTAGAATGAACAGATCCAGAGTTTTCTTTGTTTCTGCACTCTCTTTTTCTGAGGATCTTGTAAAATGAAATGGAACACAATACCAGATTTCAATTTGAATTGTTTGGAGGAAAAATAATGATTAAAAAGAATCTCACCAACTTCTTCCAGGGTCATGAGCTGAATGCTTACGAATATTTTGGCGCACATCCTGCAAAAGAAGGGGTTGATTTTGTATTGTATGCCCCTCACGCTTCGAAGATCAGCGTTGTTGGAGATTTTAATAATTGGGATGAAGCAGTAAATCCCATGGAAAAGGACGAAGAAGGCGTTTGGATTGTTCACGTTCCAGAAGCAAAAGTGGGAGATGCTTACAAATACCGTATTACCCAGTCTACTGGACGTACGATCGACAAGATTGATCCATATGCTTTCTACTCCAAATTCCGTCCGGAAAATGATTCCGTCGTAGCATCTTTAGATTTTGATGGATGGAATGATGCCGAGTGGATGAAAAAACGCAACAAAGGTTTTGATGATCCAATTTCGATTTATGAAATGAATATCGGTTCCTGGCGTGATAAAAATACCCGTGTCGAACTCGAAGATGTGCTTCCGGAGCAGCATGAAGACGGCTACTTTGTTAAATACTCGGATATTGTCGATGAACTGATTGAACATTGTAAAAAATATCATTTCTCTCATGTTGAAGTGATGCCATTATCTGAATTCCCATTCGATGGTTCCTGGGGCTATCAGGTTTCTGGCTTCTTCTCAGTAACCAGCCGGTATGGCAATAACATTGAACTGAAAGAATTCGTAAACCGTCTGCATGAAGCCGGAATCGGCGTTATCATGGACTTTGTTCCGGTTCACTTTGTTAAGGATGAATACGCTCTGGCTTATTATGATGGAACTCCGCTTTATGAATACACCAATGGCGATGATGCTCATTCTGAATGGGGAACATCATACTTTGATTTAGGCAAGGAAACAGTTCGTTCATTCTTGATGTCTGCTGCCAACTACTGGATCAAGGAATACCATTTTGATGGTCTGCGTATGGATGCTATTTCCAATGCGATTTTCTGGAAAGGCAACAAAATGCGCGGCGAAAACAAAGGTGCTACTGACTTTATTAAACGAATGAACTTCATGCTCAACAGCGAATACGAAGGCAAGATCATGCTGATTGCAGAAGACTCTACTGACTTCCCGAACGTCTGCAAGTCGACTCTCGATGGTGGTCTTGGGTATGATTATAAATGGGATTTAGGCTGGATGAACGATACTCTGAAGTATCTGGCTAAAGATCCGATCTATCGTCAGTGGCATCACAATAACATCACTTTCTCGATGGCTTATTTCTATTCAGAAAAATTCATTCTGCCGCTTTCTCATGATGAAGTTGTACATGGAAAAGCAACCATCGTCGATAAGATGTGGGGAAGTTATGAAGACAAGTTTGCTCAGGCTCGTGAACTGTATACCTATATGTTTGGACATCCAGGTAAAAAACTGAACTTCATGGGTAATGAAATTGGCATGCTTCGTGAATGGGATGAGCAGAAGGGGACTGACTGGTTCCTTCGCCAGTATCCAATGCATGCTGGTTTTGAAGTGTTCTTCCAGGATTTAACAGGCATTTACAAAAATGATGATGCTTTCTGGTATGGTTATGATCCAACCAATTTCCAGTGGATCAATGCGGATGACGCGGCTCATAATACATTCTCCTTTATGCGAAAAGGAAGCAAGAATGTTTATGTATTCCTGATTAACTTCTCCACAAACTCCTATACACTTCAGTTTGGAGTGCCGTATAAGGGTGTTTATCATGAAGTGCTCAATACCCAATGGAGCAAATACAACGGAAACCTTGGCCATAACGACCAAAGAGACTTCAAGGCGATCCGTCTTCCGTTAAATAATCAGCCATATCGCATTCAGGCTCTGGTGCCTGCTTTCTCAGCAATGATTTTAAAGGTTGAAAAACCTGAAGAAGCGCCAAAACCAGAAGAAAAACCTGAAGAAGCCAATACAGTATCAACATCAGAAACTGAATAATTCAGGCAGTGGGATTCATTTCGCTAGTTGAATGATTAAAAGAGAGTCTTTCCATCTGGAAAGGCTCTTTTTGCGCGTTTAAGAGGAATAAACATAAGAAGAAACCTGAAAAAGAATTTTATTGATATGGACAATAGTACGAAATCGTACTGAGATGATCGGGCGTTAAGAGACAGCTGGCTGAAGATCAAACAAGAGGTCAGCTCATCAGAAGAGAAATACGAGGAGGTAGATAAATATGAACAATCGACTGAACCGGTTGAAATTTACTCTGGATCAGCTCAATGAGGTTTATCGCAATCTGGCGAATCTTTTGTGTATATCCTAACCGAAGATGGAAATCTATTACTGCCTGCTTGCAGAAGGCGGCTCCTGTCTGCTTTCGGAAATATGCAGCTATATGTCAATTCCCAAACAGACATTAAATTCGCAGCTTCGAAGTATGGAAAAAGATGGAGATATCAAAGTCGACTATCTTCCAAATTCAAAGAAAAACAAAGCAGCTGTTCTGACAGAAAAAGGGATGAAACAGGCCAGGGCGACGGCTGGTCTGATGCAGAAATTTGAAACGAAAGCGCTGACTTCATTTAGTCAGCAGGAAGTGGAAATCCTGTTTTCTTTGCTTGAACGGTTTACTGATGAGATGATCCGCTTTACAATTCCAACCATTCTGACCATGATTATTGGATCAGTTTATGGAATTGTTGATGGAATTATCATCAGTACATATGTCGGGAAAATGGTTTTTCCGCTGTAAATTTCATCATGTCGGTATTAATGATTATTGGAACAGTCGGTTTGATGTTTGGAAGCGGCGGCTCGGCACTCATTGCCAAGTTCATGGGGATGAAAGAAGATAAAAAGGCCAGAAAAGTATTTTCGCAGCTGACTTACACTCTGGTCATCCTTTCAATCATCATCTGTATCCTGGGCTATCTGTTTATGCCAAATATTTTGCATATGCTCGGAGCGAACGGAGTTATGTTTGATGAAGCCCTGGTTTATGGAAAGATCAGTCTTCTGGGGATGACATTTTTTATCCTTCAATATTATTTCCAGGCTCTGATGATTACAGCAGGGCATCCAACCCTGAATTTCATGGTGACTATAGGAGCTGGAATCACCAATATGGTGCTCGATTATGTTTTCATCGTTTTATTTGGCTGGGGTGTTTCCGGAGCCGCTTTAGCGACGATTTCCGGTCAGTTTTTAGGCGGCATGATTCCGATTGCCTACTTTGCCTTTAATCGTAAAGGGACTCTGTATCTTGGCCAGGCGGCTGCTCAGCTGTCCAATTTATGGCAGACCTGCTTAAATGGGGCCAGTGAACTGATGACGAACCTTTCGCAATCTTTGATTGGAATCTTGTTTAACTGGCAGCTGCTTCGTCTTGCAGGCGAAGATGGCGTAGCCTCCTATGGAGTTTTAATGTATGTTTCAATGATTTTTGGTGCCTTCTTTTATGGTTACAGTATCGGGATCGCTCTGGTTATCAGCTATAAATATGGTGCGAATGATAAAAAACAGCTTCATGAGCTGTATACCCGATCGATATGGATTGTTCTGATCATATCCCTGGGAATGTTTGCTTTGGCAGAGATCTTAGCTCCAGCCTTATCGGATCTGTTTACCGGCTATGATCAGGGATTATATGAAATGACTCTGGAAGGTTTCTATATATTTTCCTTTGCTTTCCTGGCTTTTGGAATCTCCGTTTTTGGATCGGCTTTCTTTACAGCTTTAAACAATGGTCCGATTTCTGCATTGATCTCATTTGTGCGGACGGTTATCTTTCAGGTGATCTTTATTCTGATTCTTCCTCAATTTTTAGGAATCATCGGAATCTGGCTGTCAGTTCCTGCTGCTGAACTGTTCGCGGCATTGATGACCTGCTATCTGTTTAAAAAGTATGAAGGAAAATATGGCTACGGTTCATTTTTCGGGTCTGCCAGAAGATCCGAAAGCCGTTTATAAAAAAACCAATGTCATTAAGTTAAGCAGATAGAAGCGCGAATTGCTCCGCACTTCATCGTGGTGTTCAGAATCTACCAGAAATTTTTATCTGGAATCAGCCATTTTTCGGCTTCAAGCCTCACGAATACGATA
>NZ_MPJW01000089.1 GCF_001945525.1 Ileibacterium valens
CCTATAGAATAAATCTTTTTAGGAGTATATGGGTGGTTTTAGCTCGAAAAAAGCTATACATAAAGCGTAATTAAAGCAGTTAGAAATTAGATAGAATTTCTAGGTAGAAAAAGCTTGGGAATTACAGATAATTAAATAAAGAAGAGATCGGTGCCAAACGTAAAGTCATCGATCTCTTCTTTAAATTTTTGGCTTTTCCTTTATTTGAAGCCAATGGATTGAAGCGAATGCGAAGCTCGCCGCATGGATTTTGAAAGCATTTTTGAGATCTCGAATGAAAGAGCCAGGATGAGATTTCAGTCCAGCAAAGACAAAAGAAAATGCCTGATTAAAAGCGGATTTGTATTCAATAAGAATTGAAGTCCGATCACCGGACAGTAATGTCAAAGGTAAATAGAAAGGGAAACAGATCAAAGAATTCACGACTAACTTCAATAACCTGAATATGAGTGCAATAAGCAAAATGCCATATCTGATCGCCAACTGAATTTTCGCGGATATGGATCATGACAGACAACACTGCCTGAACCGATTGAAAATCCCTCCATATCCAAAGAAAACAACGCAATGATCTAGACGAATCAAAAATGGACTAAAAAAGCCAACAGCAATCTTCATGTCAAAGGGCTTTTGCAGGATTCAAATTCATCCTCCTTGTATCTATTCTTAATCACTTGCTTTATTCCATGATCGATACCGCGGATAAATCTGACATATAAAACCTTTAACAAAATAATGGAATATCAAAATGTACTCTAAAAGCTGGTATTCACAATAGAACAACTCTGCTCTGATTCAATATAGAAGCAGAGTTGAATTGCTTTGCCATTTCAACTTCTGATTTTGTACACATTGAGTCCAAAGAATCTTCTATCCTTATCTGTATTTATTGTCTGTTTCTAATTTACTGTCTATTTACTGTCTGTTTCTTGTCTGTGTTAGCAGGACTTTTTTCTGCTCCATCTGAACTTCGATCAGCCTTTGAACTTGCTTTAAATCGTCTTTTGTCTTCTGATTTTTGAAATCCATCTGTTCCAGTGGTTTTCTCCAGTATCCCTGCTGATCAATGATCTGCCATGAAATCGGATAATTCAGGTCCGCAAAAAATCCAAGATAGGAGACCCAGACATCAAGAGCATTCTTTCGATCTGAACGTAAAATACTTTTTCCATTCAACAATGCTTCCTTCACCGCCTGACTCAGTGAGAGCATCTCAATTTCTTCTTTACTCGCTCCGGACGTATCTTCAGTTCTCTCGTTGGTGATCACTCTGAAAATATCGATCTTATCCGCATCCCGCACGATTCTTGAAATCAGATCCTGGATTTTAGCATCATGCTGCTCATAAACAGGTAGCTCAAATAACGAATGATCTTTGATTGCAATTGAAACCAGTTTTTTGTCGGCAGCAGATAGATCATCAAGGAAATCTTCGCTTAAAACGATCTCGTATCCAAGCGCAGCGTGATCAATGCTTATGGAATCGATAAACGTATGATATCGGCGCACCTGTTCAAATCGTCCGATGTCATGAAACAGGGCAGCCAGTTTGACTAAGCGTTTAGTCTTTTCATCGAGCTTTAAGGATTCTGCAATTTGCATGGCTGCCGAAACAACCTTCCAGGTGTGCCTGATCTTTAAAGCAATCTGAGGGTCTTCTGGATCATAGTTCTTTACGTATTGAGTAAATTTTTCTTCTTCATTCATGACTTCAGTTTAGTACGAAATGAAATAAAGAATCTGTGAATTGAAGTAAAAGCGAAGAAGCAAATGCTATGAAGGAAAGGAATGAACAAAATACAAACCACAAGATGTACAGAAGTAAAAGACACAAACAATTCAGCAAAAAAATCAAAAAGAAGTACACCACCCAATAAACAAATAAGTTTACAAAAAACGACAGAGTATTTATCGCCAATAACCATTCAGAATCGATCACAGGCTTCTTCTTAAGGGAACCCTATCTAGACAGAGTTGGGAATCAGCCTGAAAAAGAAGCCCTTTTAGCTGATGGGAAAAACACGAAAAAGGAAAGAAGAAGGCAGGAAAGCTGAAAGTTGGAAACACAGGAGGATTATCCATAAAAAACGGATACTAAATCGATAAATCCATTTGAATGAATGATTGTTCGGACAGTATCTATATTAAAAAGATGATTTTAAAATCGCAAAATGATAACCGTCACCACTGATGTCATAACATCATGGAAGCAATAAACGATTATTCGCTATACTAAAATATTTTATTATCTTAAAAATAAAAATTTTAGATATCAGAATGCGTGAGATGCAAAAAGAACGTCATAAAAATAAAATTTTAAACTAATATATTGAAAATGTGTTGATTTTGGGAAAGGAACAGTTAAAATGAGAGAGTCAAATCAGTTGATAAATTCAAATTAACGAATATATAAAGCAAAGCTAATTGATTTGACAACTGTATATGATTTGTATAATACACATAAAAAATACGGATCATGTATACTATCTGATCTTAAGGACATAGAAAATCATCTTAGCTTAAGCGTCTGAATATATAGAAGAAAATCATTTCGTTCGTAATGATTTCTCGATCAGAACGTTTTTAGAAGAAATTCTTTTAAAAATTAAAGCTTAAAAGCAGATGTTATCTGGTGACAAACAAACCAGTCAGGATTCAGGTCGATGTGGATTTCTGCATAAAAATGCAAAACAAAAAAACGCAATACGAAAACAGAGATCCATTCAGAATACTGAATCAACTGTCCAATGTTTCATAATCAGAGATCTTTTCTGAAAGTAAATCAGAGTTAATGGATGATTGAATGGTATGTAAAAAATCAAAGCGCAAAGTGCATTCTCAAAAAGAAAAGCACTTAGCGAATTGTAATAATCGATAACACTGCAGCTCATTCATAAGCCAAGCCTTATAAGGAACAGCAGGCAGATGTCTGCTCGATAAAGAACCAAATCAGGCTTTGAACATTCATCGAGACTCCTTATCCACTTTCTGACAAAAGATCGATTCGCAGATAAAAAAAGCGAAAATCAAAAGTCATCATGAAAACTGATTGCCGTCGAGATTCATGAATTCTTTGATCTTCGCAGGTGAAAAAGCACTGTGAATGGTTCCAGCCCTCACATTTATACTTTTTCAGATTCATCTTAATCAGATACAATCTGAAATTCCACTCTTCTCACCGATCTGCTTATTATCCGCAGCTTGTTTTTCATGCGACCAATGGTTTTTCATTCTTTTCTTTTTAAAGGCTTTGCAGCAACAACTGATTGATAAAAATGTTTTTCATCACTAACCATCTATTTACCGCTGCTCTCTTTAAGAAAAAGGAATTAAAAAACGGACTGGCGAGCTGAACCATCCATAAAACATTGCCTGCAAAAGAAAAACAATCCAGAAGTCCAACGATCAGAAAACGAACATCACTCTGAAATGCGGAAAATTAAAATCCGCCTTTTTGATGAATCGAAAAGTTAAACACTGAAATAACGATAGAAACCTGAAAAAAGGCTGAGTCGAGATTTCAGCAATCAGGCTTGCTGCGCCAGACTTTTTGAAACTCGTCAAAAACAGAGTCCCGTTTATATAACGGCTGTTTTCACTTACCACTTAGAAAGGAGAGTACATACCGATTGAAGCAGGCTTTTAAGACTGTCTGGAATGCAATCTCCACAATTCTGGTGATCTGTGCGGTTCTGCTCGCTCTAGTTCTTGCAGGACCAAGACTATTCGGTTTTAAGACTTTCGCGATCGTTTCGGGATCGATGGAACCGACTTACCCAGTAGGTTCTCTGGTGTTTACAAAAGCTGAAGATCCCCAGGATTACGAAGTTGGAGATCCGATTACTTTTATGGCCGATGAAGATACTGTGGTCACTCACAGAATTGTCGGCGTAGAACCGGATGAGGAAGATTCTTCCATCATTCGATTTCAAACAAAGGGTGATGCCAACGAAGCTGTAGATGGCGCGCTCGTCGACTATCGGAATGTCGTAGGAAAAGTACTTTTTCACCTTCCGATGCTCGGATATCTGTCTTACTACATCGCCCAGCCTCCAGGACTCTATATTGCGATCATCGTTCTTGTCATGGTCATCGCATTAGGAATGTTATTTGATCACTGGAAGGAACAGGACGAAAAAGAAAGACAGCAACAAAACTCAAATGCTGAATAAGCGCGAAGAGGAGAAAAGAGAAATGAATAAAAAATTTAAAAGAGCTGGAGCTACTTTAGCTTTACTGCTCGTAGGTGCTGCTGGTGCTGCCGGATCTTTAGCATATTTACAGAATCAAAGTGCTACTGTTACCAATACTTTTACAGCAGTTAGTGGTCTGATTGATTCTAAAGATGGCGTATTTACTCTTGATGAAACTAAGGTTAAGTGGGACAAAGAAACTGGAAATTATGTTGCAGATACTACTGCAACTGAAAAAGTAATTGATAACACTTATGACAATATTTTGCCGGGTCTTCAGGACGTAATGAAAGATCCAACTGTAACTCTTAAAAAAGTTACAGCAGACAGCTATCTGTTTGTGACTGTAAAAGAAACTGATGACGATAATGCTCTGACCTGGGCGATTGACGACACTAATTGGATCGCATTAATGAAGGACGGAAAACAGGTAACTAAAGACGGAGCACTGGTTTACGTTAAGAAAGATAAAGTCGCAGAAGGAACAGAAAATCTTTCGGTACCAGTTCTAAAAGATAACCAGATTGATTTTGGTAACTTCGGCGAACAATTAGCAGAAGGAACAAATCTGGTGTTTAACTCATATCTAACCCAATCTACAGGATTTACCGATGCAGCTGACGCTTGGTCGAATACTTACGGTAAAACAACAGCAAATACTCCAGCAACTCCAGAGGCTGGTGCTTAATCAGTACATTAAGGGGAACTGAATATGAATAACAAGAAAAAAGTTCTTCAGCTTGCAGCTGTTTTGGGCATTGGTGCATTAGCGCTAGGCGGAACTTCTTTAGCTTACTTCACAGATAAGTCTGATGTGAAAACAAATACTTTCACAGTAGGAAATGTTGCTATTGATCTGGAAGAAAACTTTGATTCAGAAGCTGCAAAAGAGTTGAAGCCTGCAGTTGGATCTGCTCAGGCTGGAACTCTGCAGAATGGGATCAAAAAAGAAGTATGGGTAGAGAACACAGGTTCTGAAGAAGCTTATGTACGAGTACATATCGCTATTCCTAAACTTTTAGATAATAATCCTGATGCTTCTAAGAACATTCTTCACTTCAACTACTCTGGTGATTCTATCGGTGTAGGGAAATGGGACTGGTCTAAAACTGCAAACGCTCCTTATGAAGGAGACTGGAATACTTATGAGACAACTATCGATGGTGTTGAGTACACAGTTTACGTTGTAACTCACGAAAAAGCACTCGAAACTGGTGAGAAAACTCCAAACGCTATTAAGCAGGTGTACTTAGATTCACGTGCTACTCAGGAGCAGGTACAGCAGCTTCAAAAACAGATTGGTGATGATTGGAATATCATCGTCAAAGCTGAAGCTGTTCAGGCTGACGGATTTACCGATGCTTATACTGCATTAAATGAAGCTTTCGGCGCTCCAAGCTGGAACTAATTCGAAATAAATTGCTGCAATAACTTAAATTCAACAAACGAAAGGACTTCCCTGATGGGAGTCCTGTTTGTTGTATATGTTGTTAGAGAAAAAAATGAAAAATGTTTATAGCCTGGTCTGATCACCAGCTATAACGTGAAAGAAAGGAAAGAAGCAATGGAAAAAAAGCCTATAACATTAGGTATTGCTCTTCTAGCCATCATGTTAGCCGGATCAGGATCTCTGGCTTATTTTACGTCTGAAAAAAGAACTCATAACATTATCACTTCTGGTGGTATTGATATTGAGGTAATTCAGAAGGTAGAAAACAATGATGGAAAACTTGTAACAGTTCCTGAGATTACCGGTGAACTAATGCCAGGAGTTTCAATCAATGGAAGTGTACATGTAGAGAATCAGGGAAAATCTCAGGCCTGGATTCGCTTAAAAGCGGATGTGGCCATTGAAGATCAGGAAGGAAATCTGCTTCCTGAAACGATTTCAAAAAATATTCCGGTTGTATCATTCGCTAATGATAAAGACTGGAAAGAAGGAAAAGATGGTTTCTGGTATTACCAGCAGCCTGTTGATCCGAAAGAAGAAACAAATTCATTGTTTGAAAGTCTGAATATGAATCCAAAAGTCGGTAACGATTATCAGAATTCAGTGATAAACCTGAACGTTCATGCTCAGGCTGTACAGACTGCAAACAATGGAAAATCAGCTGAAGAAGCGATCGGCTGGCCTCTTGTTGAAGAGGAGGCTGAATGATGAAAAGCCGTAGATTTTTAGCTGGTTTGCTTTGCTTAAGCATGCTTTCATCTCAGTTTAGTGTGATTCATGCTCAGGATACTTATTTAGAGACAACTGAAGAACACGATCATGACCGTGAAAATGAATCAGAAGCACCTGTTGAAAAAAGTCAAAGCAAAAACGAAGCCTTTCAGATTTCGTTTAAAGATGAAGATGGATCAGAGCAGGTAGTTACTAATCAGTCTGTTTCTCTTCCCTTTGATGAAAAGAGAGATCTAGTCTCAAATGTAACAGAAAATATCCAATGGCAGATTCAAGTTCCAGGTAGTGACTGGGTAAATGTCTCTGGAGCAAATGGAAATGTTTTAAGTATTTCCAGACCGTTGATTGAAAACCTTTTGGATTCAAATCGGACTGCTCATATTCGAGTGGCTCAAATCACTGATACCCAGATTCAATACAGCGGATCGGTAAGTGTTGTTCTTCAGGACAAAGAACCAGAAGAGGAAACAGAACCAAGTCTTTCTGTTGAGAACCCGGTAATTGTTGAAGAATCAAAAGTAACGGATTTAACTCCAGCTCCAGAAGAAGTACCTCAGCCTGAGGAAGTGCCTCAACCGGAAAAAACACCAGCTGAACCCCCAGTAGAGGAAAGTCAGCCTGATGTTGATACTCCAGTAGTAGAGCAACCTGAAGTAACTCCGGAGAATGTTCCTGCAGATACGAATAATCCAGAACAAATTGAAGAGTCTGTATTAACAGATTCAGAAAATGAATCTGTTGTTGAAGACGTTGTTCTTCCTTACCGGAATGAAAATATATTCCGAGTAAATGAGGAAGAAACACCGTCTCCAGCACCTGAAAAAGTAAATTTTATTATTCAATACTTATTTGCAGATGGAAAAGAAGCGGCTCAATCCAAGGTATTAACAGTAAACAAAGGAGAATCTCTTTATCAGAGGGTCGATAGCCCGGTTGTATTAGGATTCGAGACTAAAACACCTTTTGTAGAATTTTCTCTTCCTGAAGTTACTGAAGGGAAGACGGTACAGGTTTATTACGATCCTTCTAACGTTGGGTTTAAAGTTCAGATCTATCATCAGCATTTAGAAGATGATGAATATGACTTAATCCAGGAAGATCTTCTACCGGGATTTACTGGCAGCAAAGTCGAAGAAGAGATTGAAAAGAATAATTATTCCTCAATGTATCCAGGATTCTCACTTCTGAATTATGAGAATGCTGATATTGCAGCTGATGGATCAACTGTAATTCGACTCTACTACGATCGAAACTACTACCTGATGATGTTCAGTCTGGATGGAGGTTGGGGAGACAATGTTGAACCAATCTATGCCAGATATGAATCTCCAACAAGTGTAGGAACACCTGTTAAAACTGGATATACATTCAGTCATTGGACTAAAGATGGACAAACAGCGACTGTTCCAGGCACAATGCCAGCAGCAAATACAACATTTACTGCAGTATGGACTCCTGAACAAAAAGCAAGAGTAACTTATATCTTCTGGGGAGAGGATCCAGACTTAGTTAGTGTTGATGGAACAGTCACGCCGTCAAATGAATATTCTTATTTGACGACTGCATACAAAGAACTAGATGTTAATAGTACTGTTGGTTTCACACATGGAGAAGTCCTCGACTATGGATTAATCTGCGACCTTGAACAGCACGTTCACACTGACTTTTGTTATAAAGATCATGTCCATGAAATGAAATGCTATCCAGGAGCAGCAGAATGGGGTAGGCTTGAGTCTTTTACACCTGACACCTCGGCGACTCAAAATGGACAAGTGGTTAATGGGAAAGTATGGGGTCTTCCCCTAATTACCAAAAAAGGTATCTATATAAACGACCAATATTATAAATACACTGGTAGGGGATCGGTTGGATCGATTATCAGTCCTACTTGTAACAATGAAAAAGAACTCGTTTGTGGTAAAGATGAACATAAACATACTGACGAATGTTATGGATCTTTTGATACTTTAGAAAAATTCAGTAACAACCTATGGAAATTAAACAAAGCCGACACAGGCATTGTTAATGCAGATGGTTCAACAGTTGTGAATGTCTATTTTGAAAGAACTGAATTCACAATGAACTTCTATAACAAAAATCCAGGTTCGAATCCTACACCAATAGCCAGTATAACAGCAACTTGGGGAAGCAAGATTAGAGAACGTTTCTTGAAAATCTGTTCTGAAGAAAAAGAGTGGTCGTGGTCGACTAAGAGCTCGGGTGCTGGACCTTGGACGTGTTGTGTTGATTTAATGCCGTCGGAAACTGCTAATTATTATAAGTCTGGTAACTCGGGAAAAGAGCAAACCGCTCATTACTACTTACAAAACATTATCGGTGATGATTATTCTCTCTCTTTCTCGGTTACAGCTAAATCTGACAGTTCATTGTATGTAACAGAGCAGGATAGATTTCCGATTGAAGGATTCACGTTAAATACCGCTGATTCGACTGGGTTAAGGGAATCCTATAATAACGCAAATTTCAAATACTATCGTAATTCCTATAATATTGTCTTCAGCAATCTGAAATCTGATATAACCGACAGTTATAAATATGAAGCTGATATTTCTGGTGCTGGTTTCATTCCAGGTGCTGATCAGATTCCTATCCAGTATGAACCAGGTTCTGTTGAATTTGCTGGATGGTATCAGAACGAAAGAGGGACCGGAGAACCATATAACTTTGACGGTAAAACGATGCCATCTAAACATATCTTGTTATATGCAAAATGGGTTCCTAAAGAATACACAGTTACCTTTAGACTGAACGAAAAGGATAAACCGGATGACACTGCAACACAAAAAGTTTTACATGGTTCGACAATCAAACCTGTTGAAACTCCAGTTAACGGTTCCTACATCTTTGATAACTGGTTCTATAGAGATGAACAGGGTGTTGAACATCCTTTCCATCCTGATATGCCAGTAAAACAGAACCTTGATCTTTATGCTAAATGGAATTCAGACATCCGCGTGGATTATACTTTGAAGTATTACTATGAGGATCCAGTAACTAAGGAAAAAGTATATATTGCAGATGATCGTACGGTTAATGGTTTGAATGGAACTGAAGATACTTTCTACGCTAAAGCTGATGATGAATTCTACAGTGAATATCGAGGTGATGGATATTTCCCTGTAACAAGCAGTCATACAGTAAAGTTTGATGCTGAATCATTAGAAGAAAAAATCTTTGAATTTCAATATGTGAAAGCTCCAGATGTTGAATATACTATTCATTATTATCGTCAGGGAACTACTGACACAGTCCATCCAACTGTTCAAGGTAGAACTTCAAAGATTCTCGAAACGTTTGATGCTCCATATGTTGCAAATATGAGAGCAACACGCCAATCTCAACAAAAAGTAATGTCTACTAATCCTAAAGAAAATGTAATTATTTTCGAATACGTAGACGATATTGAAAACTCACCATATCGAATTATCCATATGGTTCAGAATGCTGAAGGTGAAGATTATACTCAGTATACAGATCCGATTGAAAATTATGGAAAACGAGGAGAATCTATTGAGATCTCAACCTTGGAAAGCGAATGGTTTGAATTTACCAGAGCGAAGGCTGAAGTTGAAACAACGGATTCAGGAGAACCAATATCAAAACCGGTTGAGATTGTCGATGGAAAAGGAATAGTGAAATTGGATGAAGATGGATATCGAACAACGATTACCATTTACTACGATAGAATCCCAATACCTTATACCATCAGGTACCGGCTGAAAGATTCAGATGATCAAACTCCTGATCTGACTGATTCGGTTACTGGAATGCAAAGATATGGTTCAAGACTAAATGAAACCTCAAAGAATATTCCAGGATATGTATGTGAAACTCCTTCACAAAGTTTGGCTTTAACAAATAAAGACGGTCATAAGATTGTTTTCTATTATGTTGAAGATAAAGCTCATATTCAGTACAAAGCAGTTGGACCCGAAGGAGAAGAGTTCGGAGAAGTTGATCCAAAATCTGAAGTAGTGGATGTCTTTAGTGGAAATGTTGAAGGTTCAACCGCAACTGCAAAACCCGGATATAAGTTTATTGGTTGGTTCTCTGATGAAGAGTGTACTAAGAAAATAACATCTGATCTTTACGATGATGGAACCAAATTTATCCCTCAAAAAGATAAAGAGTATGTTCGAACTCTGAATAATCAGCAAATTACAACTCCTGGTTACCAGAATGCTACTTACTACGCAAAATTTGAAAAAAACACCGGAAAGTTAAAGATTACAAAAACAATTTCTGGTGCAGAATCATCAAATAAGGTTTTCCAGTTCAGCGTAAAAAGTGAAACTGGAGCAGCAACGCCAATAGACATAGTGGTTTCAATTTCTACAGCTAATACTGGTGGATCGATTATTTTAACAGATTTGCCTGAAGGAAACTATATCGTTGAAGAACTCACTGGTTGGTACGGCAGTGAATATGAAGTGGATAATGAAACTCAAACTGTAGCTGTAGAAGGCCAAAAAACTGCGGACGTTTCGTTTACGAATACCAAACAACCTAATAAGTGGTTTAAGAATTCAGATTCGGTTAGAAATACATTTAATGGAAAGCAGGTACAGTAAAATGAATAAACATGTTTTTACTCCTAAGAACCTGCTGAATGCCTCCAAAAGAAAAGCAGCGGTGTTATCAACAATTTGCCTTCTTGGAATTGGGGGAATTGGCGGTTCAATCGCCTATTTAAAACTTGATACGGGAAAAGTCCAGAATACATTTACTGCGGGAACCGTTGTCTCCAAAATTGAAGAAGATTTTCAGGATCTAGTAAAAAAGGATGTTCGCGTAACAAATCTCGGTAGTGTTCCGGTCTATATTCGTGCTCAACTGCAATTTAACTGGATTTCTGAAAATGCTGATCAAGATGGTAATTCCGAAATGCTTCCGTTTAAACCAGATGAAGGGACTGACTATACAGTAGTGCCAGGATCATCGAAGTGGGAAAAAGGATCAGATGGCTATTACTATTACAAAGAAAAGGTACCTGCTGGAGAGACTACTGAAAATTTAGTTTCTTCAATCACTTTTAAAAAAGATATGGCCCCAGATGGATATGTTTTAAATGTAGATGTTCTTTCTCAGAATATTCAGGCTTATCCTTCCGATGCAGTAAAAGAAACTTGGGGATTCATTCCTGATGCCACAACGAATCAGGAGGTGACTGGCTAATGAACAAGCTAAAAGCAAGTATCTATAGCCTGATGATCAGTTCCTGTATGTTGGGGATTCTTCAGACTCCTGTGTACGCAGAAGATATGAGCATTCATTTTTCTGGCCAGGATCAGGGATTTACTCTTGATACTGGTGACTCAATTGATGATCCGGATTTATTTTCTAGTTTTAAAAACGTCATGCCAGGAGATACCCTGACTCAGACGATTACGATTACAAATAAAAACAAGGATTCTGATTACATTGCTTTGTATCTTGAAATTCAGGAACATGATGATGTAAAAGATCCTTTAAGTAATCATCCGGATAATAATGAAGAATCTGTTGAATCAATGAAGCAATTTACAGAGCAGCTTACCTTAAGACTTATCCATAATGATGAACTGATCTTTGAAGGTGCTCCTCATGTTGGAAACACTTCAATTAAGCTTGGAGAATTTGAACCAAACGAAACGTCAGTTATTACTGCTGAACTCACAGTACCTCATGATTTGGGAAATGATTTTGCTAACCGTTTTGGAGAAGTTGACTGGCGGTTTACAGCTGAAGGCTTAGACAGAGGAACAGGTATTCCTACAAAGCCAAATAAACCAGGAAAACCTGGTAAACCGGCAGATACAAGTACAGGTACGAATGCTTCATTCTGGCTGGTTAGCTTAATAACCGCTGGGTTGATCATTGTTAGTTGGTACAAAAAACATGACAGGAGCTCAATTCAATAAACTTTCGAGATTTCCTATCATACTCATACAAAAATAATTTAAAACTGGACTTTTGGCATTCGTAAGAATGACTGAAAGTCCATTTTTAGAAATGGGGAATAAAAATGAAGGAACTAATGATAGTTCACTTATCCGATTTACATATTACGGAAGGCCCAAGTTTGTCTGTTGTCAATCAAAATTTGCTGGATGATATCGTTAAGGAAGTCAAAGCGCGAGTCCCAAAAGACACTGAAGCGGTTGCCAAAACCGCAATAGTGATAGTTGTAACTGGAGATATTTTTCACCAGGGACCAAAATATAAAATAAAAACCTTAGGTTATAAAAGTGCATATGAATTAGCGGAAGATTTTTTTGACGACCTATATGATTCATTGGTTGATTACGATATTAAGATATATATGGCTCCTGGCAACCATGACAAGTCTAGAACGAAAAAAACGGAGACTTTGGTTGATGGATGTCGTTTGACGATGAATAACCAGACTTTCAACCGAGAGAAGATGGGTACGTTTTCTTTAACAAACAATACTTTCAAAGAAAACTATTGGTCTGACTTTAAAGAGTGCTACTTGTCTAATTCCGGAACAGGGTATTTAGAGCTCGCAAATCATATTTTAGATAAATTTGGAATGAAAAGTATATCTGAAACATTTTATCTGGAAGAATTGAAATTTAATGACAAAAAATATTGTTTTGTAGTTATGGATACCGCTTGGAGCTGTATTGGGGATAAAGATATTAAAAATCTTATGATTGGAGATTTTCAGATCCAAGATTTGGTCAATAGATATCATGAAAAATATCCAGATGCAAATACAAAGCCAGATTTAACTTTCATTATAGCTCACCATCCGTATAGCTTTTTTAACGGAAGAGATGAAGACTATCTTTATAATCAAATTATTTTACCAATAGGATTTAAAGCTGACTTTTATCTTTGTGGTCATGTTCATGAATCGAAGATGAATAATTTATCGACTCTTCATCATACGGTTACTACTCTATCAGCTGGAATCGGATGGCCGGAAACGGCGATCGAAGCTCCAGGACAATCAGTTGGAGGAGTGATGGGAAAAGGTCAGAATGGAATGCATTGTTATGGAATATATACATTTAACCTTAGAGAAAATTGTGTTGATGTAACAATAAAAGAAGTTGATGAAACTGCAGGATTCACTTACCGTTCTAGACAATCTAAGATTGGTTCGGTAACAGTTGATGACCAGTATCATTACCCTATAAATGTTTATGATCAGAAATGCTTAACTATTTCAGTCAGTAATCCGTCACTTGCCCCTGGAGTTTTTTTATCAACTGAGTTGATGAATGCGATTCAGAAATATGTCCATGGTCTTACTGATTTGCATAAACAAGTAGATGAATTGATCGATAGCTATCAGACAGCAATAACAATTGAGGTTATGGATCTATATAAGAGGCAAATCAACTATAATTCTATTAATCGAAGAAAAATTAAGAAGCTTAGTGCTCTTTCGGATGCTTTGTATGATAGAAAAACTGGACCAATATTGATTGATGCTGTAAATGACAATAAACCTGGCTCAATTGGTATTGAAATTGAAGAATTCTTATATTCGGATAAAGTGAATGCAGTTGTAGGTCGTATTTTTGAAGCGTATTTGAATGAATTAAATAATATATATAAGCTATTTTTCCTGAATATAATTGGAAGCACTGATCCAAAATTCAAACTTAGAGTCCATTTCCGAATGATAGAGTCTAAATACTTGACCAACTATAGTAGTTCGACAGGAATAAAGTATAAACCAATAAATTGGAAAACGTCTGGAAGCGACGAGTATGCTTGCGAACCTTCCGGGTTAGATTATGGCGACCTTCTAAAAGAGTCATTTGATTCCGGGAACGCATTAATTTTCACTGCAAATGCAAATCAAGTAAAAATCGGTCCCAATAAAAGGTGGAAAGACTTTATAACAATTAGTTTGAAAAAGAACTGGAATACTCTTATTCTTGCTAATTTAGTTCTCCCGGTCCTGACATTTGGCGTCAGCGTAACGGATGAAAGTGGACAATCTTTGTTAAAAGTACTTGAATTGTTCGATTTTTCAGAAATAGTAAGCATGCATCTTGATCAATATCGTTCATTTCTTGATACTAGAATCAATGATATTTCTTTTATCAGCACATTAACATAAAAATATAGAACCATTAGTGAATAAGAATGATGAGGAATAAACAAAAATGCAGAAAGTAGTAACAGCACAACCGACCCGAAAAGGAAGAATGAAAATGTTGGATAAAAAATCAAATTCAGACTATAGAAAATCCCCGAATATGAAATTTTTCCTTAGAGTTGTTGCTAATACCGAAATATATCGACCTGAAGAGGAAAAAGAAGCGGTTAGAAGTCATTTACGAAAAAATGGATATCGCGCTTTGATAGACTGAATCTAACTGATTATCTTATCCAAAGTAGAGTAAATGCTAATGGTCACGGAAAAGATTACCGCAATGATTTATAGGTAATGAGCACTTTTTCGATTTATGATTTGAGTGCTGAGTAATATCTTTTCGAGATGAATGATACTTTTATCTTTGTTATCTGGAAAATGATGATTTTTCTCAATTTACTTATCAAGAGTTGCTTATGAAATCAAAGTGATCGTTTTTGCGCTGGGATATAATTACGCGATAAACAGGTATATAATACGATCTTGGTAATAATCTAATTATGAAGAAGGTTCAGAAACATTGTTCCGGTTTTCGGAAATGTTTCTGAACCTTTTTTGGCTTTGTTATCAGGTAATGAAGGTTTGATCATTTACATGATGAATTTCATGTACTGGAAGTCACTTTATCTAATCGACATAAGTGATTGCTGAAAGATCAATCATCGGGCTTCCAGTTTCGTCGAGCAGAACACTCATGCTCTCGGAGTTATGAGCAACATCAGTATGAATCACATAGCAGACGCCAGTTTCCGTATCCGCAAAGACACGAAACAGATCATCTGTACCTTCACAGCTAACATTAATAAATCGGGAATCCATAGCAACCTCCTTTGCTTTATATACTTCATTTCCTGATTTAATTATACTTTTTGAAAACATGAAAATTTTTATCTCGGATTGAATGTTATCAAATCAGCCAAAATAGTATGTTTTACCGCAGTAAATGAGTTTTTGAAGCTTCCAAAGCCTGAAAGATAAAGTGATTTCAGATTATTTATCAGTCCTGAAGATTATTGAAAAAATGTGGTGAAGGCCTGATCTGAAGTACGAATCTGATGGTTTTTATGGATGAGATAACAGAGGGTCTTATAAAGGTTGGATATGGTATGACAGGTGATTCTGAAGGTCTTCTATAAATATATAGAAGGTCTATAAGGAAGGAATAAATGTGGGTTAGGCAAGTGAGTTTACTTGTATTAGATTTCAGGATTTCTGGATATTAGCTGAAAGATTTGAATCATTTAGGAAGGATTTGCTGGAGAAAGAAGGTCTTGTCTTGCGCTTCACGTTCTGTTGTTGTTTCAGTATTTTTGCTTCGGTTTTTTTAACGCTTTTAAACCAATGTCATTAAGTTAAGATTTCTATTCTTTCAGTCTCGATTGGAAGAATAGAAATCTTAACTTAATGATATTGCTTTGGATTCAAAATCACCATCACTGCGGATAATACGAATGACCAATTTGTTCTGGAAATTCCAAATAGTACCAAGCAGGTGCTTGATGCCAATGGATCAAATACCGTTACTGCAACGGTGAATCTGGGACAGGGCCAGACGTTTAATGTTTATGGTCTGAGTGCTGGAGATACTTATAAAGTCGAAGAAACGGATCCAGAAGTTCTGAATGGAATATATACTCCTGGAATCAGTCAGACAGCCGGTACTGGTGGAACAATCAACGTAAATAACTATGAAGTGACCGGTCAGCCAGCCAATAATGACGTAGCATTCACCTTCACGAATACCCGTACTTCTAATGTTCCTACCGCTTTCTTTATCACCTATGGACCATACCTTGCCGGCCGGGCACTACTTGGCGGTTTAGGCCATGCGATGTTCGGAAAGAAGAAAAACAACTGCTAATTCAAACGGGCTTCATACATTAGCCCGCCTTGCCAATGCCGGAAACCGGATCCTGTCAGTATTAACAATTGTCGTGATGTCGATTGGCTGCCTCTATTGTTTCTATTGTCTTTATGATGATTACAGACAATCTCAAGCTGTCCTTCCATCAATCATGGCAAAATTGAAGCCGGATGTTGAGGATCCGCTTTCCTTTAATCAGCTGATCGCGATGAATCCAGATGTGATCGCCTGGCTCACGATTGATAAGACCCACATCGATCAGCCTGTTGTGCAGGGAGATGATGATATGGAATATCTCAATAAGGGGGCAGATGGAAAGCCCTCCTTATCAGGAGCGATATTCCTGTCCAGCCTGGATCAGTCGGATTTTTCGGATCCCTATAAATAATATTCTGTATGGGCATCATATGGATAACTATGGGATGTTTGGAGATGTCACTGAGTTTTTAGATCAAAAATACTTTGATGAACATAAAACAGGATCTCTGCTGACAAAAGACTTTAAGAAATATGATCTTGAAGTCTTTGCCGTTTTGCAGACAGATGCGATGGATCCGGATGTCTATTCAATGTGCTTGGTCTCTGATGGAAATACCAGGCCGCTGATCGATTCACTTCGAGAGCGCGCAAAGTATTTCGAGAACCTTCAGAAGAATCACCAAAAATATTTTCTTTAAGTACATGCAATAGTGCTGAAACAGATGGATGAACGCTTTTGTTTGCTTATTCAAAAAAGCCTAACTATTAAATGTCAAGTGTAATTGTATGGTGATCATAAAAATAAGTTTTGTTTGCTTTGCAGGTACATTTGCCTTGATAGGGAGGGCAAATAAATGATTACGTCTTAAATATTCAGAAAAATCGGCGCACTGAAAACAGCTTTAGTAGAACAATGGTCCTGAAAGCGTTTTCAATACTGTCTTACTGTATTTTTGATGGATCAAATCGATTCTATTGCTGCCTTTGCAGAGTATCTCGCTGTGTAAACAAAAGGATGAATTTCTCCTGATTCATCTTCATAGCGATAGATGCTTCTCAGGCTATGCTTTGGAATCTCAGTAGTGATGTTTTGGAAGAACGTTAATCGGGTCTCTTCCCTGAGCTTTTGCAGATCTTTGAAATTGATTACGAAA
>NZ_MPJW01000136.1 GCF_001945525.1 Ileibacterium valens
CGGGAGAACATGTCTTCAGATGCAGGACATGAGATTATGGTCAGCCGGAGCATTCAGACGGAAGGAACCTTCGGAGATCTTAAAGAAAACTACAGATACAGCCGATTGAGACGCCGGGGACTGGAAAACGTAAAATTTGAGGTGCTTATTGTGGCCATGGGACACAATATTAGAAAATTAAACAACATAAATCGGATGAGTTGCCCAGAACTCGAACGTTATGGAAAATTAAAGGAGCAGAAAAGCGAAATCTGAAAAAGATTATAAACAGTCTTTTTGAGTTTTGGCTCTTTTCAGTGCGTTCAAAAATTGACTTGAGCGGAAAAACACATCATAAAACAGGATTGAATCAGATAAAAAGCATAGAAAAAGGGGCTGTAAATCTCGCTGATGAAAAATCAGTCGAAATTTAACAGCCCCTTCTTTTGTTAGGAAGTCTTAAAATGTCAGAACATTCTAAATATTGTCAAAAAATATGGTTAAAATAAAATTGTTACTGTCAGATTTATGTTGAAATTTCGGGGATATTTCATGGATATATTCGAAAACGACATAAATAATGACGCTTTAATGAGTACACTTTCCATGAACAGAGAAAGAGAAGTGATTCAGAATTCTGGTAATTCTTAGGAATTGAATAGCAGAAACCAAAGTGAAAATGAACGAAATTTAAGATTGCCAAATATTCTGTTAAACAATTCAAAACCTGCTTAAAAGCGGTTTCGCTTTATGCCAAGATACTCTCAACCATTTCAAAAGTTCAGTTACGAAAATTAAAACGTTCAGGGAAAGTGAAATAGAAAACAGAAAGGAAAAAACTATGAATTTTGATAATCTGGAAAGTCCGCTGGCTGTTCTTGAAGAAGACCCATTTGCCGCTTCGGCCGGCAGTCAGTACAGTTATAAGCCTAGAGTCGATGTAAATGCTGCGATTACTCCGGTAGCTGAAATGGAGCATAAGGACAATTACCAGCTTGCATTACGAAACTTGCCGGAAGTGAAATCTCTGACCAATGAGATCGATATCTCCAATCCGAAAACAATTCAGTCTTTTGGTGCGAAAGCCGGGGATGGAATCAGCCGGGTTTCCAGTCAGCTGCTGACGAATACCGATGCGATTCGTTCCAAGGAAATTTCGGAAATGATGGTCAATCTGACCAGTGTCATGAAAAAGTTTGATGCAGCTGAACTGAACATGGAAGATGCGATGGGAAAAAGAGGAATCTTTGGTAAGATTCGAAACAAAGCCAAGGAATCCATTGAAGGCATTGTGGCTAAGTATGACAACCTGGCTAGAGATGTAGATAAGATTTCAGGAACCTTAAATCGATATATGGTTGATATCGATAACTCCAATGCCACCCTCGAAAAGCTGTATACCGAAAACTCAAAGTATTTTAAGGCACTCGAATGTTATGTCGTTGCAGCCGAAGTCGGACTTGAAGAAATTCAGGACAAGATGAATGAAATTCAGACAGCCCCTGGCATGTCTGAAGAACAGAAGAGCTTTATTACCCGTAAGCTGCAGGATAATTACTATCTGCTTGAACAAAGAAAGGCTGACCTGCAGACAGCGGAGATGGTTTCTCTGCAGCTGCAGCCAACTCTGGCCATGATGATGCAGTCCAATTATCAGCTGATGGGTAAGATCAACACCTCATTTATCGTAACTCTGCCTGTGTTTAAAATTTCCTTAACCAATGCGATCATGCTCAAGCGTCAGGAAATTCAAGCATCGAGTATTGCGCAGCTCGATCAGGCAACCAATGAGCTTCTGTTAAGAAACGCCAATAATACAGTGACCAATTCGAAAAACATCGCCCGTATGGCCAATACAACAGGAATTAAAATCGATACTCTGATGCAGGTTCAGAATACGATTATGAATGGGATCACAGAAGTCAATGAAACAATGAAGGCTTCTTCTGAACAGCGCAAGCAGGATTCGGCTGAACTGACGAAAATGGTCAGCGAAATGAAACAGAAAGGTTTCGGAGGATAAATCATGGCAATTGAACTGGATCTCAATAAGGAAATTCAGCTTGATTTAAACAAGGGAATTACACTCGATCTTGAAAAAGGAGACTTCGTCAACCTGTCCAAAAACCGCCTGGATGACAGTCGGCTTCGAGCTGGCTGCGGCTGGAATTGCCGAATGGTTGAAAAGCGAGGATTCTTTACGACAAAAAGAGTCATGGAAGATGTGGATCTTGATCTGATCTGTGTGCTTGAAGACGACAGAGGACGAGTTCTTGATCGGGTCTTCTTCAATAATCGGGAAGTACGAGGTCTGCGGCTCGATCAGGATGACCGTTCTGGATCCGAGGGCTATAAGGATGTGGACAGAGAATGCCAATCCTTAAACAAGGATAATGAAAATATCATGATTCGTCTGGACCGGATTCCCGCCAATGTGGCCCAAATTCGTATTGGGGTTGTGATCTACAATGAACTTCGTAAAAAGAAGGGGCTGCCGCTTCATACTTTTGCGATGATCGACAATGCCTATTGCAAACTGGTCGATGAAACAGGCAGAAGAGTTCTCTGTTCAGTAAAAATGTCAGAAAAAGGAAACAATGCGACTGCGGTGATGATGGCTGTTTTAAAACGCTATCAGGGTCAATGGATGTTTGAGGCAGCTGAAGAATATTCCAATGCGAATGTAATGACTTTCTAGTCCATTGAAGTTAACCAATGATTCATAAGATTTTCAGCAGTCAAGTCGGCCCATACGCTTTTAAAAATCAATATACAATTGATGAAAATATAAAAGGGATGGCAGCGGCACAAGCTTAAACCATCAGAGAAATCAGTAATTAACCGGAATAGTCCGGTGAAAGGAGAAAATTATGGATTTCAGTTCTTTAAATTTTCCTGGAGGAAAATCTCCCGATTTTGGCAGCAATGCAGCTGCTCCAATCAGTCTTGATCTTCAAAAGGGATTTACTCTCGACTTGAGTAAACCCAATGGCGCATCCTTATCGGAAGTCAGAGTCTCTCTGATCTGGGATCCAGTGATCCAGGGAACCGATGTGGATATCGATCTGTCCGCTTTCCTGCTTCACAATGGAAAAATCACCAGCGCAGCAGATGTAGTTTACTTCAATACACCAAAAAATGGTCCAGCTTCTTCCTATGTTCTTCATTCCGATGATTCAAGAACAGGCGCTGAAGCGAGCGGTGATGATGAAGATGAATGGATTCAGGTCAATCTTGACCGAGTTCCAGCCAATGTCACCAGCATCGTATTTGTAGCGAATATCTTTAACTATCAGATAAACAATCAGACCTTTGGTGTCGTACGCTCTTTGGCAAGAATCACCGATTCAGCCACTTCAAAACGCCTGGCCGATTTTGCATTGAGCAATGATTATGCAACGGATTCAGCCATTATTTTAGGCGCTGTAGAAAGACAGAATGGTTCCTGGGTATTTAATACCATTGGTGAAGGCATGATGGCTGACCTGAATGGAATGCTTGCCCGCTTTCAGTAGTTTTTGATTTCTGATTACGAAATTCAAATTTTTTATGAGGGAATGAATATGATTAATTTTTCTGGTTTTTCTTCACAAGGTGCCTCTTCGCCAAAAAAGGCAGAAGATAATGGCCTGTTTCTTGATCTGAATAAGGGGATGACTCTGGATCTGGTCAAGGAAGATGGACAGAATCTTCATAAGGTGGATGTTGGTCTGGCCTGGGATCCAGCGAACACCGGCAAGGATGTAGACCTGGATCTGTCTGCTTTCTTTTTGCACCGCGGACGTGTTCTTTCTTTAGATGATGTGATGTACTACAAAGCTTCGCCTGCTGCAGCCTGCTTTCGATATGCAGAGTATTCGGGAGACAGCCGGGATGGCAGTGAAGCAGATGGTGATGATCCGGATGAATTCATCAAGGTGGATCTGGACCGGATTCCGGCTGATATTGATCGAATCGCTTTTGTGGTCACGATTTATGATGCCTTAAGAAGCAATCAGACTTTTGGTGTTGTGCGTTCTTTAGTGAAGATTGAAGATGGGGTGAAGGGAAAAAATCTTGCAACCTATCGGCTCAATACTGACAATTCGGTCGATACAGCGTTTATAATTGGAGAGTTGGTCCGTGAAAATCGCGGCTGGAGCTTCAAAGGCATTGCTGAAGGCCGGGATGGGGATCTGAATGATCTGCTCAGGCTCTACAGCTGAATGAAATTCATGGATCCGATGATAAAAAGGAGCTTTTTATTAAGTAATGGAAAAAGACAAAATTATTGGTCTGACTTCAGCTGAGGCTGAAGAAAGCAAAAAGAAGTTCGGAACGAATGCTCTTTCCGTAAAGGAAACCGAAACGTTCTGGGATATGTATAAGGATGCCTTTAATGACATCTGGATCAAGATTCTGTGTGCCGCCTGCATTCTGCAGCTGATCATCTATGTCTGCAGCTTTATCTGGCCGGCCTATTTTCACCAGGATCTGATTGAGATTCTTGGTGTTGTTGTAGCGATTTTTCTGGCAACATTTGTCGGCACCCTGCAGAATTACAAAAACAATCAGCAGTTTAATGTGCTTCAGGCAGAAGCCAGCAAAATCAAGACAAAGGTTTACCGTGACGGCAGGATTCATGAAATGCCAATCGATGACATTGTCAAAGGCGATGTGATTCTGCTTCAGGCGGGTGATCAGGTTCCAGTCGATGGAGTTCTCGTCAAAGGAAGCTGTAAAGTCAATCAGGCTTCCTTAAATGGTGAAAGCCGCGACGAAAGCAAGGAAACGCCAGATGGTCCGATCGATGTAAACATCAAGTGTGAAGATTTTGCCAATCCAAACTGGATTTTCCGTGGATCTGTTGTGACAAGCGGTGAAGTCCTGGTTGAAGCTGAAATTATCGGAGATCATACCGTTCTTGGTGGAATTTCTGAAGCGCTTGGTGAAACCAGCAAACCTTCTCCTTCAGCAGAGAAGATGGAAATTCTGGCAGGTCAGATTGGAAAACTGGGTGTAGCTGGGGCAGCATTAGCCGTTGCAGCCAACCTGGTCTTTGAAATCATGGGAATGGATAATTATGCTTTTGCAAGCATGGTTGCCCTAGCCATTCAGAATGTGATGCTTTTTGTTTCCATCATTATTATGGCGGTTCCGGAAGGTCTGCCATTGATGTCGGCTCTGGTTTCAAGCATGAACAGCGGCCGCATGCTCAAGGAACACATTCTGGTTCGTCACTCCGACAGCATCGAAACAGCCGGTTATATGAACCGTCTGTTCTCAGATAAAACAGGAACAATTACTGAAGGGGTTCTTTCGGTGGTTGACTGGATTTCCGGAGATGGAAAAGTTGTATCCAATATTGATGATTTAGGATATGAACTTAAGAAGGAATTGATCAATGGTATTGGATTGAATAACGATGCCATCAGTTCAGATGGAAAGGCGATCGGTTCCAATGGTACTGACCGCGCCTTGATGAATTATCTGATTTCCTTACAGGAAGATTCGATTGACCGCTCGGTAATCATTGAAAAGGAACCTTTTGATTCGCAGAAGAAGTTTTCAAAAGTTATCCTGCAGGATTGCTCTTATCTCAAGGGTGCGCCTGATTTCTTTATTGATCAGTGCCGCTACTATATGAATGCAAATGGGCAGGTCGTTCCATTTACTGATGCTGACCGGGCCGCTGTGGATAAGACCATGCATGAACAGATGGCGCGATCGATGCGTCTTCTTCTGATCATGAAGGAAGATCAGGAACATGGACCCTATATTTATTTAGGAATTGTATGTATCCGTGACAATGTCCGTTCTGATGTAGCTCAGACCGTAAAAACCATGAAGACGGCCGGATGTGAAGTTGTTATGGTCACTGGCGATAACGCTGAAACGGCCACGGCAATCGCTAAGGAAGCAGGCATTTTACAGAGTCCAAAAGATATCGTTCTGACTTCGGATGAGCTTGAAAAGATTGATGATGAAGAACTCAAGAAGATCCTTCCGGATCTGCGGGTTGTCAGCCGTGCAAAACCAATGGATAAAAAACGTCTGGTAGATCTGGCCCAATCCCTTGATTATGTCGTTGGAATGACCGGTGATGGAGTCAATGACTCTCCGGCGCTCAAAGCGGCTGATGTCGGATTCTCAATGGGTGATGGAACATCGGTGGCCAAGGAAGCTTCTGATATCGTGATTGTAAATAACTCATTAACGAGTATTTCCAATGCGCTGAAGTATGGAAGAACGATGACCAAATCAGTTCAGAAGTTCATCATCTTCCAGCTGACAGTCAATGTGGCCACGATTCTGATGAATATCGTTGCTCCATTCCTTGGATTTACTGAACCATTTACGATTGTTCAGATTCTGTGGATCAACCTGATCATGGATACGTTAGCTGCTCTTGCCTTTGGTGAAGAACCAGCGCTCGATCGCTATATGAAGGAAAAACCGATCAGTCGAAAGGCTCCGGTTCTGACCCGTTATATGATTGAATCAATTGCGACTGCTGCAATCTATATCACGATTGTCTCCAGCATCTTACTCAAAGCGCAGAGTTTCCTGATCAGCATTGGATTGAATACTGAAGCTGAAGTTCGGACATTTGTCTTTACTTTCTTCATCTACGCGGTTATCTTTAACTCGTTGAATACCCGTTCGAGTGGATTCAACCTGTTTGAGCATATTTCAGAAAACAGAAAGTTCATGGTAGTCATGACATTGATTTTCGTTCTGCAGACAGTATTAATTTACTTTGCAGGGGCGATTTTCAATACGGTGCCAATCTCTATGCCGGCTCTGTTTACCGCAATGGGATTTGGATTTCTGATTATTCCGGTTGATATGCTTAAAAAGTTAGTTGTTGGATCCTATAAAAAGATCGCTCATTAAGCGAAATTTATAGGGATAACATCATCACGAACAAAACCATACCTTAGGTTGAGCGGATCTGATTATTCAGGTCCGCTCAATTTTTAGGTGTCGATTCATTTCTTTCGAAAGCCATAAAGGAAAAGCTCAGAGTCAGATGCACAGGCATCATGTCTCTGAGCTTTCCGGTTTTATTGGAGGGGAAAACAGAATTTATAAGTTTTCTGGCTGCAGTTGATTTAAACGTTCTTTTTCTTCACGGTTTCTTTCATATTCTCTGGTCTTTTCATAAACCGATTTAAGTCCCTTAAAGATCAGATTTGGATCGTAGACATCAATGTCGTCGGTGTAATCACAGATCACACGTCCTAAGCCTCCAGTGGCAATCACTTTAAAATCTTCGCCGGCTTCCTTGCGGAAAGCTTCAACCGTTTTTTCAAAACCGCCTAGAAACTGATAGAAGATTCCAGCCTGCATTTCGGTCTGAGTGTTGCGGGCCATGACCGTTCTAGGTTTTTTAATTTCGACTTCAGGCAGCTGAGCTGTCTGACCCCAGAGGGCATTGGCGCCGCTTTCGATCCCTACGCTGATTACACCAGCTTTAAAGCAGCCTTTGGCATCAATGTAATCAAAGGTGGTTGCCGTTCCAAAATCAACGACCAGGACAGGTCCGCCGTATTCATAAAACGCACCGGCGGCGTCCGCAATTCGATCGCTTCCAACGGAGCGTGGGTTTTCAAGCTGAACAGAAATTCCAGTTTTGACACCTGGGCCCATGATCATCGGTTCAATGCCGATAAATTTAACGATTCCATTTCGGAAAGAGTGCATGACTTTGGGTACAACACTTGAGACGATCACACCTTCCACATCTTCGACATGGATGTTTGCGTTATCGAGAAAGTTCTTGATCATATAGCCGTATTCATCGCTGGTTCGTCGGACTTTGGTGTTCATACGATAGGAGCTGATAAGCTCATCCTGATCAAAGAAGCCGATAGTGATATTCGTATTTCCTACGTCAATGCAGATGAGCATATTTATTTTTCTCCTTTTTTGATGGCAAGCATTTCCTCAAGAATTCGCTTGCCGAGTTCCTTCTTGTCCATTTTCGGAAGATGTTCAATTGAATCTTTCTTTAACAGGGAAACAATATTCGTGTCGGTCTGAAACCCGGCTCCTTTAGTGGACAGGTTATTGGCGATCAGAAGATCACAGTTTTTCTTTTCCAGTTTTTCTCTGGCATTTTCATCGAGATTCTGGGTTTCCATCGCAAATCCACAAAGAACCTGCGAAGGAGTTTTGATTTCACCGAGTTTTTTTAGAATATCCGGATTGCGGACAAACTCAACAATCAGGTGATCATCTGACTTTTTGATTTTCTGATCGGCTGATGCCTTAGGCCGGTAGTCTGCTACGGCTGCGGCCATGATGATGAAATCAGCATCAGCAGCTTCCTTTAAGACGGCTTTTTCCATATCGATGGCCGAATGGATGGACACCATTTTTACATCAGGTAATGGATCCAGGCTGACCGGACCGCTGACCAGCACAACATCAGCTCCCATATCCCTGGCCTGGGCAGCAATCGCATATCCCTGTTTTCCGGATGAATGGTTGGATATGAAGCGGACTGGATCAAGAGGTTCCTGGGTTGGACCGGCTGATACAAGGACTTTGAGCGTTTTCAGCGGTTTGAACTCATCGGCATCGCTGACTTTTAAAGATTCATCTTCTGATTTTTGATCCAGAACAGAGAAGATGGCTTCAATCAGTTCTGGCGTTTCTGGAAGACGGCCTTTTCCCTGATCAATACAAGCTAATCGGCCATAAGCCGGATCAAGAATATGCCATCCAAATTCTGCAGCAATTTTCAGGTTTCTCTGAGTCACTGGATTTTCAAGCATATGGGTATTCATGGCTGGGCAGATCAGGATCGGACAGGTGGCAGCCAGAAGAGTGCTGCTGACTAAATCATCTGCAAGGCCTGTGGTCATCTTGGCAATCAGATTGGCGGTTGCTGGAGCGCATAAAATCAGATCGGCCCATTTTGCCAGATTGATATGGGGTATGGCATCCCGTCCTTCATCATGAAACATATCGGAATGAACTGGCTTATGAATCAGAGCTTCAAAGGTTGCCGGGGCAACAAACTCCTTGGCATGAGCAGTCATCATGATTTCAAGATTTACATCGAGTCTGGAAAGTTTGCTTACTAGATCGCAGATTTTATAAGCTGCGATACCGCCGGAAACGGCGATCAGAATGTTTTTCTTTTTCATAATTTATAGACACTTTTCTTAAGCTTATTAAAAGCTTTGGATATTTTCTTTGTTTTTTTAAAGGCAATCAAGATCAATTTGAATATTTTTCAATTTTTGACCCAGGTTTTGGATCCTCTGAATATCTTGTAGTTATTATAAGACATTTACAGACAGGGGTTTCATCGGAATGAAATGGTTGATCTGTTGGATTGACGAATGATCATGGTTTTGCGCGAATACCGTTTCAGTCTGGTGGCTTAAGAAAATAAACACATTCGATTTGTGAAGAAGTACATTAAAAAATAAGGTAAACTGAGCATATGAATATACTTGTGGCCTGCGATTCATACAAAGGATGTATGTCATCTGCACAGGCAAATCAACAGATAAAAAAAGGACTGATTGCTGCAAATCCTGAGCTTGAAGTTTCAACGTTTGAAATTGCGGACGGCGGAGAAGGAATGGTTGATGCTTTTGTCGAAGCCAGTCAGGGACAGATTCGAAAAGCGAGCTGCTTTGATTTATATGGACGAAGGATTATCGTCCACTATGGCTATGATCCAAAGACCAGGACGGCCTGTGTTGAAGCGGCCAGCTGTCTTGGTCTGACGCTGTATCCTAAGGAAAGAAGGCAGCCACTGGAGACCTCTTCCTATGGCCTTGGAGTACTGATCCGGGAAGTGATCAAAACGGATGTTGAAACCCTGATCATTGGACTTGGAGGAACAGGAACCAATGATGCGGGTATGGGAATGCTTGAAGCTTTTGGAGCTGTTTTCTATAACAAATCCCGCCGCAGAATTCATGCTTCAAGTGGAACGCTCAATCGAATTGCCTTTATTGATAAGAGTCATTTTCATTTTCCAGGTCAGATTTCACTGGTTGCAGCCTGTGATGTCAATAATCCACTGCTTGGAGAACAGGGAGCGACGTTTATCTTTGGCAAACAGAAGGGTCTGAGCAAGATGGAGCAGTATCGGACCGAATCAGGAGTTTCACATGCGGCAGACAAGATTGAGCAGACGTTCCATGTCGATATTCGAAGTAAGCCAGGCAGTGGAGCTGCTGGAGGACTTGGCGGAATGCTTATAGGAGTATTGGATGCTAGAATGGATCCTGGTCTTGAGATTCTGGCCCGGATCGGCCAATTTGAAGAGAAAATTCAGAATGCGGATTTAGTGATTACCGGTGAAGGTCAGAGTGATCTTCAGACTTTATATGGAAAAGCTGTTTTTTCCGTGGCGCAGATGGCGCAGGCTCAGAATGTCCCGGTAATTGTACTTTCTGGAGCTCTGGGTGCGGGGTATGAGAAACTGTACGATTATGGAATCTGCGGGATTTTTTCGACAGCTGATCGAGCTATGACTTTTCCAGTTGCTATCGCCCAGGGGCCTCAGAAACTTGAGCAGGCTGCTTTTTCATTGATGAAGCTGATTGATGCAATCAGCGCACTGACGAAGAAAAAAAGCGTTTCAAAGACAGAAGTTTTATCAAAGGATGACCAAAACTGAAGAAATCGGGATCACAATCCCCTTTGATTCAGAGATCAGGCTTTATACTTTGAAAAGAGGTTTTGAACCCATTTTTATGGTCTGTTGATACAGACTTAATCTGGAAAGGGGATTAATTATGAAACTGAAAAGAGCGATCAGCTCGCTGGTTGTCCTGTTTCTTGGACTGTTTATGATTGCAGGCTGTTCTTCACAGAAGCCATTTGAGACTAAAGATGTTTCGATGAGTGAAGCGGCTCAGATGATGGATGAAGGGCAGACATTTGTGCTTCTGTTTGAGCGGGATAACTGTCCGTTTTGTTCAGCGATGAATGAATATATCGAAAAGACCAAAAAGGAGCATCCGGGTCTGACTGTATGGAAGGTGGATGCGACTTCTTTTGAAATGTATCGGGAAAACGAAGGAGATATGACGCTGATCTCCAACACGGATGATGGTAAGGCGCTGCTTAGCCGTTTTCCGTATTATCTGTATACACCGGCCATCTATCTGATTAAAGATGGAGTACCTGAGTCTGTTGGAGTTGGCTTTGATGAAAGCAAGGGAACAGTCTCTGTGTGGGATACGAATTCCACTATCCAATGGGATCAATCCAAGCCGGAAGATCTGTGGACCTTTATTGAAAAAGGACAACCGCAGCAGAAATCGGCTGCAGATCAGGGTCAGGATCAGAAAACTGATGAATCGAAACCGGAGCAGGATCAAAAACAGGATTCTTCTTTGCAGCAGCCTCATGAAGAATCAGTTCCTGAACAGGAAGAACCTCCAGTTGAGGCAGAGGCTCCTGTCACTGAAGAAGAACCTGTGATCGATGAAAGTGCTGTCGTTGAAGAATCGGATGGAGCCGCTGAAGAAGAAACGGTTTATGATGAATCTGTTATAGAGCCACAGAGTGAACAGGAATTCATTGAAGAAGATCCTGAGCAGGTTGTTGAATAAAGTCAAAATCTTATTTACGCATTGGTCTGATGACTGATGCGTTTTTTTTTTTATTTTTTATTTTTTTGATTGGCTGCTCTGGAATCGTTCGTTAGTTTTTACGAAATAAAAGAACTGCAGAATAAATCGGCTGACAAGAAACAGGTGAGGTTTCATTCGCTTTTGAAACAAAATGAATCAAAATGCTATAATGAAAAAACGGAGGGAGTTTTTGTGAAACAGACTGTAAAGGAACTAGAGAATAATATTTATTTCTGGCAGAAACTGGATACGCTGATGCTTTCTGGAAAGCTAGTTATCGATCGGCCCAAAAACAGTGCGCATCCAGATTATCCCAATATGATCTATCCCGTTGACTATGGATATTTGAAAGATACCCTGTCTTCCGATCAGGAACCCATTGATGCTTTCAAGGGAACGATCCGGACCAATCAGGTTACACAGATTGCGGTTGCTGCAGACATTCTGAAAAAAGATTGTGAAGTTAAACTTCTGATTGGCTGTACTGAAGAAGAAACACTTGATGTGATGAAAATGCTTAATGGAACAGAATTTCGTAAAGCGATTCTGATTCGCCGGGGAAACAGCGCCCCGAGTTATGCGGAAAGTGATTAAGTTATCAATTGGATGACCAATTGAGCAAGAAATTATTCTCAGCTTTAAAAAACAGATTATAATAAGGTTACGTTACATATAGTTGGAGGACATGAAATGGAACTCAAGGATTCAAAAACCTGGGAAAACCTTATGACTGCCTTCGCCGGCGAATCTCAGGCTTACACAAAATATCAGTGGTTTGCTAACCAGGCTAAAAAAGAAGGTTATGTATATCTTACAAACATCTTCAATGAAACTGCTGCAAACGAAAGAGCTCATGCAAAAGTATGGTTCAAATACCTCAATGGTGGTGAAGTGCCTTCTACTCTTGACTGCTTAAAAGCTGCTTATGCAGGTGAAGACTATGAATATACAGAAATGTATGCAGACTTCGCTAAAGTTGCTAAAGAAGAAGGATTCAACGAAATTGCTAAACGTATGGAAATGATCGGTGAAATCGAATCTCACCACAGAGATCGTTACCAGGATATGATCAATCTTCTTGAAGCAGACGTAATGTTTGAAAAACCAGAACCTGTAACCTGGATCTGCCTGAACTGCGGTTATCTGACTAAAGCTAAAACTGCACCAAAAATTTGCCCAGTTTGCAAACACCCACAGGCTTGGTTCGAAGTTGTTGTTGACTACAACCAGTGCCTTGGAACTCCAGAATAAGGTAAAAACAATCTTATAAATTTTGTATTGAGAAGGCCGTCGATTGACGGTCTTTTTCATTCAATGACGTTTGATTATTGCTTAATGTTGAAGCTTGCCTATTGAGGTTTAATAAGATGAAGGAAACATATGGAAAACTGACTGGTACAGCCAATCTCAGAAAAGGATTTTGTGGAAGACAGGCACTTGAGTTTTTAAAGATGGGATATACTCTCAAGGAAATTCATGGGGACAAACTGATCAGATATGAATCAGGAAAAATTTATATGAGTGGTAAAAACTGGACGACCAGGATGACATCTGAAGATTTCTTGGATAGTTTCTCTGAATCCGAATTTTCAATCAGTCAGAACTCAGAGGAAATCAACGATCAGAAAGATGAAGAATATTACAGATGGAGAGCAATGAAGCAATAAACCTATAAAGAGGTTAAAATAAAGACGAATAGTAAAATTAAAGAAAGCGGCGATTTTAGTCTGAAGAGGAATTATTTATGAATGATAGAATGGGACCTCCGCCAATACCGGCCATGGCTCCAGAAACTAATGAGAGTCTGACAAGATCGATGATCGATCAGGAATCAGAAAGCCGTGCGATTTCTGATTCACTTAAAACTTTGTGGGTTTATATTGGATCGCAATTCTTAATCTCGTTTGCCCTCTCATTGGTTCTTGGTTTTTTTATGGGCTTTTTCTTATCTGTCTTTTTACCTTATACGGGAGACTCTATTTACGAAGTGACGACAAATGTTGTCTTACTTGGTGCAACGGCAGCCAGTGCGATTGCTGCTATAGCTTATGGAAGAAAAGCGTTTGGAATTCAAATCGAAAAGACTGAGTTTTCGCCGGTAAAAAACTGGATGGACTATATCAGGAAAACCTGTATGTGTTATTCCCTTACGGTACCTCTGCTGGTCCTTGTTTCTGGGATTTCTCTGGTTTTAGAACTGTTGTTTGGACTTTATATTCCAGAAGCAGGAAATGTCAACTACAGCATTGGGGGAGAGTCAGTTTATTTTATAACGGCGGTAATTGCGGCCCCGATTCTTGAAGAGATCGTATTCAGAGGATTGATATTCAAAGCTCTTAAAAAATACTCACTGTCATTTGCGATGTTTTTTTCTGCCTTGTGTTTTGGGCTGCTTCATATGAACCTCTTTCAGGGAATACCTGTCTTTGCAATGGGGATCCTATTAGCTTATTTTTACCATCAGTCGAACACCCTGTGTCTGCCTATCGGAATCCACATGATTAATAATCTGATCAGCGTTCTGGCCTCGGCTTCTCTGGGAGCAATTAGTACAGTTTTATCCTTTGCGCCGATCGTTTTATGTCTGATTGGATTCTATTTTCTTTCGCAGGAGTGGTCTTCGATCCGGTCCTGCTTTGAAAACAGTGTTCCGGCTAAACCGCTTTGGAATATCACGGCTCATAAGGTATCCTTCTGGCTGTTGGTTGCCTTATTTGGAATAATGTCGATTGTTGTGATTCTTTTTCCTGGAACGATTTAACAGAATATTCTATGAAATAAAAAACTCAGGAAATACAAAAAACTCAGCTGAAAATTGCTGAGTTTTTTGTATGGCGAAAATTGAATCAGTTTTCTGAATGCAGCAAGGATTTCACAGCTTCGACGGATTTCTGATAGCTATCTTCAAGGCGTTGGTGAACCATACCTCTTAGGTGACGCTTATGCGACTCCAGGGTTTCGAGATTGGTTTTTGCTTTTTCAATAAGAGCTTTCTGATCCTCCAGACCAGCGGAAAGTGCGCTCTGGATATGGGTGTGTAAGGATTCGAGTGCTTTCTTATGAGTCTGCATTTCAAGAAGAGTTGTAAATACGTCAGTCGCAAAGAAAACAGTGAATACAGCCATGATTAAACAGAGTACAGGAAAGGGAATCCTGGATACCATTCGATCAAGAATTGGCTGAGCACCAAAGGTAATCACTAATCCAGCTAACCCATACATTGTAGAATTCAGCAGACAGACCCGTCCATGTATGTTGAATGGTTTATCGGAATAATCCCACCACAGACGATGGTAAACTTTCTGCAAATACCAGCTGGTGATGTATTCCAGAACACTGGTCATCCAGAAAGCATTAAAGAAAACCATAAACGGATTCATCGAAAGAGGATCGATGACATAGATAATGAGCAGACAGCCAAATCCAAAGATGGGGACCCAGGGGCCACGGTAAAAACCAGTATTAACAAACCGGTGTTTTTTAAAGCCGACCCAACACCCCTGAACGACCCATCCTCCAAAAGAATAGAGTGCAAAATAGAAATAGGCCCGCATCAGTTGTTCGATAGTAAAATTCATAAATAATCTCCTGACTTTATTCTAAGAAATACGCCAAAATTATTCTTCAACGACACTTTAGACAAAATATAAAAATCGCTGCCGTTTAGCAGCGATTCGGGTTATGCAGGAATAAAAATACCTGGTTCAAGAATTTCTTTGGCGCTCATCACTTTTCTTCGGTTTTTGCAGTTGAAGGAAAAGAGTATATCGTTGGTTGGAGCGCAGCAATTCATATCTTCAAGAATTTGTAGAGTACCGATTTCGTCTTTGAATCGGGAATCCTCTCCGACATAACGTAAATTTTTTCCATAATTCTCTTTAACGAAAATTTCGGCTAATGCAGTATTTTGATCCATAATGACCTTCCTTTCAGTTTCAATAATACGAAAAGCAAATAAAAAAACGGTGCATAAGCACCGTGTCGTTATCAAAAAAAGTGGTGGAGCGTAGGAGGATCGAACTCCTGACCCCCTGCGTGCAAAGCAGGTGCTCTCCCAGCTGAGCTAACACCCCACATATATAAGAAGCAAAGAAATGGTGGGCCTGAATGGACTTGAACCAGCGACCTCACCCTTATCAGGGGTGCGCTCTAACCACCTGAGCTACAGGCCCATTTCTTAATTCCTGATTAATATATCAGATCGAAAGAATGTTGGCAAGAAAAAAAGTTGGATAATATAATGTGAAAAAATGTGAATAAAGATTTATTGCAACTATGATAAAGTCACTATATGAATCCTTTTGACCTCTTAGACCGTGATGCTCACCAGTTAAAAATTCACTTAATCAATGCTCTGAAGATTGGATGTGGATCAGCTCTGGCGATTTTTATTGCTATGGGCTTTGGTTTACCTGGACCGGCTTCGGCTGGAACAATTACTTTACTCACTTTGATTGCACAGACTCGAAAAGATACAGTGCTACTCATCTTAAGAAGGCTTGTTTCATATGTATTTACAGTTCTGATTTGCTGGATTGTCTTTCAGACGGTAGCAGATACTTATATTGCCTATGCAATTTTTCTGGTGATTATTGTATTCTTGTTAGAAATGCTTGGGTGGCAGTCCACACTTTCAGTTAATGCTGTAATCGGTGCCCAGTTCCTGGTTAATCAGGAATTTACATTTGAATTTGCCAGTTATCAGCTGGCCTTACTGCTGATAGGCATTTCTATTGCTTTGATTTTTAATCTTTTACAACCTGATCTGACTGAGAAAGAAAACCTTAAGCTTAGATTAGAAAAAATTGAATGTGAAATGAAGGAGGTTGTATCAGAAGTAGCGCAGTCGCTCCTTCAGAAAGAAAAAATCCACGAAAGACGAGAATACCTTCCAAAACTCCACTCGGACCTTCTGAAAAGCATAGAAGAAGCCTCCCGTTTTCAGAAAAATTCATTCAAATCAGAAGATAAGTGGTTTCTGCCATATTTTGAAATGAGGCTTGAGCAATGTTTGATACTTGAAGAACTTTACGAACATACCCGAAGCATATCTTTAAATCCGCAAGGAACTCATGCGATCGTGGATTATATGGATTCATTGATCGAATTTATCTCAGTTCATGATGAACCAGGAAATAAACTGACTGAATGTCTGGAGTTAAAGAAAGACATCTTAGCGGGGAAATATCGAATGGAAAGCTTTGAAAGTGAAGCAATGCTGCTATTTGTGATTTTTGATGTCGAAAAATTTGTTGAACTGAAGATAGAATTTGTGACCAAGCTTTCTAAAGAGCAAATGGATTCATATAAAAAACTAAAAGAAATTTGCTAAAGCGAGAGTGTAATTTTATCTGTGTAAGTCGAGAGCGTACGGCTCGGCCTGCACAGATTTTTTTTGCGATTTGTGCTTTTATTAAGAAAAGAGGAAATGAAATCATGGCTAAAATCAAACGCAATCCTG
>NZ_MPJW01000163.1 GCF_001945525.1 Ileibacterium valens
TTATCGTATTCGTGAGGCTTGAAGCCGAAAAATGGCTGATTCCAGATAAAAATTTCTGGTAGATTCTGAACACCACGATGAAGTGCGGAGCAATTCGCGCTTCTATCTGCTTAACTTAATGACATTGATTAATTTTCACTTTTTAAAAGAATGTTTTTGGTATATTATTTTACCGATTGTAATTTGATACTCAAATCAAATGCACTTTCATCTTTAGATATGTAAGGATAAGGATTCTGATGATTGAGTCGTTGGTCAAAGGATTTTTTATCTTAAAGGAAATAGAAAAGAGAGAGATTATGAATTGGCTACTAGCATCTAACTCATTCAATGGAAATATCTTCTATAGTTTATTAATATTTCTAAATAATACAAAAAATAAAAGTAATGAAAAGTTGTATATTTAATAATAAATAAAAATATTCGGTAAAAATAGAATTAGAGAGAAATAATGAAAATCGGAAGTCACTTTATAACGAAGAAATAGTAGAAAAAATAAAGTTACATAAAAGCTCCTAATATAAACTGAGTTCTGATTTTATGAGAGAACACTATTTATGAGAGAAAAAGCAAACGGAATACTTATTATTAGAGCGGTTAAATTTCTGAATGTCTTACTAGTCACGCTACCCTTTACATATGCTTGGATTTTCTATTATTCAAGAGTCAGAGCAAATGAGCCGCTTTTAATTGAAACGATACTTATAACGGTTTTGTTTAGCATTATTTACATAATTTATGGTCGAATATATGATTCTTTTCAGATTTCTTTGGTTAAGATTCAAGAACTGATTTATTCGCAGATGCTTGCAGAATTAATTACAGATTCAATAATGTTTATAGTTCTATGGCTAGTTTTACGATCACTTCCCGACGTGGTAGCTTTACTAATTGTTTTTTTTATACAGATTCTAATCTCGATTTTATGGTCAGTATCAGCTAATAAGTGGTATTTTAAGCATTATTCTCCTAAAGAATCAATCATTATATATGATTCAAGAGACGGACTCGCAACTCTTATCAGAGAATATGGAGAAGATAAGAAATTCAAAATAAAGAAATCTTACCATGTTGATCAGATTTTGAGTTGTCTGGACCAATTACAATATTCGGAAGTAGTTTTTTTAAGTGGAGTTCATTCGCACGAAAGAAACTTGATTTTGAAATATTGCGTAACTCAAAGCATTACAACATATATTATTCCTCGAGTGGGTGATGTCATTATGTCAGGTTCTCATCGTATGCACATGCTACATCTTCCAATCTTGCAGGTTGGACGTTATTCTCCAACCCCTGAATATTTATTTATAAAAAGATTTTTTGATATTGTAGTAAGTTTTGTTTGCCTTGTTGTACTTAGCCCAATATTTCTTTTGACTGCACTTGCTGTAAAGTCTGATGGCGGTCCGGCTTTTTATAAACAAGGAAGATTAACTAAAGATGGAAAGAAATTCAATGTTTTAAAATTCAGGAGTATGCGTGTAGATGCGGAGAAAGATGGCATTGCAAGATTGTCATCCGGAGAAACTGATCCTCGGATCACAAAGGTGGGGAAATTCATTCGGATGGTACGCCTTGACGAAATTCCTCAATTACTCAATATTCTTAAAGGAGAAATGAGTATCGTTGGTCCAAGACCTGAGCGTCCATCCATTGCAGAACAGTATGAAAAGGAAATTCCTGAATTTGGTTTACGATTGCAAGCTAAGGCAGGTCTAACTGGTTATGCACAAGTTTATGGGAAATATAATACAACTCCATATGATAAGCTTCTGATGGACTTAATGTATATTTCTAAGCCAAGCCTTATTGAGGATTTACGGATTTGTTTTGCAACGGTAAAGATTTTGTTTATGAAAGATAGTACTGAAGGGGTCGAAGACGGGAAAATAACCGCTAAAAAGTAAAGGAAAATGAAGATTATGCAAATAGATTTAGTATCAATAATAACACCTGCATATAATGCTGAAAAATTCATAGGATATACAATTGAGTCAGTTATAAATCAAACATATCCATATTGGGAAATGCTAATTGTAGATGATGGATCGACAGATAAAACTGAAGATATTGTAAAAAAATATTCGAATAAGGATCAAAGGATAAAATATTATAAGCAAAATAATTCAGGTTCAGCTTCTGCAAGAAACAACGGAATTCGAAAAAGCAAAGGACGTTATATTGCATTATTAGATGCCGACGATGTTTGGCGACCGGATTTTTTGAAAAAGCAAATACAATTGTTAAAAGACAAGAACACAGTTTGTGCTTTTTCCTCTTATGGTCGGATTGATGAAACTTCTTCTCAAATCGGAAAGCCAACTATGGCAAAAGAAAAAATAACTTCTAGAGATATGAAAGTAATGAATTATATTGGTTGTTTAACAGGACTATATGATTCTAACAAATATGGAAAAATATTTCTTGATGAATCGCTTAATAGTATTCGTGATGACTACTACTATTGGTTTACTATCGTATCTTTGGACAATGTTGCTTATGGAAATAAAGAAATTCTTGCAGACTATCGAGTTTTAAAAAATAGCACCACTGGAAATAAAATAAAATTAATTAGAAAACAATATGATTTCTATAGAAACCATCTTGATGAAAATTTTATCGAGGCTTTCGTGAACGTGATTCGATGGGGAGTTACTGGAATTTATAAATTTCGATGAGGTAAATATGAATAAAAAAGTATTAGAGGTTTCTACAGGTAAATTAATGTATGATGGTATGACAAAAGTTGAAATTTCTTTGTTGGATAATGCTCCAGATGATAAAAATGTTGATTTTCTTTTAGGGAAAGGTGCTTTGTCTGAAATGAAATTAGAGTTAGACAAGCGAAACGTTAATTATTACGAGGGCCCGGATAGAGAATATAATGTATTAAGATATCTGTTTTTTTTATATAAACTGTTGAGAGCTAATAATTATGACATAATTCATATACATGGTAATAGTGCTACTATGGCTCTTGATTTATTAATTGCAAAACTATGCAATGTAAAAGTTCGGATTGCCCACTCCCATAATACTGTCACAAAACATCCAATTCTGCATAGAATTTTACAACCTATTCTATCCGACTTAACTACAATCCCTGTTGCATGTGGAAAAGATGCTGGAGAATTTCTATTCGGTAGCAAACGAATGATTGTTACGATACCAAATAGTATTGATGTTAACTTATTTAAATTTAATCCAATAGTAAGAAAAAAAATCCGAAAAGAGTTAAATGTAGATAATAAAATAGTCCTTGGACATATAGGTCGTTATTCATATCAAAAAAATCATAATTTGCTGATTGATGTTTATTATGAGTATTATAAGTCACATCCAAACTCAGTTCTCATATTAATAGGGGATGGGGAATTACGGGAATCAATCGAAAATAAAATAAATCTGCTCGGTTTGAAGGATAATGTTATCATTTTAGGTAACTTGAGTAATGTACAGGACATTTTAAATGCAATGGATATATTTTTGTTAACCTCAAGATACGAAGGCTTAAGTGTGACTGCTATTGAAGCACAAGCTTCAGGGCTTCCTTGTCTTTTAAGTGATAGAATCTCGAAAGAAACAAAAATAAGTGATAATTGTTTCTTTGTGAAATCAAGTTCCGAGATTCAAAATTGGATTGAAGAGTTGGATAAAATCAATTTATACAAAGTCGATAGATTAAAAGGTTACGAGGCTGTTAAAGCTTCAGGCTATGATCTTTCAAATCTGAGACGGATGGTAAATATAATATGGAATTAATTGAAAAACAAATAATTACTACGTCAGTTGTAGTTGGAACATATAATGGAGAAAAGTATATTTTGGAGCAATTAAATTCTATCCTAAATCAATCAGTTCTCCCAAATGAAATTATAATCTCAGACGATGGATCTACGGATAGGACTATAGAGCTTATTGATTGTTTTATCAAAGATAATAAATTAAATAATTGTTTATTTTTGAAAAATAAGAATCAAGGAATAACTACTAATTTCCAAAGTGCGTTAGATAAAGTAACTGGTGATATCGTTTTTTTATGTGACCAAGATGATATTTGGAACAGCACGAAAATTGAGGTTATTCTTAATGAATTTAGAGCAAATCCTAATTTAAGCTGTATTATTTCGTCTATAAATTATATAAATGCTGAGGGTAATCGCCTTAGAATTCATACAGCATTGTCATGTTCGAAATCTCATTTTATAGATTTTTCTGAGTTATTAGTTGTTTGCTCTTATTTAGGAATGTCTGCAGCTTTTAAAAAAGATGTGTATAAAGAACGGAATCTGAATCTTTGGAATAAAACTACTCATGATTGGTCATTGTTTATAGAAGCTTTTTTTAAAGGTGACATCTTTTTTTTAGGAAAAACTCTTCAATCGTATAGAATTCATAGCTCAAATGCTTCTCAGCTTCCAAACTCTTCTCTTTATATTAAAAGAGTGTCATTAATTAAAAGACAGATCGATATTCTACAAAACACAATACAGCATCCAAAATTAAATTATAAGCAAAGAGAAGTTATCAAAAAATATATTGAATATTTAAATTTCCGGAAACAAATGATAGATGAGAGCAAAGTATTTAATTTGGCTTGTAATATTAAAACGACCAAGAAATATGGATATTCTTTAAAAAGTTATATAGCAGATATATTAGCCGCTTTACCAAGGAGAGGATAATGAAAATTTTACTTATACATTTAGATAATAAATTCAACTTATGTCCTCCGGCTATTAATGTTCTTGAAAATTTATTAGAGCATGGGCATCAGGTTAATTTAATTGGTTATAACTTAAGTGAGCTTAACTCCGAAATCAAGAGTAATAATAAGTTAGTATGCTTTGATTTAGGAAAGAGAGTTGACCCAAATAACGAAATTGTTAAATATTATCATAGATTTAAAACACGAACCATTGTACGAAGTTATGTTAAAGAAATCATACGAGAACACGATATAGTATGGACTACATCTGAAATTACGGTTCGAGAGTTAGGTCCAGTTTTAAATCTATCTAATCGTCATATAATGCAACTTATGGAATTAAGTGAGTTTGTTCCGAAATTCGGAGGATACAAACTATTTAAATTTAATATTAAAAAATATGCGCAGTCTGCTTATAAAGTTGTTGTACCTGAGGTTAATAGAGCTTATATAACAAAAACATGGTGGGAGCTAAGTACATTACCATCAATACTTCCTAACAAACCATACAGGATTAAAAATTCAGGCGAATTATCAAAAGATGCATCTAGAATTTTGGAAAAAGTTAAAAATGAGAAGAGAAAAATTATTTTATACCAGGGTGGATTTACCGCAGACAGAAAATTTGATCTTTTTGCTGAGGCAATTAGACAATTGAATAATGAGTATTGTCTTTATTTAATGGGGCCCGATAATCAATATAGAGAATCAATTTGTGAAAAATATCCTGAAATCGAGTATTTGGGATCATTGATTCCGCCTGAACACTTAGAAGTGGCTGCTTTTTCACATATAGGAATTTTGACATATATTCCAGTGAACGATGGATTTCACTCATCTTTAAATGCACAATATTGTGCTCCAAATAAAACATTTGAATATGCATTAAAACAACTTCCAATGATTGGTACAGATGTAATGGGTTTACAAGAAATATTTAAAGAATTTAATATAGGTGTTTGTTTAAAAAATGAATCTTCTGAAGCTGTAATCGAAGCAATCGCATGTATAGAAAATAACTATGATAACATGAAAAAACAATGTATAGAATATTATGAAAGTGTAGATTTGGGTAAGTTATTAAACAAAATTATTGAATAATTGAAAAAGATCTTAATTTTAAACATGCATTTTTAGGGGAATGGAGAATTTATTTTTATGATTGAAAAAAAGCAGTCAAAAATTAGAGTTTTAGTTGTTTTTGGGACGAGACCCGAAGCTATCAAAATGGCTCCAATTGTTAATGAACTAAAAACAAGAAAATCAATAGAAACTGTTGTTTGTATAAGTGGTCAACATCGAGAAATGTTAAACCAGGTGCTAGATACCTTCGAAATAACTCCTGATTATAATTTAGATATTATGAAAGATCAACAAACTCTATTTGATATCACAACGGCGATATTGAGTAAAGTTCAGATTGTATTGAATAATGTGAAACCTGATTTAGTATTAGTACATGGAGATACTACTACAACATTTGCGACGGCATTAGCAAGCTTTTATTTAAATATACCAATAGGTCATGTCGAAGCAGGTTTAAGAACTAATGATGTTTATTCGCCTTTTCCAGAAGAATTCAATAGAAGATCGGTTTCTTTAATATCTACACTAGATTTTGCACCAACAGAAACTGCAAGAGAAAATTTAATATCCGAAGGTAAAAACGAAAATAATATTTGGGTTACTGGAAATACAGCAATTGACGCGTTGAAATCAACAATTGATCCAAATTATACTGATGAGAATTTAGAGTGGGTTGATAATAGAAGATTAATAATTGTTACGGCACATAGAAGAGAAAATCTTGGAGTACCTATGGTTAATATGTTTAAAGCAATAAAACGAGTTCTCGATGAAAATGAAGATGTTTGTGCCATTTATCCAATTCATCTAAATCCACAAATTAGGAAATTGGCTTATTCAATTTTTAGACATGAAGATCGCATCAAACTTATTGATCCTTTAGATGTTGTGGAATTCCATAATTATATGAACAAATCATACCTTATCCTAACTGATTCAGGTGGAATACAAGAAGAAGCTCCTTCATTAGGAAAACCAGTTTTAGTAATGAGAGAAACAACTGAACGTCCAGAAGGAATAAAGGCTGGAACTTTGAAGTTAGTTGGAATAGAAGAAGAAAGTATATACAAAGAATTTTCAAAATTACTAACTGATCATGATACATATAAAAAAATGACAAAATTAAAGAATCCATATGGAGATGGAACAGCATCGAAAAAGATTGCTGATATTATCGAGTTAAATTTTCGCAATAAGAATAATTAGGAGAATGATGAAAATATATTCGCTTTATTTACCGCAATTTCATGAAACCGAAGAAAATAATAAGTGGTGGGGTAAAGGATTTACAGAGTGGACAAATGTTAAGAAAGCCAAGCCTTTATTTCCAGGGCATCAACAGCCAAAGGTTCCTCTTAATAATAATTACTACGATTTATTAAATAAAGAAAGTGTAGTCTGGCAAACAAAATTAATGAATAAATATGGTATAGATGGTTTTATATATTACCATTATTATTTCAAAGGTAAATTATTGTTAGAAAAACCGGCTGAAAATCTATTGAAATGGACAGATATTCAGCAGCCCTTCTTTTTTTGTTGGGCGAATCATTCATGGAATAGATCTTGGGAAGGAAAAAGGACAATTTTGATGGATATGGATTATGGTAATAAAGATGACTGGAAAAAACATTTTGATTATCTTTTACCATTTTTTAAAGACGAACGATACCAAAAAGTGGATAATAGGCCATTGTTTATGATTTATGATTCAAATGGGCCTTTAATTTCTGAAATAACAAAATATTTTGATTCATTGTGCAAAAAAGAAGGTTTTGACGGAATTAAAGTGATCAATGAATTATTTGAATATCCGAGTTCCGAAATAAATAGTTTAAATTATAACTATATTAGTCAACCTAGTGCAAGCAGAATTTCGATTACAAACAATAAGAATTTTTTTGAAAAGCTTAAAAATAAAATCATACGTAAAATTACCCAAAAAGGTTATTTTAAAAAAGTAGAATTGCTCGAAGGAGATTATCTATATTCGGATATGCTCGAGCATTCTCAAATTTTCAAAAACAAAAATAACATACCTGGTATTTTTTTTGAATGGGATAATACTCCTCGTCATGGGTATCGTGGATCGATAATTAAATCTGTGTCAAAGAGTTGTTTCTTAAACTATATGGATAGTATTGCTGACTCTGAATTTGTAATCGTAAATGCATGGAATGAATGGGCTGAAGGTATGATATTAGAGCCCACTGAAGAAAAAAGTTACCAGTATCTGGAGTGGATTAGAGATTGGAAAGACAGAAACAATAACTAAGAGATTCATTGTTCCAGAATAATTTACTGGATTTTTCACATACCAAATTTTGATGGTTTGTAGACGAATTCGAAATAAAATTGAACTTACGTAATTATTCTCTATTTTAATTGACGAAGAGAATATTGGCCATTCGTTAAAATATGCTTAAATTTGATCCGTTTTGAAGTAAATTCTCTGTTTATCCAGGGATGAATCAAAAAAAATTAGATAGTAGAAATAATGTCATTTATTAAAATATCACTTAGATTCGGTTAAGTCGAAGTCCAGTAGATCTTCTTGGACTTCTTCAGACATTTCATAAACCGTCCCTACACCGAAAAGAGGACATAATTCTCAGGCCCAACTGTCTGACATGATTAATCATTCGTGAAGCTGTTTTTTTCAGTAAGTGTTATAGAATGTAGTTTTTTTCATACTTTTACCACTAAATTATAAAATACGTAACTAAACGAAGTGGATCGGATCGTAAGATATAACTTTGGTCAGAAATTAAAATCTTTCGCTACTTAGAATTATTCGCTACTAAGAATTGATGAGACATTGTATTTATCCGAAATCTTAGAAGGGTCAAGATTTGTAATGCCATTTGGCTAGCTGGGATAAACTAATCTTTTTGTCCTAAGGGAGTTCATGAATTACTTCTACGAGAAATTATAAGACTCTATTGGCTCTCTTATTAAGTTAGGTTAGAACGATAATTGCTTATAAGCGCGTTTGTGTCGGTTATTTTATTGGTTCTCCTGTATAGAAGGCGCACTGAAAAGAGGCGTTTAAGCACCTGTTGATAAAATAATCCGATAGAGATTACATGAATTTACCTCTGTCTATGATGATTCGTTGCTTTCTTCTTTAGGACAGACCTGGGAAAACTGCGTCCTGGTTCAACAGGCACTCTGTGCTTTACAACGATTTCTAGATATCTTTCAGCCATTAGGTCGGAATTAAAAAGAAAATCTTTGTACGTCTTGAATACAAAGGTTCGATTGATCTTATAAACATGCTTCTGCTTCTTAGGTTCAAGCCCTGAGCAGCTCTTTTCTAGCCCTGACGGTCGTAATGTTCTTTCAGCAGATTGTCAGCGATCAGAATAAGCATGGTTCAAAAATTATGAAGCGTCATTCCGGCGTAAACTTCCTGCTTAACCAGATCCATTTTTCTGGCATAAATCAATTGAATCTCGACTCCGTATTTGAGGTTTTCATAACCGCGTTCAATGAACCAACGCGATTTGTATAGAGAAGTAATCCTTTTCAGAGGATATTCATCCTCTGAAAGATTCGTAATAAGCTCTTCATAGGTACCGTCATCGACACCGATTCTAAGCAGTCTGGCTGTAAATTCAAATTCACCATTCTCATCTCCGTAAGTCTCAAAGTCGAATGTCTTCGGATTGACGACATGAAAGGTGCCGACGATCTTCTTCAGGTTTCATCTTTTCCATTCTGCGTTTTAAAGTTGCTCCTGAAGTCGAAGTCAGAGTCCTATTGATGGTAATATCGTATTCTTCCTGATTTTCTGGCTTATTCGACCCAAGAAGTTTAAAGAAGTCATTATGCTTCATCCGAATCAGAAAGAAGTTTCTGTTACTGGAAATCAAGGTTACGAGTTCAAAGCTGTGATAGCCTCGGTCCATGATAAAGCAGGTTTTTGAACATTGCTAAACTCTGCTGATCAGTTGCTTGGCAGCAGCGATTTCATTTCGGTTACGAACTCGTTGAAGATTGAAATCAGTAAAGGTTCCAAGAAGAACATCATAGACGCTATTTCAATAAATGGTAGCCCGGTCACCTTCTTTGGATTTGGTATCTACGAGATCATCGTTTGATTTTTTGAAAGTCTCCAAAGGGATATTGTATCCGTCAATAGCTAAGAAGCGAAAACCAAACTCATCTCGACTGGCATCCAAGAGAGAAGGCATCAGACGTTCTATGAATCGTTCATGGACATCTTTGAAAAACTCAGAGCTGAGTTTGGATCTAACTTCTGAAAAGGTTGAGTTGGCTGGTAAAGCCTCTGGAATATAACCAATATGCTCCTTAAGCTCAATACTTATAGAAGAACTGTTCATGGCGTAAATGAGCGAAGCGACTTCTTGAAGATTCAGCTTGGATCCATCTCGGATGAAATGATTTTCAGCATGGTACAGGATGTGATTTGATAAGGTTTCATTACATGAGTCGACACAGAATTCTCGAAGTAAACCAGTAGTCAGATCTTGTAGGTTAGTGCGATGATTGATGCTTTTGACGCTCCTTGAGCAGATCGATGAATATATCATAAACCCTCCAATCTTAGGTGTGTTATAAAACAATCTAATCACCCCATTTTATGGATGAGAGGACTTGTCAAGTGCCAAAATATGCGAATTAAACAAACGTATAAGATTTTATATTGAAAGAATGAAGATGTAATTTGAATGGAACGATTTATTACTTTAATGGTTACGATCTACCTACAAACGAAAAAAAGAGAATCATTCTCGTGGGGTGATTCTCTCATCTAAGATTTTCTTAATTGAATGGCATTACAAGATCCGAGATCATTGCGAGGAGATGCAGAATCAGTAGTGCTGTTGTTTTTTTGTCTTCTTCCTCAGAGAGCCAGAGTTTATTTCATACTCTGCACATTTTCTTGGACCAGATTAGCTTATATCCGATTTCTCCGTAAAAAAGATCGGTTTTGAATAGGTTCATTGTCCACTTTCCCCTTTTTGGATTGATAGTCCTAAATAATATGATACTCTGGGCGGCCGGTTCCTTTATTTTGAATGGTATAGTTAACCTGCTTTTACAAGTTTCGAAGAGTTTCATTAACTCCTAATTGTTTAAAATGGTATCCCCGCGAAAATCAATATCTCAAGGCTGCCGATTCATCTGCTGAATCCAAGCGGAGCCCTCCTGGTTTCCATAAGAGTCCGTTTTGGTTGAGTCAGCATCCAGAATGATATCCTCGCAGTTCTGATTCGCAAAATCACAGCCTTGATCCATAAACAGTCTCCAGGCTTTTATTCATGATATCTTCATTGATATGATTGTAGAATCTTGAAATAATTTTAATTATTGTCCTGTGTTTTTGATTGAAGATCATTGTAGGAAATGGCTTCATAAACATTAAGGAGCTGATTGTTTCGAATATAGCCAAGGGTTAGGAGAGCCCCAGAGTCAGAAGAAATGTGACCACCATTAAAAGAGATTTTGTAAAAGTGATTTTGCATTCGTTGATCAAATTGACCATACTGTTAGAGGTGTTTGTCATTGTTATGTTCCTTTTATACTTGGATTTCCTACTCAATATCGTAAAGGAATGGTGAACAGATGGCACTCACCTTTTAGGTGAAAACAGTATGGTCCAGAACACTTGTATTTTCAGGTCTGTTGGACTTTTTTAATTTCAAGCGAATTGTTCACGTATAGAGGTTTCTTCAAAAGCTATATTGGTTGGATAAAAAACGATCAAGAAAATATTGATAACATCCTGGTCGATTCCACTGGACTTCCAAACAGTATTCACTTTCCTTTAACAGCGGTAAGCAATCACAATGGGAAGATTTCAAATGAAATTCGTCTCATTTATGTCACTCAGGAAGAAACAGGTATTCCAATTTATCTTCGATATGTTTGTGGATCGATTCCAGATGTACTCACGATTCCAGCCACAATCAAAGAGTTAAAAGAAATGTCTGTTCCAATCAAAGAAGTGCTTCTTGATGCTGGATATTACAGCGAAAAAAATGTCATTCGCCTTTATACAGAAAACGTAAAATTCGTCTGCCGGGTCAAAGAGAATCTTCGACTTTTCAAGGAGCTGGTTTCTATTCACCGTAAGGAAATAGAAAATCAGGACAATCTGGTCAAGTTTGGAAAAAGATTGGTTTTTATCAAAGCTCGGGCAGTGAATCTTGCCCCGAATTGTCCTGGTTATGCTTATATCTGTTTGGATTTAGCTCGTAGAGCATCTGAATCCATGAATATGCTCAATCATCTGGATCCAGATTCAGGAACCTCAGATGAATTGTTTGAAAAGCTTGCATCTGAAGGAACTATGGATAAATTGCCATATAGATGTTTATGAAGATGTACTTTACACAAGCGAGATTCTTTAAAGCGGGTCTATAAATCAAGAGCAATTTATTTTGTTTGATGTAAATAAACGATAAATTTGTTTAAAGTATATAGACTATTTTTATCAGAAAACATTTTTGTTAAGCGCATCTTATAAAATATTCATTGTATGAGTAAAATTCTTGAAAAACATTTACAAATTTAAAATACTTCTTTTATATAATGCACACAACATTAGTTTCGGTCAAATAGTATTTAGGATTTTAATCAAATTAGTATTATATTATGTATAGTATAGAAAATGTGTTGCAAACATTAAATAATATAATCTATTTTTATTATGTGAATATTGCTTTTATTAGCTATAGCGGGTCTATAATAGAAGTAAAAAACGCTATTTTAAATATAACTTTATTCAAGATGAACTTTACAAAAGTGAGATTCTTAAAAATATGTATATAAACCAAGAACAATTTATCTTATTTGAAGTAAATATACGATAAATTTGTTCAAAGTATATAGATTGTTTTTATCAGAAAATATTTTTGTTAAGCGCATCTATTCAAATTGGTATATGGAAATGAATTAAAGAGGTAGACTGTGAAAGTATTGTTTTTATTACATACAACAAAACTTGACGGTAGTAGCATATCGTTTATAAATTTAGCTAAGGGACTTAGCCAGGCAGGAAATCAAATTTACTTTGCCTATCCTGATGAAGTAATTGACCAGTCATTTTTGGCTCGGGTACGCCCATATGTTTATGGTTATTATCCAGTTTCTTACAATTTGTTTTGGAAAAAAAATGATAATAAATATGTGAAAGCTTTTATTAAATATTCATTAAAACAAATCAAGGATTTTTATTTTCTACTTGAATTGAAAAAGATTGTTGAACAAATTAAACCTGACTTAATACATTCTAATTCAGGAGTAATACATATTGGATATTATTTAAGCCAAATCACCCACATTCCACATGTTTGGCATATTAGAGAATATGTTGTGAAAGATTTTGGATGGAAAATAGAACCTTCATATTCTTCATTTGTAAAAAAATTGGACAAAAGTAATGTGATTACAATAAGCGATGATCTTCTGATTTACTTTAAACAAAAAAATAATTCTAAGGCAAAACGTATCTATAACGGTTGTTTGAGTAAAAAAGAAGCAAAAATTAATAACCAGAAAAGAAACTTCTTTTTGATTTGTAGTAGAGTTTCTAAAGAAAAAGGTCACGAGGAGGTTATAAGAGCTTTTTCAGAATTTATTATCTCTAGTCCAGGATACCGTTTATTAATAGCGGGAGCTGGAGAAGAAAATTATATTAACTACTTAAAAGACTTAGCAAAATCTTTAGGTTGTTATCACGCCATTGATTTTCTTGGGTTTATAGCCGATGTTAAACCATTGATGTTAAATGCAAAAGCATTGATTGTGGGTTCTATATTTGAGGGTTTTGGTAGAATGACTGCAGAAGCCTATATGTGTGGGTGCCCAGTCATTGGAAGAAATACAGGCGGAACTAAAGAAATACTGGAGAAAACCGGCGGCTTGGTATTTAGTAATTACGATCAATTAGTTCAAACAATGAGATTTATTGTTGAAATGAGTGATATTGAATATGAAGAAATGATTCAAAACGGATATAAAGTTGCTGTGGAAAAATTTTCAATAGAAACGAATACTGCGAATGTGATTAGTTATTATAAAAGGATATTGGATAATAGTAAAAATGAAAATCAATAAGGAGAATTCAAGAACAAGAAATGCAATAAGAAATGTTTTAAGTGGGATATTAAATAAATCAATCCTCTTACTATTTCCGTTTTTAATACGATCTATTCTTATTAAAACATTAGGGGCTGAATATTTAGGATTGAGTAGTCTGTTCACTTCTATACTTCAGGTTTTAAATTTAGCAGAGTTAGGCTTTGGAAGTGCAATTATTTTTAGTCTATATAAGCCAATATCAGTAGGTGATAAAGTTACAATTTCTGCCTTGTTAAACTTATATAAAAAAATTTATAGGATAATAGGAATACTAGTGTTCTTTACTGGACTTATAATTCTTCCATTTTTGAAGTATTTGATAAATGGTGGTTATCCGCAAGATATAAACATATATATATTATATATCTTATACCTTACTAATTCTTCGGTGTCGTACTTTCTATTCGCATACAAGAGTTCGTTACTCATTGCTCATCAAAGAACTGATATTACAAGCAATGTGATGTCAATTATTAGTGTTCTACAATATTTAGTACAAATTATTGTATTGTATATCTTTAAAAATTATTATCTGTTTGTTATTGTGATGATAATTTTTACTATATTAAATAATATAACATCATCGATCATTGTTGATTATAAGTATCCAGATTATAAATGTTATGGCGACGTTCCGCCTGAAATAAAAGAACAAATTAAAACTAAGGTAACCGGGTTGATGATTGACAAAGTTTGCCAAACGTCTCGTAACTCACTAGATAGTATATTTATTTCTTATTTTCTAGGACTAAATCTAGTGGCTGTTTACAATAACTACTATACGATTTTTAATGCGGTTGTTGGCTTAATGGCAATATTTAGTTCTTCGATACTTCCGGGTATTGGGAATAGTATAGTTGAAGAATCAGTTAAAAAAAATTACCTAGATATGAATAAATTTAATTTTATATATATGTGGATTTCTGGGATAGCTACTGTTATGCTCTTATGCCTTTATCAGCCATTCATGAAATTGTGGATGGGAGAAAAAATGTTATTAAAGTTCTCTTCTGTTATATTAATATCCTTATATTTTTATATATTAAAAATGGGTGATATACGAGGCACTTATTCTGATGCTATTGGATTATGGTGGGAAAATAGGTATAGAGCGATTGGTGAAACACTAACTAATATCGTTTTGAATTATTTATTAGGTAAAATGTTTGGCATAAATGGGATTATTCTTGCTACTCTCATATCGCTATTCACCATTAACTTTATGTATGGGTCCTCAATTTTATTTAAAAAATATTTTGGGTCAAAAAGGTTTTTAAAATATTTATCATCTCAATTGAGATATTTTTTAGCAACAAGTATTGCTGCTTTCCTTTCATTTAGCATTTGCGAATTGGTTCCTCTAAATGGTTTATATGAAATTGTAGTAAGATTTATAGTTAGCTTTTTTATAACAAATGTTGTTTATATCTTGCTTTATAATAAAACTAAAAACTATCTAAACGCACAATCGTTCATTTTAAAGCTTTTAGGAAGGGATATATAAAATGAAAATCAGTAAATCAAAAATACCACTATATTTGTATGCTATTTGTTTGTTTCTTTGGGTATTGTTATATAGTCTTAAAATCGAACTTGGTAACGATTACGCGATAGTAAATGATGTTTATTTAACTGTCTGGCAAATTATAAAAATTGTTTTAATATTAAAAATAATAGTAGAAGCGCGTTATATCGAAATAAAAGTGTTACTAATGATCATAGTGGTTTTATTACTCTCGTATATTAGTTACAATGCGACAGGTTATGATTTCCTTTTTATACCATTTCTATTTCTAGCTGGTTCTAATAATATTAGAGTAGATGATGCTGTAAAAATTTATTATAATGCAGAACTGGTATTCTTATTCATTATGTTAGTTCTTTATTTTCTAGGGATGACTACTGATGCTGTATTTTTACGTGAGTCTGGTCGAATAAGAACTTCATTGGGTTTTCGAAATCCAAACCAACTTAGTATTTGCTTATTTCAGTTAAGTTGTGCTTATCTATTTCTCAATCGGTTTCACATTTCTTCAAGAAAAATGGCATTTCCTGTTTTTTCAGATTTATTTATTATATTGGTTCCAAACAGTTATACTACCGGAATACTATTGCTGTTGGTTATATTTTCTACTATGTTTTTAAATTGGAGAAAAGTTAGTCACATAACTATAAAGTCAAAATTTAATACCTATTCTATATTTAGAGTGCTGATAATTATAGGTGTCGTTTCAATTTTCGCTATTGCTTATATAGTGATCTTTAAGACTAGTACAGCTGAAAACTTTTTTGGAGATATGCATCAAAGAGTAGAACTGGTACAACGTTATTTTAATTATTACAAACCAAAACTGTGGGGACAAGAGTTAATTACCCATTATTCTGTAAACTATGATTGGAGAACTGGACTATGGACTCTCGACAATGCGTATGCCTTTTTGATACTAGGTTTAGGAGTTGTGATGACTATCTTATATCTATCTGGTTTAATTATATTGATAATAAATTTATTTAAAAATAATAAGTATATTGAGCTTATTATTTTGGCAGCTTATTTAGCCTCAGGATTATTCGAAACATTCTTAATAAGATTTATTTATAATTTTACTTTTCTTTTTTTGATTCCGTTAATTTGGAAATCTAAACTAAATGGTAAGTTCTTTATATTTGACGGGTTGCCCGAAATGAAATTGCCTATATACCATTAAAGGCGAAGAATCTTATGGATTCTGAAACTTTCCTCTCAGGAAAGCTGCAGGACGCAAAAAACTTCGCCTTTTTTACATTGAAATATTATTGATTCAGACTGACAGTCCGCAGAGTTCTCTGATTTCATCATTCCAGGGAAGAACCCTCTCGATGACATCAGACGGAATGACTGGCTCACACCATTCCCGGAACCTGTTCATCACCAGTTCGAGATACTTGAGGACATTCAGTCCGCAGCGCCTGACTGTCTTGGTTATAGAAGACAGCACTGTCAGCGCTCTGGCCCCGTCTTCACTGTACGCAAACAGCCAGTTATGACGGCCTCTTGCGATAGAGACAAACGCTTCTTCCGAACTGTTGTTATGGGCCGCAACCAGCGGATCAT
>NZ_MPJW01000173.1 GCF_001945525.1 Ileibacterium valens
CGGGAGAACATGTCTTCAGATGCAGGACATGAGATTATGGTCAGCCGGAGCATTCAGGCGGAAGGAACCTTCGGAGATCTTAAAGAAAACTACAGATACAGCCGATTGAGACGCCGGGGACTGGAAAACGTAAAATTTGAGGTGCTTATTGTGGCCATGGGACACAATATCAGAAAATTAAACAACAGAAATCGGATGAGTTTCCCAGAACTCGAACGTTATGGAAAATTAAAGGAGCAGAAAAGCGAAATCTGAAAAAGATTATAAACAGTCTTTTTGAGTTTTGGCTCTTTTCAGTGCGTTCAAAAATTGACTTGAGCGGAAAAACACATCATAAAACAGGATTGAATCAGATAAAAAGCATAGAAAAAGGGGCTGTAAATCTCGCTGATGAAAAATCAGTCGAAATTTAACAGCCCCTTTGTCGTCTTGAATTAACGTTTATGTCCAGTTCCGTATTGCTGAATTCGATATTTAGTGGCCCATTGCAGAAGTGGTACAAGAACCGTTGAGAATTCAATACCGATCTGGGTTGGCTTATAGAGACCTGATGGTTTCTGTGTTGGCTGACCGACAGGGAGTTCTTCAAAATCCATATTATCAAAATCAGGTTTGGTTTCTGCTTCGGTTGAAATTCTTTGAATCAAGCCTTCAAGTTCCATCTCGCGAAGAGTTTTTGACAAAGTGGTATTTGTAATTGGGCCGATTTCAGATCGAATTTCCTGAAAGCTTAACGGGCTTTTGCGGATTAAAGCCCATAATACGGGTGCTATCCATTTCGAAGCTAGTACTGGTAAAAAACTTAAGAGAGCTGGTGAATAGGATGGGGTGTTCTGGATGTTTACAACTGCCTCATCAATCAAAGAGTGATTCACAAAAAACCTCCTGTTGCTTTTTATCTACGATAATCTGAATCCGATTTGAGAGCAATTCATACTGTCTAAAAGCGAGAGAACATTTCGAAAAAATGCTGATATTGTGTATTAATTTACTTTCAGATTCCTGATGAAAATAAGCAGACTGTTGATTTAAACGGATTATTGAATTGAAAAGGAATGGAAAATTAGAATATTTTCAGAATGGCTAAGTCTTATAATGATGTGAGAGCTTACATCAAAACTCAGGCGCAAAAATTGTGTTAAATGAATCTGTTTATTCGTCAGAAAAATGGAAAGAGGGAATGGATATGTTGAATGCACTGGCGCCTATGGCGGCAGTCCTGATTTTTCTGCTGATGTTTATCCTGATCATACTGGATCGATGGCCTCACCATCGGGTCACTTTATGCTGCGGACTGGCTACTCTGTTGCTGGTCTTTGGAGTGATGATGGATGATGGCGGCGAAGCGATCATCCGAACTTTGAATCTTCGCTCGCTGGTTCATCCAGAGTTCTGGATCGCTTCTAAGGAGTCAGCTGAATCAGCAGCTGGAATCAACTGGTCAACAATTTTGTTTATTGCCGGCATGATGGTCATGGTAGAGGGGATGGCGGATGCTGGATTTTTCCAGTGGCTATGCCTGCGCCTGGCAAAATGGGTTAAATATATGGCTTCGAAAATTTTCCTTGTCTTCATGTTTATATCGGCAATTCTGGCCATGTTCATCGATTCAATCACTGTGATTTTATTTTTGGCTGCAGTCACCGTAGAACTTGGAAAGACGCTGAAGTTTAATCCGGTACCCGTTATTTTAGCTGAAATCTTTTGTGCTAACCTGGGCGGATCGGCAACCATGTGTGGAGATCCCCCGAATATTATTATTGGTACTTCACTGCATTTAACCTTTGCGGACTTTTTGTTGAATACTGGATTGATCGCTTTGATCTGTCTATTCGTAACGATTATTTATTTTTGGCTATGTTTTGGTAAGGAGCTCAAAGAAGCGGAAAAGCAGGAGATTGATCTGAACAGTCTTCCGGAGCCTTCAACGGTTATAAAAAACAAAACAAGCTTTGGAGCCTCTGTCGCGATCTTTTTCCTGGCAGTGGTGATGCTGATAACACATGCTCAAACCGGGTTAACTGTAGCTTTTATTGGAGTATTTATTGCTCTGCTCACTCTTCTTTGCGCAGGGAGGAAAGCTCCCGAACTGCTGAAGAAAGTGGATATAAATACTCTTCTTTTCTTTATCGGTCTGTTCGTTGTAGTCAGTGGACTTGAAGAAACCGGAGTTCTGGAAGTAATTGCTCATTTTATTGGGGATGTCTCTGGTGGAAATATTGTTCTGGTTATTGTGATTATTCTTTGGGTTTCAGCAATCGCGAGTGCGTTTGTGGATAATATCCCATTTTCAGCTACGATGATTCCAATCATCCAGACATTATCTGCTACGCAGGGAATTCCAATCCATACTCTGGCCTGGACGCTGAGCATCGGTACAGATATCGGTGGATCTGCGACTCCTATTGGAGCCAGTGCCAACGTTGTTGGTACGGCGGTTGCCATTAAAAATGGTTATCCAGTCGGATGGGGAAAATACTGCAAAGCATGCGTTCCAGCGACGATTATTGTTCTGCTGTTATCAACTGCCATTATTCTGCTTCGATATGTTGTACTCGGAGGATAAAGGTTATGGAAAAAGACGATCAGCAATTGATTATCACCATTTCCAGAGAATTCGGAAGTGGAGGAAAAGAAATTGCCCAGATTCTGGGAGAGAAATATGGAATCCCGGTTTATGAAAAAAATATTTTGAGTCAGCTTGGAATTCGAACGCAGGAAGATATGGATGAATTTCGAGTGCTTGATGAAACACCTCGCTGGTTGATTGCATCCAGGACAGTCCGCGGTCTGACAAATTCCAATGAAGAGATGCTTGCGGCTATGCAGTTTCAATTTCTTAAGGATGAAGCGAATGCAGGACATTCGTTTATCGTATTGGGACATTGCGCTGAAGAGATTTTAAAGGATCATGAAGCCCTGATTACTATATTCGTCAGTGCAGATAAGGAGTTTAAAATTCCAAGAATTATGAAAGAACATCATCTGAATGAAAAAGAAGCCACTAAGATGATGAAACGTCATAATAAAAACCGGAAACAATATCATAATTATTATTGTAAGAACGCCTGGGGAGACTCCAGGTACTATGATATGTGTTTGAAAAGCAGCGCATTAGGAACACAAAAAACAGCTGCCTTGATAGATGATTTTGTTCGCATGCGAACAGAAGAGAAAGCCTGAAAATAACTGAATATCTTTTAATCCGGCAGAAAATATCTGCTGGATTTTTTTTGAGGGAAGGAAGAAGAAAAGAGTTATGAACTGAAGTCAAATCAGAGTCGATTTACATGTTGTTTTCCTATACTGAATTTGAATCATCATCTTATTAATTGTGAATAGAACATGAGGGGATAACCAATGAAAAATACGACCACGAACAATATGGAACTAAACGACTCGAAAGAAGAATCGACTTCACTCCATCAGATGCTCAATACTTCGCCTCAGGAAAATGTCAGTATTTTGCTTCCTTTTAAAACGATTCATAACCTTAGAGACTTAAGTGGACTAACTACCGCCAATAACAAACGAATAAAAAACGGAAAAATGTTTCGCTCAGCGAATCTTCATCATGCAAGCACTGAAGAGCTGATGATTTTAAATCGTATGGGATTAAAAAGGATCTTTGATTTAAGAACAGAGTGGGAATCTGACGCTCAGCCAGATCGATTATTTAAAAGCTGGAAATTATTTATGGAACCTGTTCTTCATGAAAGCATACTTTCGTCTTTTTATGGAGGACAGATCAGCTTTGCGGTTCATGCAATTAAGGATATGAATAAGGCAATGCAGGAAGCTTATATTTTAATGCTGAGCAGCGAGCGTGGAAAGAAAACCTGGAAGAAGCTCTTCGAAGAATTGTTAAAGGACGATACTCCGATACTCTGGCACTGTACGGAAGGGAAGGATCGAACAGGGATGGCTGCGGCTTTAATTGAACATGCTTTATCGATCGATGAGGATCAGATTCTTGCAGATTATCTTCAGACCAATATAGATGCAGCTGGTTTAATTAAAAGCGACGAACAGGCAGCCGATCGGATTATTTTATTTGATCGCAGACTCCTTGAAGAAGACGTTGATGATTTTGTTACAGCTCGCAAGGATTACTATGAAGCAGCTAACCAATGGATCAAGGAAAACTACGGAAGCTGGAAATCCTATTTAAAACAGGAAATTGGTCTTTCAGACTCTGATTTTGAACGTCTTGAAAAAAACTGGCTGATCGATATAAACGAAATCGAACAGAGCGAAGATTGATGCATTGTGTTTGGTTGAGTACCATCCGAATCCTTAAAATAAAAGCAGTCAGGAAGTGATATGATGAAATCAAAAACGAATAGAAATGCTGAGATTTTGCAATACACAGGTGTGGTACTTATTGTTCTGTCTTTAGTGGAAATTATTTTGGAAATTTTGAATGTTCTTCACCTGGATCTAATGGGGATCTCGGCTGCTGAATCAATTGCAGGGCTGTTTTTCTGGCAGGCGGGAAATGCGGCGGTACAGATGATCTTCTCTTTTGTGGGCCTGTTTGCTGGAATAGTAGCGTTTGCTCTTTCGACAAGTGGAAAATATAATCAATGGCTTAGATGGCTGGGGATAGCATTAATTGCAATTTACCTGATTGAAGGAGCTATGCTCTTATCGCAGCCATCCATGTATAGCTGGATCCGCGTTATTTTCTTACTGGTGATTGCAGGAATTTATGTTTTTGCGGCAATGAAACCTGTCGAATCTGAGCCTGGAGCCTATTAATCAGCCAACTAAAAATCGTCAACTGCTTATCTTTAATCAGGAATACAATGGATTATAATTTCAGGAGGGTAGTGAATTGTTGCCGGTGATCCGAAACTGTGCTAAAGTTAAAACCACATGGCACGTTCGGCAAGCGGTTGAAGCCACAGCCCTCTCAAGGCTGCATTCACGGGTTCAAATCCCGTACGTGCTGCCATTTAGAAAATGAGGCTCTCGAAAGAGAGCTTTTTTTATGGGATGGCATATACAAAATATGGGAATAATTCACACAAAAACAACTGTAACCGATTACGAAATGTGAAAATGATGGTATCATAAGGAAGATTTTGAAAAGAAAGGATATAGAAAAATGGATCAATTCAATATGGAAGTGATTCTGGTTGCAGTAATTTGTATCTCCGTTCTTGCCCTGATCTATGCATCGTCTCTTTTCTCCAGCGTGAAAAAAGAGAATTCAGGAAATAAAAGAATGAGAGATCTGTCCTCTTTCATTCACGAAGGCGCTATGGCTTTCCTGACTCGGGAATACAAAATTATTGTAATCTTTGTCATCATCGTAGCCCTGCTGCTGACTGGGCTAGGTTTTATTCCTTCGCTCAAAGGAATTGATGGTGTCGGTCTGAATGGGGCAATCTGCTTTATTTGCGGTGCTCTTTTTTCTGGACTGGCTGGATTTATCGGAATGCAGTCGGCTACGGCTGCGAATGCTAAAACAGCTCAGGCTGCGCGCGAAGGTGGTATGCCTGCCGCTTTGCACGTAGCTTTTAATGGAGGTTCCGTTCTTGGGATTTCTGTTGTCGGATTCGGCCTTCTTGGCCTTTCGGCTTTGTATCTTCTTTTTACGTTCATCCTTGGTGATCCAATTGAAGCTGTCCCAGTTGTTGCAGGATATTCTCTTGGATGCTCTATGATTGCTCTTTTTGCCCGTGTTGGCGGTGGTATTTATACCAAAGCTGCTGACGTCGGTGCGGATCTGGTTGGTAAGGTTGAAGCGGGGATTCCAGAAGATGACCCAAGAAACCCAGCAGTTATCGCCGATAATGTGGGTGATAATGTTGGTGACATTGCAGGTATGGGTTCTGATTTGAACGAGTCCTATGTTGGTGCGCTTGTCTCTTCACTCTCATTGGCAATAGGGGTTACCGTAGGCGGTCAGTCTTATGAATCACAGGCTATTTTGTTCCCGTTTGTAATTGCGGGAGCAGGAGCCATCGCCGCAATGTGCGGTCAGTTCTTCGTGCGCATGAAGAAATGGGATAATCCTCAGTTTGCTTTGAATGTTGCAACCTATGTAGCTACAGTTATTGAACTCGTCGTTGCTTTTATTGCCAGTGCATGGCTGTTTGGAGGGTATGGACCATTCCTTGCAATCGCTACGGGTCTGTTAGTAGGTATAGCCTTAGGAAAAATCGCAGAATATTACACTTCTGATGCTTATCCAAAGGTAAAGGAAATTGCAGCCGAATCACAGACAGGTCATGCTACAAATATTATTTCAGGATTTTCAGTAGGTATGGAATCGACACTGCTGACAGTTATCCTTCTTGTTTTAGGTATTGTTATGGCTTATCTGTTCTTTGGAATGTATGGTATCGGGCTAGGAGCAGTCGGAATGCTTTCAACTGCTGGTATTACTGTTTCTGTAGATGCCTATGGACCAATTGCTGATAATGCTGGTGGTATTGCTGAGATGGCAGAACTTGAACCAGAAGTACGAAAAATTACTGATAAACTGGATTCTGTTGGTAATACTACCGCTGCGATCGGAAAAGGTTTCTGTATCGGTTCAGCTGCTTATACAGCTCTTGCTATGATTGTTGCGTTTGCTGAAGCGGCCAATTTAGAGGCTATTTCTTTATTGCAGCCTGGTGTTCTTGTCGCATTGCTGTTTGGTGCGATGCTTCCATTCTATTTCACCGCTCTGACGATTCGCTCAGTTGGACGTGCGGCCAATAAAATGATCGAAAATGTCCGAGAACAGTTTAGAAACGATCCGGGAATTCTCAAAGGTACAAGCAAACCGAACTATACAGAATGTGTGGATATTTCCACAAAAGCTGCTCTGCATGAAATGGTTGTTCCTGGATGCATTGCGATTGCTTCACCAATCGTTGTTGGATTGCTGCTTGGAACCATGGGACTTGGTGGAATGCTTTTAGGAGCTCTTGTCTCTGCCATTATGCTTGCTGTATTTATGGCTAACTCAGGCGGAGCGTGGGATAACGCCAAGAAATTTATTGAATCCGGAGAATGTGGTGGAAAAGGATCTGAAGCTCATAAAGCTGCCGTCACTGGAGATACGGTCGGAGACCCATTCAAGGATACTGCTGGACCGGCTATGGATATTTTGATTAAGCTGATGTCGGTTATTTCGTTAATTCTTGCTCCAGTTCTCAGTGAACTGACTCCGATTCTGGATTTCCTGTTCACTAAGTAAAAGTAAAAATTATACAGAAGTTAATTCTGATGCTGAATAAACAAGACCTGGTGATCGCCAGGTCTTTTGCTGTATATAAAGCCAGTATGGATAAAAAAGGCTGCCGTAAGCAGCCATGAATCACTATATTCCGATATTTTCCGTACCTTTCGGTTCTGTCGATTCTTCGAATTTCCTGGAATTCTTAGTAATTTTATCTTTTAGTTTCTTTAAGTAAACATGTCGTGGGTTTTCAAATCCATGAGATGGCATCTTATGCTCTTCGCTGTCGTGATCGACATATGAAGCCTCAATACCTTTTAATTCCCATTCAATCAGAAGAACCATCGCGGCCTTGATGACAATCAGCAGTGCGACTTCCCAGATATCGTTGATATTTCTTGCTACAACTGTTCGCAAAATTTCAGCGCCCAGTTTGAAAGTCAGCCCAACCGATTGACCGTGTAAAAGATAGACACGCGCATATGACTGATGCTTGAAAAGTTTATAGAAAGCCCGAAATGTCGAATAAACGATGATGATAACGGACAGAAGTTCCAGAATGTACATGGAAAGTTTTGCCACATCCATGACAAACAGGTGGACGATCCGTGTGGTATTCGACATATAGTCTTCTTCAAGCAGCAGAGGCAGCGGAATATATGAATACATGAATAAAACCTCTCTCTGTGATTATTTGCCAAGACAGAAATTGGAGAACAGCGCTTCTAGTAAATCGTCCTGATGAACTTCACCGAGAATCTCCTTAAGATGGCGGTGTCCTTCCTTGAGATCGATTTCTATCAGATCGGGCTCTATTTCTGCTTCCATGGCTTCTATCGCTCTCATTATATCGTTGCGCGCATTTTCCAATAAACCAATTTGCCTTTCTGATCCCAGCGACTGCTCATATGGAGTATCCATAATTTCAAAACGCCTTTCCAGTTCATCAATAAGTTTGCTTAAATCATGATTTGCGGCTGACACTGGAATATATTCCAAGGTTTCATCAAATTCGATTTCTGTTTTCAGATCCTGTTTGTTTACCAGGATGATTCGATTTGAATTCTGGGTTGCATCAAGCAGTTCTCGATCTTCCGCTTCAAGGGGTCTTGATCCATCTAACACAAGTAAAACAAGCTGGGCTCTTTCAAGCAGGCTCTGCGACTTTCTGATTCCAATCTGCTCTACCAGATCTTCGCTTTCTCGAATTCCTGCAGTATCAGAAAGCCTGAGAACGACAGAACCAACCTGAATCTGTCCTTCTACAATGTCTCTGGTTGTTCCGGGAATATCGGTAACAATCGCTTTTTCTTCATCGAGCAAGGAATTGAGCAAGGAGCTTTTTCCAACATTGGGTTTTCCAACGATGACTGTTTCGATTCCCTGATTCAGCTGCTGACTTCTTTTGGAAAGTGCCAGCAACTGGTTAACCTCATTTAAAAGTACTTTTGCTTCAGGAAGCAGATTTTCATGAGTCATTACTTCAACGTCGTCGTATTCAGGATAGTCAATGTTAACTTCAATACTGGCGATGATATTCAAAAGCCTTTCGATCATTGGTTCAAGAATTCTGGAAACACTTCCTCTGATCTGAGTGATTGCGGATTTAGCCTGAGCGGTGTTGGATGCTTCTACCATCTGTTCGACTGCTTCAGCCTGTGAAAGATCGATACGTCCGTTCAGAAACGCTCTCTGAGTAAATTCTCCAGGTTTAGCTAATCTGGCTCCTGCTTTTAAAGTCAGTTCAAGGATTTTTCTGGTAATAAAAGGTCCTCCATGAGCATTGATTTCAACTACATCTTCGCAGGTATAGGATTTTGGCGCTTTAAATACGGAGACCAGAACCTCATCTATTGGAGTGCCATCCTCCTGGATAAAGCCATGAGCAATCGTGTGTGAAGTTTGTTTCTGCAGATCACGGCTGAATATTTTGTTGGCTATGGAGATGGCTTCGTCTCCAGAAAGCCGAATGATTGAAACGGCCCCGGCCGCTAGTGGGGTTGAAATAGCTGCGATTGTATCATTGAACATATAAAAAACCTTCTTTCTGAATTTTTTGTATTGATTAAATCAGCGCTCAGCATTTGAATTGGATCCATTCTTTCATTATGGTACATAATGGATTGAAAATTAGTTGGCAAAGGAGATTTCAATGAAAAGATATACAGATAGTCAGCTTCCTGAAGCAGCAAAGGATCTTTTAGATCATAAAATTCTTCTTCTTCCTACCGACACTGTTTATGGGGCGGGTGTTGTCTATGGTGAATTAGACGATCTTCATAATTTGAAGCATATCAAACACCGTCCGGAAACTAAACCGATTCCTTTTATGGTGGCCTCAGCAAAGATGATTGAACAAATCGCGATACTTGATGATCGGTCAAGGAAAATCATCTCCACGTTTCTTCCAGGTCCTCTGACTTTAATACTGAAAAGAAAAGAGATTGTCCCTGCAGAATATACAAATGGAATGGATACAATTGCTGTTCGGATTCCAGATGCGCCGAATTTACTCGAAGTCATTGAAATGACTGGCCGTCCACTGTTAGTCAGTTCGGCCAATGAGTCAGGAAAGCCGGCTGCATTGAACATAAAAGAAGCAATTGAAGCGTTACCTCATGCTTATGGGATTCTTGAAGGAATCTGCAGCAATCAACAGGCGAGCACCATTTTAGATTGTACAAAACCAGAACTGCAAATCCTGCGGCCAGGTCCTCTTAGTCTTGAAGATATACAGACAGAACTTTGATAACAAGGCAGTAAATATTAAGTTTGTGGGCAGTTTGGTTAAATATGAACAAAGGACAGCATAACTTTGAAAGAATCAAGTCGTGCTGTCCTTAAGTTTTCATATAATTTAACCGTTTCTTCGAATTAGGGAATGCTTTCTGGCATTTTCGATCATTGTTTTGAGGGTTTTTTCAGTCGTTTCCAGTTCTTCTGGACTGATTCCTTCGGTCAGATTCTGAAGGAAGTTGAAATGAAGGGGTTCGATTTCATCAAGTGCCTGTAATGCTTTGTGGGTCAGGGAAAGGTAAATTGTTTTATGGTTAGTTCCATCATAGAAACGGGTAATGTAGCCTTCTTTTTCAAGATGCTTTAACGCAGTTGATACATGCGATTTTGTAAAGTGCCTTTTATCGATGATGTGAGTGGCGGTATTATAATGTGGATTCTTGGATAGAAATACAAGTATGTCTGCGCAGATCGGTGTCAGGGCATACTTGTCATCAAGGGCTGCCAGAGAATGATCATGCATTCGGCGAACCATCATCAGTGCGGTTATAGATTTGAGTATGATATCTTCATTGGGATTATACATAGTATCCTCCGTTACGGACCGTTTGTATTTTAGGCTTTTATAAGCAACTTCACAAGGAGCGGAGTTTTGATTTGACAACACAATTTCGATCTTTTAACCTTTTAGCCATAGGCATGGAACGAATAAGCCCGAAAAGGGCTTTTTTGCGCTGAAGAAACTCCCTGTAAAGCGACATTCTTTAGCTGCACTTCGTTCCGAAGTGCTTTTAATTTGTCGTTATCAATCAGTAAGGAAAGGGTAGAACATGGCTGAAAAAAATAAAACACAAAATAAGCTGCCTGAACAGGAGCGTGTCCGCCGTCAGAAAATGAATGATTTCATTTCGATGGGTGTTGATCCTTTTGGAAAAGCTTATAACAGAACGCATAAGTCTTCAGATATTATTCCAGTTTACCAGGAATGTACCAAGGAAGAGTTGGAAGAAAAACAGATTCCTGTATGTGTTGCCGGTCGAATCATGACAAAGCGCAGAATGGGTAAAGCAGGGTTCATGCATATCCAGGATGTGGATGGAAGAATCCAGATTTACGTTCGTAAAGATGAAGTCGGCGATGATGCTTATGAAATCTATAAGAAAAATGACCTGGGGGATATCGTTGGAATTTCCGGAGTACTCATGAAAACAGATCACGGAGATCTGGCAATTCGAGCAAAAGAATATACGCATCTGTCAAAGTCTCTGCGTCCGCTTCCAGAGAAATTCCATGGTTTAACAGATACAGAAGAGCGTTTCAGAAGAAGATACGTTGACCTGATTATGAACGATGAAGCTCGTAAGGTTGCGGTAACTCGTCCAAAGATTATTCGCGCGATTCAGCATTATCTGGATTCGCAGGGGCTGATTGAAGTAGAAACACCGGTTCTCAACCCGATTCTCGGAGGAGCTGCTGCCAGACCTTTTGTAACTCACCATAATACCCTGGATATTGATCTGTATTTGCGAATTGCGACTGAACTGAATCTGAAGCGTCTGATTGTTGGTGGTCTTGAAGGTGTTTATGAAATTGGACGCCTTTTCAGAAACGAAGGAATGGATGCTACTCACAATCCCGAATTTACAACTGTTGAAGCTTATGTGGCTTATTCTGATCTTTCAGGAATGATGGATCTGATTGAAGGCTTATTCCGCAATGTTTCTAATGAGGTTTTAGGTACCGATATTATTAATTATCAGGGCGTGGAACTCGATTTTGGAAAACCGTTTAAGCGTATTAAAATGACTGATGCGGTTAAGGAAAAGACAGGTATTGATTTTGAACAGGATATGACCTTTGAAGAAGCGGCAAAAATCGCAGCTGATCATGGAATTGAACTTGAAAAGAAACATAATTCAGTTGGACATATTATTACCCTGTTCTTTGATAAATATGTCGAAGAAACATTAATGCAGCCAACATTCGTCTATCATTATCCAGTGGAGATCTCTCCTCTGGCTAAAAAGAACGCTGAGGATCCACGGTTTACTGATCGCTATGAACTATTTATTGTGGGTCATGAATATGCGAATGCATTCTCTGAATTGAACGATCCAATTGATCAGAGGGAACGTTTTGAAAAACAGCTTGAACTGCGCGCCTTAGGTGATGATGAAGCCAGTGACATGGATGTCGATTATGTTGAGGCACTGGAATATGGAATGCCTCCTACCGGTGGTGTTGGTTTAGGAATTGATCGTTTTGTCATGCTTTTAACGAATCAGACAACGATTCGTGAAGTTCTGTTATTCCCTACAATGAAACCAATTGACTAGGGTTTAAATTTTTAAACTGTATGAGTATAAAAGGAATTCCTTCAGGCAATCTTCATTGATTGCAGGTGGAATTCCTTTTTGCTTTTTAGAACACTCATCAATATGGTGTTGTTTTTTTACAGTGAGTTTCTACGTATTCTTTGGATATTGTTCTGGGTCCGGAGACCTTGAAATTAATGACATAGGCATCTTTGGTCTTTTTATAAACTTCTCCTTTTCCAATTCCAGGATGATCAAGCCATTGTCCCACGCTGAATATGGTTCTTCTGGCAGGGCCAACGGCACGCTCAGAAAGTGTTTTTTCAATTTTTGCTTCAGCATGCTGTTCTTCGGTTTCGGTAATATCGGATTCGAGAAAGAGGGACTTAAACTCTTCAAAATCTTTCGCCTTATCCAACAAACCGGCCTGATAAAGACCAAGATAAGCGGCACAGGCTCTGGCCTGATTATTAATTCCTGTTTCAGGGTTGAATTCAATATCACAAAATGCGGTGTAATTCGGAATGGCGGCTCTGGCTCCATTATTTTCGAGCAGAGCCTGAATGTATAGCCAGTTATAAAAAAGACTTGCAGGCCATGATGGAAACTGTTGATCTAAAAAGCTGAAATGGGCTAATCTTCCGGAGTTTTCAAGACGTTCATCTCTCTTAGCCTGTAAAGGGGTGCAGCCTAATAAGTCGTAGTAAGGACCGCCATGAGTAAATACTTTAGATGCCTGATAAATATTCTCCACAGGGAATGCTTTTTTCAAAGCGGGGATATTTAATTTCAGATTAAAAGGAGACAGCGCCTGTCCGGCAGGCAGATCAGATTTTGTTGAAACTTCAAGAATTTTTGCATTTGGGTGTTTCTTAAGATAAGCTTCGCGTAATGCGGTTGAGTTTTTTAATTTCTGAGTGGGTGATACTCCGGGATTCCAATCAAATTCAACCATTTCGCGCTTATAGTAAGGTCTTGTTGATTTCGGAGTGTATACAGGACGAGTAGTCATGACTTCATTATAAATCTCTAGAAATGAGAATCGCCTGATTTGATCACTGGGGCACTGAATTGGGCTGATCTGAAAAAAATAAAAAAATCTAAATAAAGGGTTGGCATTTTCATAAGACCTGTTATAATCAAGGACGTCCAAGTGGATAAGCGATCTGAAAATGAATCATTTAAAAAGATTTTAAATAAATCTTGACTTAAAAGAATTTATCAGATACAATAATAAAGCGTTAAACAAATAAACGGATGGAGGCTTAGCTCAGTTGGGAGAGCGTCTGCCTTACAAGCAGAGGGTCAGCGGTTCGAGCCCGTTAGCCTCCACCATCTATACGGAGAGATAGCGAAGTGGCTAAACGCGGCTGACTGTAACTCAGTTCCTTTTGGTTCGGCAGTTCGAATCTGCCTCTCTCCACCATTGCAGGTGTAGTTCAATGGTAGAACTTCAGCCTTCCAAGCTGACTACGTGAGTTCGATTCTCATCACCTGCTCCATTTTGATAACTAAACGGCGAAAGCCGTTTTTTTTTGTTTTCTTAGTGCTCTGAAGTCAGCAGACCTGGTGGGCTACATCAGACGAGTTCAATTCTTCCAAGACTATAATGAAAACAGTGATTGGGGGATGAGATATGGAATCGCTAAAACTCTTCTGGCTGATCATGAAACGAACTCACGGAGATCGTCTCATGATAGGATTTATCATTTTTTATATCATTGACTGCTTATGCCTGTGGATATTTGATCCTGGCTTAGACAATATTGGAGATGCTTTCTGGCTTGGATTTAATATAGCAACTTCCATTGGACTTGGAGATTATACTGTTACAGCGCCTGCAGCGCGTATTTGCGCCATATTGCTTGGTATTTATGGAGTAATTATTGTAGCTTTTATTCCGGGTCTGATCGCTTCCTACTATTCTGAAAAGACACGAATGAATCTCAATCAGAGCATCAAACAGCATTACGAGGAGCTCGATGATCTGACCAATATGAACTCTGCTCAAAAAAAGCAGCTATCTGAAACCCTCAGAAAGGAGAGAGAAGCTCGATGAAAAACATTGAACTCTTTTCCCTAGTCTTCAGGCAGACTCATATGAGTCGATTTTTGTGGGGATTCTTGATTTTCTTTTTGATCGCCTGTGGACTGATCTGGATGACAGATCCATCGATTACAACGTATTGGGATGCATTGTGGTTTGGCTTCATGCTGGTAACTACGATCGGATTTGGTGACTATACCGTCACATTCTGGGTATCGCGTTTAATTGCAGTTTTACTTGCTTCCTACGGAATTTTGCTCAGCGGATTTATCTGCGGTGTTGGAGCGACCTACCTGTTTGAAAAAGTAAGAATGGGTCACGAAGAAACTGTTTCTGAAATGGTCTGGCAGTTAGAACATCTGGATAAGCTTTCTGATGATCAGATTCAAAAATTGAAAACGAAAATTCAGAAAAGCAAATCGGATGAAAACGGTCCAAATATCGAGTGATAAACAGAAGAATGTATAGAATGGTAAATTGACAAAGATAGAAACCGCTTAAATGAACGGTCATCGATTTTTAAATGGTTTTTTGCTTGAATAACTGTAAGGAACTCAATCAATCGGTCTGAAATGATAAAATATGATCAAACCTGTTTGAGCAGGATATTAGTTTCAATGGATGAATGGAAAGGCAATTTATGGAAAAAATTACAGATACAATTACATACGTAGGCTGCGATGATTCTGATCTGGATCTTTTTGAATCCCAGTATAAAGTCCCAAACGGAATGGCTTATAACTCCTATCTGGTTCAGGATGGAAAAAATATACTTTTTGATACGGTAGATCGTCGAAAAGAAGAAGAATGGAAAGAAAATGTATTGAATGCTCTCAATGGAGAAGAACTGGATTATCTTGTGATTCAGCATCTTGAACCTGACCATTCTTCAGGAATTGACTGGGTTCTTCAAAAATTCCCGAAAGCAAAATTGATTGCTTCTGCAAAAGCAATATCAATGCTTCCTAATTTTGTTGATTCGCCGACCGAAGGACGGACTATTGCAGTTAAGGATAAAGAAACTCTCAAACTTGGAAACGTGGATTTTACCTTTATCACTGCACCAATGGTGCATTGGCCAGAAGTTATCATGACTTATGATGCTAAAGATAAAATTCTGTTCTCCGCAGATGCATTCGGGAAATTTGGAACCCGTGATGCAGATGAACCATGGGATGATGAAAGCAGACGCTATTATCTGAATATTGTTGGAAAGTATGGACCTCAGGTTCAGGCTGTACTGAAAAAAGCGGCTGGACTGGATATTGAAAAGGTGCTTTCTTTACATGGTCCATTCCTTAATAAAGAAGATCTTCCACATGTGCTTGATCTCTACAGCTTATGGAGTACATACACTCCAGAAACAGAAGGAGTACTGATTCTTGTTGCTTCAATTCATGGTCATACAAATGTAGCCGCCGAAAAAATGAAAGAGATTCTTGAAGCGAAAGGGCATAAAGTACATTTAATGGATGTTACCCGTTCTGATACCCATGAATGTGTAGCTCAGGCATTCCGCTATCCGAAGATTGTTCTGATGGCCTGTTCATATGATGCAGGACTGTTCCCTCCGATGGAACGTGTTCTGATGATCCTAAGTCATAAAAACTTCCAGAAACGTGTTATTGGAATGGTACAGAACGGTTCCTGGGCGCCTTCAGCAGCTAAAACAATGAAAGCGATTCTCGAACCATGCAAGAATCTCACTTTTGTTGAACCAGTTGTAACAATTACTACTTCCCTAAGAAAAGCGAATATTCCGGCAATGGAAGAACTGGCTGACCATTTAATTGAAGCATAGCGCAGCTCAACCATAAAATTCGAAATATATACCTTAGGGGCTGTTAAATTTCTGACAGTCCAAAAATAAAAAGAGGCACCTGATCCGTAATGGATGAGGTGCCTTTTTTGGTAAAATATGTTCATGCTTAATAAACAAAATTACCAAACACACTATAACTCGATTCAGGGCCGTTTGCCACTGCTCCATTCTCTCTTCCCTCATATTGAGATGGATTCTGTCTTCACTACTGTCAGTTCCTTTGTCGATGATTATCTCGACCTTGCCCTTTATCCTTCTTTTGCCTCCTGGCCAGCCTGCCATTTCCCAGCAGACGCCATGCTCAAAGCCGCTCTGATTTCTTTTACTCTTTATGGCTACTGCTCTTTGCGGCAGCAGGAAGAACTTTATTCTCACGACATCCGTCTGCTCTGCCTTTTCAATGGCGAAACTCCTTCTTACGGTACAATTTCCCGCTTTCAGAAGGAATGCCTTACTCCATGCATGGAGGATCTCTTTACGGAATTCAACCGCTATGCCGAACAGAATGATCCTCAGATAGACTCTTCTGTCCTTTATCTGGATGGAACAAAAATTGAAGCCAACGCCAACAAGATGACATTCGTCTGGACAAAGGCCACTCAGATGTGCCGAT
>NZ_MPJW01000176.1 GCF_001945525.1 Ileibacterium valens
TTTTCTGAATATTTAAGACGTAATCATTTATTTGCCCTCCCTATCAAGGCAAATGTACCTGCAAAGCAAACAAAACTTATTTTTATGATCACCATACAATTACACTTGACATTTAATAGTTAGGCTTACATGATTTATTAATCATGTTATGAATTCATTTTGCAGATGATGTGAAAAGCCGGCAATTCTGAAGATCAGAAGCCGTACAGATTCAGAGCTTATGTTCAGATCTAGAATGGGCTTCGTATTTGCTACTGTATGCAGTCAATCCACTGCTCCTGCTCGGATGGGAATTCGATATTCCACTGCTTTCTGATTTGCGTAAGAATATGCATGACTTCCCTGGCGTCTTTGAGACCTTTTGGCTGCCGGTTTTCTTCAATGGCGCTTTCCATTTCTTTCATCTCGTATTCAAGAGCTTGTTCGGAATTACCGGATTCGATAATATCCGTTTTTCCATCTACATAATGAACGACTGCCTGGTCCGCTCTGGGAAATCCGTGAACGAGGATATAGCCTTTTTCAAGACACAGGATCGCCTGTTCAAGCTTCATTGTATTCAGCGATAAGGAGATATTGCCGATCTGTCCATCTTTGTTCTGAACAATGATCGCACTCGTTTCATCGACTCCGGTTGATGCCTTGGAAACATAAGTTTTGACATGATCAGGCACATTGTCCATATACAGGCACAGAAAGCTTATTGCATAGAGTCCGATGTCCATCAGCGCTCCTCCCCCGTGTTCAAGAGAATAAAAACGGCTGTCCGGATTGAAGTCTTTCTGTATACCATAGGTGACCTGAATCATTTTGAGTTTTCCGAGTTTTCCGGTTTTCAGAACTTTTCTGATATCTTTGAAAAGCGGCATATGCAGAAGTGTCGTTCCATCCATCAGAACCAGATCTTTCTTCTCTGCCAGATCGAGACATCTGACAAACTGTTCTTCATTGAGTCCCATCGGCTTTTCGCAGAAGACATGCTTGCCGGCTTTCAGCGCTTTGATCGCTTCTTCTTCATGAATTTCATTGGGAGTTCCGATATAGATGATGTCAGTATCCGAATCTGTCAGCATCTCTTCATAGGAATCAAAAACGTGTTCAATCCCGTATTTTTCAGCTGCTTCTTTTGCTGTTTTTCTGTCTTTTGAATAAATTCCTGTTATGGTGTGATGATTGTCATGAAGCGTTCTGGCCATTTCTGTACTGATCCATCCGGATCCGGACAATGCCCATCTGTATTGTTTCATAATATGATCTCCGTCATTTCTGCTGTCTGCATCAGAGTGACCTGTCGTTTACCCTGTCAGTTTTATTATGAATTGACGGCAGAAGGATGCAATTCAGATACTTTTCTCATAGATACAGAATATCTGCCATCTTCACATTTACTGTTTCTGATTTTTTTCAAGAGGATGTTGTTAGCGAAGTCTGACTTTGTTACGGATAATCCCGCTTTCTTTTCCGAGTATCAGAATGATGTTTTTATGCAGAGAATCAGATAATGAATTTAATTGACAGTTGGTAAAAATCACGAAAAATGTGACATTACCTTTGAAGATGCATCTTCACCATGAAGGATCCGATTTGCTTCACACCCACTGCAGGGCATTTACTCACTCGACCCGATAAGACCAGGTCATTGCGAGGTACTTTCCAATTTAAGAACGCGGGACGTTATATCTGATCAATGCAGCCTTCTCATTTCTGTCCTGACACTGCTGATACATGGACCTGTTCCACTGTCCAAGAGTCAGAAGCCCTTTTTTTAAAATATTCAGACTGCCGTTCAGATCCGCGTTGATCACTTTCCCATTCTGACTCTTATATAATCCTCTGTGTATTCGTTTTCACTTATTGTTTTGCTGTTTTTTGCACTCTTCATCATCCAGAAAACTGCATTTGCTGGTATAGCTCTCTTCACTGAGGATCACCTGAATCCCGGCCATTCGGCATTTATACTCAAGCATACGAATAAAAACGTTGAATGGAATCTGGCAGAAGTTCTGATTGACCTCTTTTGATTATTTGGCCGGAGCCAGGGCTTGTGCATAATCAATTTTTTTGTATTCAGTGACTGAAATCTCAGGAGCGCTTATTTCAGTTCCAAACGCATTTTCTCCTGTTCCAGTCCCTTTAACAATACCAGTTACTCGATGTAGTCATTTGTCTTCAGATCAAAATCTTTGGTATCCACGTACAGCCAGTAAGGCGAACTTTGGGTGACTGCATCATTTTAAATTGGATCAATCTGTACAAAGTATTGATCATCCGATAATGTCGGATCCGTAAAAACCAGACCTTTAGAACTGATGACATGATCAACAAATTTATCAGTATCAGATGCCAGATCTTTAATTTGATCTCCAGTCATTGGAACAATCTGATCATCTTTAAAGGTTCCAATTTCTTTGGTTCCGTTGCTGTAAGTGATGGTTCCGTCTCCATCAAAATGACCATCCTTGAAATCTCCTTCGTAAGTCCAGAACTCTCCTTTGGCCTCCTTGGCAGAAAATTTTCCTTTACCATTTGGAATATCATCACTCATATCTCCTGTATAGGTGCCTTCCTGCTTTCCAGTGCTCAGATCAAGAGTGATCGTCTTACCTGATGAACAACCAGCCAGCATAGAAGCTGCCAGGAATCCAACCAGGAGTTTTTCTGTATACTTCTTCATTTTTTATCATCCGTAACTAATCACAGTTTGAATTAAAGTTTTTTAATTCGAAAGAAGATTGCCTGTATTAAGTTAGAAGTATTTGCAGTTATTTTTCTGAAGTCTTGGCGAGTTTTGTTATGGTCTTAATGATCTGGCAGACAGTCTCCTTAAGAAAGCTTTATGAGATCTTGCTATAATAAATGGAAGAAATATGAACGAAAAATCGTTAGTTTTATTGAGGTCTGAATGATCAGTGAACTCATTAAAACTATGTTTAAGGAAGGAAAATATTAAAAATGGCTTTTACTTTTGGAATCATTGATATTGGCTCCAACACAATTCGAATGAACATCTACTCCATTGACCGCTCTGAATTTTCTCAGGTGATGTCTACAAAGGCCTCGGCCGGTCTGGTCAGCTATATTCATAACCATCAAATGAATCAGGAAGGAATCAACAAGCTGATTGAAACATTAACTGAATTCAAGAAAATGCTCAATGTTCTTTCTGTTTCTGAATTCGCGGTTTTTGCGACCGCCTCCTTACGCAATGTAAAAAATCTTGAAGACATATTAGACGTTGTCCGCGAAAAAACGGGAATCGAAATCGATTTGCTGTCGGGAGCGGAAGAAGGAAGGCTTTCATTTAATGGCGCCATCCATGATCTGGATGGATCTGAAGGCTTATATATCGATACTGGAGGCGGAAGTACTGAAATCGTCCTCTTTTATGATAATCAGATCGTATCGGTTTCGAGTATGCCCATCGGATCACTCAATCTCTATAACCGGTATGTCAGAGAAATCATCCCGACTGCGGCTGAAATCAAAACCATCCGTAAAAAGATCAAGGAAGAACTGCTTGCGATTGAACCTGAACAGGCCCTTGAAGTCGACAGCCTGGCAGTTACTGGAGGAAGCATGCGGACCATTCGTGAGATCCTGATCAAGCTAAAATGGATTCGTCCGGATCAACATACGTTTTCTCCAAAGCTGCTAAGCGATTTAGTTGATTATCTGGTTGAAAATGATTCGCGAGCCATTAAATTACTGCTTCAAAACAAGCCGGATCGGGTTCACACCGTATGTACAGGACTTTTAATTATTGAAGGTGTCGCAAAATTCGCAAATGCAAAAGTAATTGAAGTCTCCTTTTCTGGTCTGCGTGAAGGATATCTTTTAGAGAAGGTCATCAATACGAAAAAGCAGAATTAAGAGGATGAACATTTTAGAGCAGATTAATATTTCCATGATAATTAACAAGTAAGAATACTTCAGAATATATTTGATCTACTTATTCGTTCGATCGTTAATTGTTATTTTTACACGGTTTTTTATTTGGTTTTTATCCGAATCTAATTTTTTGAATCACTGGACGATTTATTTTGAAGGATAAGACTCTAAGATTCTAACATCCTGGCCCGTCAATCTGCCGATTTTAATTTATAGATAATGATAGACTGATATCTTGATATATGGATATCCTGATATATAGATATCTTGAAACTTTTATATACAGATTTCTCACTATGCAAATCGTTCGATAGCCCATTTACCCACTATTAAGATTTTTACTGAACCGGTAAGCCTTGCCAAAGCGCTTTGATAAAGATTACCGTTCATACGACTTATAAATCAGAAGAAAGGTCTCTGAATCTTTGCATTCAGAATCATTTGATTAAACTCTATGCATAAGAAAAAATACCCCTTTACACAAAACCGGGAACTTTCCTGGCTGAAATTTAACCAGCGAGTCCTGGAAGAAGCTGCTGATCAGAGGGTACCGCTTCTTGAGCGGCTGAAATTTGCAGCCATTTTTACCAGCAATCTGGATGAATTTTTTCAGGTTCGCTGTGGATCCCTGACAGATATGGGTCTGGTTGATCCCAATCAGATCGATTCAAAAAGCGGAATGACTCCAGATGAGCAGTTGTCAGCCATCTACCGAGAGACAAAACATCTCTATACGATGCGCGATAACATCATGAAAAATCTCAATAAGATTCTTGTCGCTTTACATATCATGCCGGTAGCCTGGAAGGATCTCAACAAGAAGCAAAAGCAGCATCTGACCCGCTATTTTGATTCACAGATGATGCCGCTGTTGGCTCCGCAGATTATTGATTTTCATCATCCATTCCCCTTCCTTATTAATAAGGAACTGTATGTGTTCTTTCAGTTAATTGAAGATGGCAAAAAACGTTATGGATTAGTCCCTATTCCGGATTATCTTGAACGAATTGTCTATCTCAATGACGAAAAGACAGAATACATCCTGGCTGAAAACATTATTCTGCATAATCTTGAACGAATCTTTCCAAAACAGAAAATTCTCTTTAAGACGATTATCCGAGTCACCCGGAACGCGGATATTAACCTTGATGCCAAGGATATTGAAGAGGATGAAGATTATCGTCAGTATATGAAAAAAATCCTCAAGCGCAGAAGCCGACTCGCGCCAGTACGACTTGAGGTCTATAAGAATTACAGTGAAGAGCCGATCAACTATCTCTGCTCACAGCTTCACTTAAGCAAACAGCAGGTTTTTGTGACCAAGAATTCACCGCTTGAATTCGCCCATATATTTAAGCTGATCGACCAGCTTCCAGCTGAATTGAAAAAGCCCCTTTTATATGAGCCTTTTACTCCTGAAACGAATAACCGTTTGAATCCAGACAAACCGATCATTCCTCAGGTTCTCGATCACGATGTCCTGCTTTCTTATCCCTATGAAGATATTGATCAGTTTATCCGGCTGCTTAAGGAAGCTAGTGAAGATGAAAATGTTATTTCAATCAAGATCACGATTTATCGGCTCGCTAAAAACTCAAAAATTGTTCACTATTTACGAAGAGCGGTTGAAAATGGGAAAGATGTTACCGTCCTGATGGAACTACGTGCCAGGTTTGATGAAAACCATAATATTTATAATGCGGAAAGACTTGAAGAAGTCGGATGCAATGTCATTTATGGGTTTGATGATTACAAGGTCCACTCCAAAATCATGGAAATCACCTATAAGACAGATAATGGTCTAAAGACGATTACTCAGATCGGCACTGGTAACTACAATGAGAAAACATCTCATCAGTATACGGACTTTTCGTTTATTACCAGCCGTGAAGATATTGGCAAGGATGCAACAAATTTCTTCCAGAATATGAATATCTCCAATCTGAATGGAACATACGAGAAGATTCTGGTCAGTCCTCATCAGTTAAAGGAAAAAATCATCAGTGAACTCGATCATCAGATTGAACTAGCTAATGAAGGAAAACCTGCCTGTGCGTCCTTCAAGATGAATTCACTGACTGATCTGGATATCATCAGCAAGCTGGCCCAGGCTTCTCAGGCCGGAGTTAAGATTCGAATGATTATCCGCGGTATTTCGGATTTATTACCTGGACTGGAAGGTCTGACCGATAACATTGAAATTCATTCAGTCGTCGGCCGCTATCTTGAACATTCAAGAATTTATATTTTCGGATGCGGACCTGAAGCAAAAGTTTATATTTCTTCTGCCGATTTCATGACCCGAAACACCGAACGGCGTGTAGAAGTCGCAGTTCCGATTGAAGATCCTGAACTCAAGAAAAAACTTCTTGATTATTTTGAAACGCAGTTCTCTGATGATGCCAAAGGAAGAAAGCTTCTATCTTCGGGCTATTATTCCAACGTTGAAACAGACCGGGATGAACCTTTCAATTCTCAGGATTATTTTATGCAGCAGGCAAAAGAAAATAAATTTGTTGCCCCGCCTGAACCTGTAATTAAACCAGAACCAGTAAAACCAATCAAGAAAAGCTGGATTGCCAGATTGCTTGGCAAATAAGGATATTTTTCAAACGGAATCTGGATTTTGATGAGAAGCAGAAGATCTTCAATCCAAGTTAGAGTTAAATGATAACAAGAGCCGCCAGCTGGCGGCTTTTTTTGGATAAGTCACATACGCTGAAAAAATACTCAATTTTAGCTAGCCGCAACAGTAAACATGTGCAGACAAATCGCAATTAATTCACTTTTGTTAATCAATACGCTATTTTTGAAAATAAGATCATACAGTAAAATATAGATAGATAAGGAGATTCACAAAGAAGGTTAGTAAGCTTCAGTCTTTATTAACGAGAAGGACTACCTTCGCAGTGAAATATCAGAGGCCGAAGAAATCGACTGATTATGCCTTCTGATATTAAAACAATCGTTTATGTCAATTTTAGAAAATGGAAATTGGATCTGGTTGATTTACTGGGGATTCTTCCTGGTGGCTTTGATATTTGAGCTCATTTTGATCTTTAAACTCAAAAAGCACAAATGGATCCCGATTATGGGCGTTATTGTTACTGTAATAGCTCCAATCTGTAATTTATTTTTTGCAATGCAGCGAGGCATCGGTGGTCCTCATGAATTCATTTACCTGTACCAGCAGATTATTTCCGGCAATGGTATGGCTTGGATTTGTATTAGTTTACTGGTTCTGACGGTTCTATTTTTCATATGGAGCATTAGTCTTTATAGAAAATCAAAATGATTATTTCAAGTTCTCACAGTCAAAAGGTCTCTTAAAGCGGATCCAAGATATTATAAATTCAAATAACTATATTTTTATCATTTAGGAATAAATGGTCGATTCCGGTTTGATTGTGAATAACGTCAGTTCCCTTTACTGTTAAATTCAGGAAAACGTGAACTAGAAAGGTGGCTTTACTATGCTTGGAGCAATAATTGGTGATATCGTTGGTTCTGTCTACGAATGGAACAATATAAAAACGAAGGATTTTCCTTTATTTCGTGATGACTGCTTTTTCACGGATGACAGTGTGATGACGTGTGCCGTTGCGCAGGCAATCATGGATGGCGGTAAAAGAGATGATTTTATTGATGAAATGAAGAAGTACGGAAGAATGTATCCAGATTCAGGTTATGGCGGACGATTTGTTGAATGGGTTTTGACGAATAACCGAAAGCCTTATAACAGTTTTGGAAATGGATCAGCCATGCGCGTTTCACCATGTGGATGGATCATGGATTGTGATTCATATGCTAAAACAGGACAATGGCCCAAAAAAGGAAGTGAACTTGCCAGACTTTCTGCTGAAGTCACTCATAATCATCCGGAAGGTATTAAAGGCGCTTTAGCTACAGCGGATGCCATTTTTCTGAGCCGTTACTATTTCGGTGGTTTTCACCATAAAGGGGAAGCTCCGATTTCTGATGATCCTGAAGAATGTAAAAGACGGATCAAAGAACATATTGAAAATAAATACGGCTACGATCTCTCGAAAACACTTGACGAAATCCGCCCAACATACCGCTTTAACGAGACATGTCAGGAAACTGTTCCTGAGGCAATCATTGCCTTCCTGGAAAGCAATGACTTTGAAGATGCTATTCGCAATGCGATATCCCTGGGCGGAGACAGTGATACGCTGGCCGCCATTACCGGAAGCATTGCAGAGGCAGCTTATGGAATTCCAGAACCAATTCAGAAGAAAGCTTATGCATATTTAGATAAACCTCTAAGAGATACGCTTTCGAAATGGAATCAGTTCATTTCGAAAGCTGGTTAACTACTCTGCAACTCTAATTCTGATATGAAAGCCCCCTTGACAAGGGGGCTTTCATATCAGTTTATTTATTAATGTTTTGTGTTTTTCACCACTTCCTCATAACTGAATGAAGAATCAATTTTGAAGGTCTATACTGTTTGCCCTCCCTCTTTTAGCCAACTTTTGTTTTTTTGCGGCTCTAGTCGAGATTTGTAAAAATCGTAACAGTATCTTCAATAACCGCTCGCCAGTTTTTCTCATACTTTTATCAGCTCAATATTTTTTGAAACTAATTTTTTTGAGATTTCGAAGCAAGACTGTGTTGTTTGAATTGTTTATTGCCTGTATACATCAACAAATTCCATAATATTCCTGACAAATGAAAACAAAGATCGAAAAAGCTTTTCAAATTGAATGGCTTCGTTTATGTTTTTGTGGTCATAAAAGCTTCATATTTCTGCATACAGTTTGATCTCTCTTTTTTGGTTCAAAATTTAAGAGGATCGAATGAATTATTGCAGGTATGCTGTAGAAGATTGAGAGGTATCCAAATGCAATGGATTGAAAGATTGAATCATGCCATCGATTATATCGAGGAACATTTAACCGAAGAAATTGATTATGCACAGCTCGGTAAAATTACCTGCTGCTCTTCATATCACTTTCAAAGAATGTTCACCTATATGGCCGAAGTTTCGTTATCGGAATATATCCGCAGAAGACGGATGTCGCTTGCAGCAGTAGATATTCAGAATAGGAATTTAAAGATCATTGATGTGGCTCTGAAATATGGCTACAGTTCTCCTACTGCATTCAACAGAGCGTTTCAATCGGTTCATGGCATAGCTCCTTCAGCCGTAAGAAAACAGGGAGTTTCTCTTAGATCCTATCCTCCAATCAAATTCACCATCACCGTGAAAGGAGTCGAGGAAATGAATTACCGGATTGAATCAAAAGATGCATTCAGAATTGTTGGAGTATCCGTTCCGCTATCCAGGGAACTCGAAAAAAACTTTGAGGTCATTCCTTCAAAATGGCAGGAAATTACAGAAAACGGAGTTTTAAATCAACTAATTGGAATGATGAATTCATCTCCAATGGGCGTACTTGGTGTATGCAGCTATAATCAGGATGAACCGCTTAAATATTATATTTCTGTCGCTACTGATCAACCTCAGAAAGACTTTGAAGAGTATATCGTTCCAGCAGCGACCTGGGCGATCTTTTCAGGAAGCGGGCCTAACCAGTCCATTCAGGAACTCGAAAGAAGAATCTTAACTGAATGGCTGCCTACTTCCGGTTATGAATATGGAAATGGAGCCGATGTTGAAGTTTACATCAATCCAGATCCAGAAAACGCACAATATGAAATTTGGATCCCTGTAGTTCAAAAGCAGAACTAAAGCAGCTCGTAGATAAACATATTTCTATACAGGATTACGCTATCCATAAAGAACTATCTTGAAAAAGAACTCTATCGAAAATCTGAATACTTTCTGCTGATGTTTGGCTGCAGATCGATTCAGGAATACAAAAGCAGAGAGATATCTTCTTACAAAACCAAAGAAGAACCTCTCTGCTGTTTTCATTTTCTGGATATCTAACCTGTTATCTGAATCGTTATAGATCGCTCTTTATTTGATTTTCCTTCTATGACATTAGAAAATCCACGACATCATTCCAGTCATTGCCGCCATAAAGAATAACTTCAGCGAGTTCTTCTTCCTCGTCCATTTTTATTTTAGCCTCTGGATGAAACCATAAAGCATTCATCTGACTGGAAATTGCTCCCTGAACATCTGTGATTAATGAATCGCCAATGACAAGAATCTGCTCTCTTTGAATGTCTTTAACCTTTGCTTTTGCATGATCGAACAAAACATCAAAAAATTTCGGATCAGGTTTCTTACAGCCTACCTCCATACTGGTCAGAACATCAAAAAAATACGGACGAAGCCCTGCTTTTTCAATTCTTTGCTTTTGCTGCTGACCTGCACCATTGGAAACAATCATCATCGGATACTTTTTTGAAAGAATCTCAACTGCTTCCAAAGCTCCTTTGATACAAATGTGAGAATCGTAAAGATGTTCTCTGAAGGTCACCTCAAATTCTTCACCATCGACATCAGTGATCCCTAATGCGGCAAAGATCGTATTCCATCGAATCTTATGGTGTTCTTCAAAACTCATTTCATTGCGTTCAATCTTTCTCCAGAAGGCTTCATTAATCTCCATAAAAGTCGGGAAGACCTTTTGATTGAAAGGAAGTTTCCATTGATCAAAAGACTTTCGAATGCAATCAAAAGCGCAGGCATCAAAATCAAGCAGTGTATTATCCACATCGACAGCCAAAAGGCGGATATCGTTCTTAATCGTTTTGCTCTTTTCTCTATCCATCAAAGCACCTGAACAAAGTGTTCATCAAACACTTTCTGATCTTCTTTTCTGAGTTCTCGATCCGTAATCAATCCATCAAAGTCTTCAATGCAGGCAAACTGATAATTTCCCTGTCTTCTAAGTTTTTCTTCTTCGCAGACCAGATATTTTACCGCTGAGTTCTTAAGCATCAGCCGCTTAGTCAGACCTTCTTCAGCCGTAAGAATTGTCACAGCGTTTTCCTGGGCTTCGATTCCGATCGCCCCAACAAAGGCTAAATCAAACCGATAATGTTTGAGGTTTTCATAGGCAAGAGCTCCAATAAAGCCTTCTCTTCCATAGTCAAGGTGTCCTCCAATTCCCACAACTTCAATATTGGAGTGAGAAAGGATATCCATGATTTCGAGCATGTTGGTCACTACAGTCACAGTGAGTCCCGATTCAGCAATCAGTCTTGCTAAAACAACATTTGTAGTGGAGATGTCCAGATAAATAAGCTGTCCATCTTTAATTAAGGAAAAAGCTTTCCTGGCGATTCGATTCTTGGCTTCCATGTTGAGTATTTTCTTCTTGGAAGCCAGCATACGTTGAACATTCTGCTTAATTGGCAATGCCCCACCATAATTTCGTTTAAGCTGTCCCGCATTTTCGAGTACATTGAGATCTTTTCGAATAAGATCTTCAGTTACATTGAATTTTTCAGCCAGATCCTTAACCCGAACTTTTCCATTCTGATGAAGTTCATTCAATATTTCCTGATGCCTTTGTTCAACAGTCATAAGAAGGCTCCTTCCTGGATCTGAAATATCCATTCTGCAAAATCACTATTTCATATTTTAGCGCCTGAACATTTTATGAGTCCACAGAAAAAAGGATTCCGCAGAATCCTTTCCTTTAAGATATTTGCTTTTATCGACGAAATTTATTATCGATGAAACGTGTTATTCAGAAATTAAAAAATTTTGGAAGCTGCTTCAAATACTTCCTTATAAACCGAGCGATCCAGAACATCTCCCTTTTGCGAAACATTATTGCCATAGAAGACACGAACCAGATTCGCATTGGGCAGTGAATCCGTAAATCCCTGAAGAGATTCTGCTGTCGCTTCCATTTCTTTCTTATTGACGGCAGCCGTCAGAATAAAGTAGAAATCCTTATCAGCGATTTGGGTAAAATACGGCATCATTCGATCGATCAGAGTCTTCATCATTCCGCTCATATTATAAAAATAGACCGGGGTTCCTAAAACTATCACATCTGCATCAATTAACTGATGAGCAATATTATCGAGTTCATCAAGTTTTTGCTCTTCACGATAAAAATCATATTCAATATCCTTTAAATCGATCCTGGATACTTCATTTCCCTCATTCATTACAGCTCCCCGCCCAAATTCAGAGCAGAGAATATCACAGTTTCCATTGATTCTTGGGGATGAGTTGATAATAACAATCTTTTTCATGATCAGGTCTCCTTCCAAAATAGTTTTCCTTATCTCATTATAAAATCGAGCGTTTTAAAGGTTTTTGCCCATGCTCAGTTTTTGAAACTCGAAAGCGCGGACAAATCAATAGATAAAGCAAAAAAGATAAACCAGTTCTACTTAATAAACTGAATTATCTTGTTTAGCCGATTCTCTGGCCTGGATATCTGTTTGGTAAATAAAGAGCAGGAAAAAAGCAAAACAAAATCACTATTTCTGCTTGGTAAGCTAAGGACGGATCTGTCCATCTCCATAGATGATGTATTTTGTCGTCGTCAGTTCCTTAAGACCCATTGGTCCTCTGGCATGAAGTTTCTGAGTCGAGATTCCAATCTCAGCCCCTAACCCAAATTCGGCGCCATCCGTAAAACGGGTGCTGGCATTGACATAGACAGCGGCTGCGTCCACCTGATCAAGGAATTTCTGAGCGTTCGCATAGGATTTTGTCACAATGGATTCGGAGTGTCCGGTATTGTATTTGTTGATGTGGGCAATGGCTTCATCGATGTCTTTAACTGTTTTCATGGATACAATCAGGTCAAGATATTCCGTACCCCAATCTTCCTCAGTCGCTTTAATTCCGCCATCCACATATTGAAGTAAATTGTCGTCCACCCGGATCTCGACATTCTTTTCCTGCAGAGCTTTGGCCAGAGCAGGCATAATGGTATCGGCGATCTTTTCATGGATCAACAAGGATTCTACTGCATTGCAGACACCCGTTCTCTGAGTTTTGCCATTAATAATAATATTGACAGCCATTTCAGGATCGGCGTCTTCGTCAACAAACACATGACAGTTTCCAGTTCCTGTTTCAATTACCGGAATAGTTGCATTTTCAACGACCGATCGAATCAGGCCAGCTCCGCCACGAGGAATCAGAACATCAATCAGATCATTCATCTTCATTAATTCATTGCTTGCGGCGCGTGAATTATCTTCCATCAATACGGCAACATCCGGTGTGATATTGCATTGATTTAAACTTTCATGAATGGATTCAATGATTGCCTGGTTCGAGTAAGCAGCATCCTTACCCCCCTTCAATACAGCCGTATTTCCGCTTTTAAAAGTCAATCCGAAAACGTCTGCAGTCACATTGGGTCTGGCTTCATAAATCACGGCTACGGTTCCTAATGGAACTCTTTTCTGACCAATCAGCAGACCGTTCGGTCTTTTTTTCATCCCGATGACTTCTCCGACTGGATCATCCAGACTGGCGACATCTTCTAACCCTTTAGCCATCCCATCAATTCGGGCCGCAGTTAACATCAGGCGATCAACTAAGGATTCAGCCATTCCATTTTCTCTGGCCTTCAGGACATCCTTTGCATTGGCTTCCAGGATTTTATCGGTATTCTTTCTTAAGTCCGATGCAGCCTGAATCAGGGCTTTATTTTTCTGATCGGTTGTCAGTTTTGCAGCTTCATATTTTGCCTGGCAGGCGGCAGTGGCTGCTTCTCTAGCACTTAACATATTCAATCCCTTTCTATAATTAAGAATTCTTTTATTCAGAGTGTTCAGATCGTTCATGGATCAATCGAAGTCATATTCGTTCAGAATTATTTCTGCAGTACTTCTGCTTAGCTAATCGCTCAGATCTCCTAAAAACTGTTCAAGTGTCATTCCTTTGCTTGGATGATTTTTAAAGAAAGTCCCTTCTTCCTCGCCAGCGATTAACCGATGGATAATTCGAAAATCACTTGCATTGGCAATAATTGTATCGCAGCCAAAAGAAGAAGCCAGACTGGCTGCATTGATTTTTGTGGACATACCGCCTGTTCCAACATCAGAAGAAGTTCCCTTACCCAAAGCCATGATTGTCTCATCAATGACTTCCACATGGGAGATAAACTTTGCCTCTGGATTCTTTCTTGGATCATCAGTATATAATCCATCAATATCGGAGAGGATGATTAACAGGTCAGCGTTGATTAAGGCAGCAACTACAGCACTCAGGGAATCATTGTCACCAAATTCAATTTCATGGGTCGAAATCGTGTCATTTTCATTCACGATTGGAATTACCCGCATTTTCAGCAGCTGCTCAAATGTATTTTTTGCGTTTCTTCTGCTGGTCTGTCTGACAATGGTATGTTTAGTCATCAGAATCTGAGAACAGATCTGGTTGTATTCCGAAAAAAGCTTCTGATAAAGCATCATCAATCGTGATTGACCGATGGAAGCACAAGCCTGCTTCATTGCAATCGTATCCGGTCTGCTTTCGAGCCCTAAAGCCTGACGACCTACCATGATGGCTCCTGAAGAAACTAGGATGACTTCCTTTCCCCAGTTTTGAAGATTTGCCAGTTCTCTGACAAGAAGCTCAATCCGGGCAAAATCTGGCTGTCCGGTTTCTGGATGCATTAAGGATGAACTTCCCACTTTAATTACGATTCTTTGATGGTTTGTGATCTGGTCTCGTCTCATAACTGTTGCCTGAAGCAATCTGACCTTCCTTTCCATTCATATATTCCAATATATTCTTCAACTAAATGCCGTGCGGCCATAAATAGGATCATCCCCACAGAAGTGGGTTACCATAAAAAGGTTGGTCAAAGTTCCTTACTTAGAAGGAGATTTCTGCAAATCCTTAACCATTCTGCAATCGATTTGACGGCATCGTTTGAACTGAAGCTTTTTATCTATATAAATCTTCTATAATCAAGAAGAATATACTATGAATTTGTTTCAGTTTATTTTCTGAAAATTCTGAAACAGCTTTCTTCATTGTATCCAACTCAATAAAGATTGTAAATTCTTCTTTAGTATTGAACATCAAACAAGCAGGGACTCAAAAAAAGCAGAGCGTCTGATTTCTGTGGAAATAATCCTTTCTGTTTCATATTCATCAAGGCAAGAACATGTTAAGATAGCGATGCATCACTAATAAATAAACGATTATTCTTCCAGAAAGGATTTCAATATGATTAAAAAGTTTCATTCTCTTCTAGTCATCCCAATACTGATTGCAGGAATCATTGTATTGGATGGCTGTTCAAATCGGGATAATGATGAAGCTAAAACCGAAGTGGTCCTGATTTCAGAACCCGAAATGGAAAACACCCTAACGAATAGTGGCTGGGATATTCAATCAACCTCCGCTGCTTCTTTTCATCTTTGGGAACAGCTCGATCCAACGATTCTTCTGTTAGCCGAAAATAAAAACTCTGAGGTTCTGATCATTGGTGAATTTGATTCTGAAGAAAAAGCGGTGATGGCGTATGAATCTTCCGTGCCACTAACGGATTCCAATGTCATCCAATCCAATGAAGATGGTCACTTGCAGGCTCTTGTACCTCTCGGAGAAAGTGATGGTTACTGGCTGTTTCGCCAGACCGATAAATGTGTGATGGGTGGCTGGATGCAGGATACGACTAGTCAGGAAGAGTATGAAACTCTGTTTACTTCCTTCCAGACCAATGCTCCAGTTATAGAGGATGAGACGACAATTCCCTCAGATGATTCTTCAGTTGTTCATGGAGAAGACATTGTTAACGAAGCCCAGGGCAGCGAAGAAAGTCAGGAAGAAGTCACTGAATAAGCTCGCGGTTTTCAATTGATCTGTAAAACGATTCAATCCAATGGCTTACCACTGATTTCAGGTCTGCTTTCTAAGAGACCTGAAATGAAATACTAATACAGTGATCCTTTTTAAATCCGAAAATATGACTTCCGGAGTCAGCCACCTGACTCCTTTTTTTTAGGCGATTTATAATGAAGTTTGAAAAAAAGCATCTCAATGGTCTCCTGAACAGGAATGTTCCCTGATCGCTATCTGATTGCAATCCATATTCTTTGATTCTCTGATTTTTGGCTCTTTCTGAGAGTAGAAATAATCAAATATACAAAATGGTATTCAATAGAACTAAATTCATTTTTCTCTTTGGAAGCGGTTTCTGTTTTGTTACAATTAAATCGGAAAGCTGATTCAGCAATTCCTGACAGCTTTTCTTTCCGACTTCTATTCTCTTTTTCAAAGGTTGCATCGATCATAAAAACCTTTGGATTGTATCAGCAGATCGTTCGGCATTTTCTTTCATTTTTAGCCGTGTCCAATTATTCATTTTGGAACAATCTGCATGCATTGACCTTCAATCGACAGCCCAACCAAAATCAATCACCTCCTTTCTGATGACATAACCAAATAACTGGCTGCGATATTTGAAGGTCTTTTTCGTTGTCTATCGTTTCAGAATGATGAAAATAAAAAAAGGGCTGTTAAATTTCGACTGATTTTTCATCAGCGAGATTTACAGCCCCTTTTTCTATGCTTTTTATCTGATTCAATCCTGTTTTATGATGTGTTTTTCCGCTCAAGTCAATTTTTGAACGCACTGAAAAGAGCCAAAACTCAAAAAGACTGTTTATAATCTTTTTCAGATTTCGCTTTTCTGCTCCTTTAATTTTCCATAACGTTCGAGTTCTGGGCAACTCATCCGATTTCTGTTGTTTAATTTTCTGATATTGTGTCCCATGGCCACAATAAGCACCTCAAATTTTACGTTTTCCAGTCCCCGGCGTCTCAATCGGCTGTATCTGTAGTTTTCTTTAAGATCTCCGAAGGTTCCTTCCGCCTGAATGCTCCGGCTGACCATAATCTCATGTCCTGCATCTGAAGACATGCGGTCCG
>NZ_MPJW01000068.1 GCF_001945525.1 Ileibacterium valens
GTTTTAATGGTGGAGAAGACAGTATCTTTGCCACCGAATTTGGGCTCCATAGCGCACAGGGTGAAACTGTCCTTGTGGACATCCATTCCGATTTTGATTATTCTTGTCATGTGACCTCCGATTGTATCCGGTAATCCCCGCTCTGTTTGTGTTCTGACTGCAGTGTAAGGGTAAATCCACGTTGCTACAATCAGGAGGTCATTTCATATTGTCTCAATAAAGAACACAGATTTAGATCAGCTTGCAGCTATTTCTTTGGTCAAATCCGTCAACTATTCTTCTGTCGAATCCTGGGGGCTCAAAAACAAGGATTCCAGCTACTTATGTTGGGTCTCTTTTTCAGACGATGATTCTCAGCTAAAAATCAATATGGCCAAACTTCCAGATGAAATCGTTGATGTTTATCCACTAAGTTCTGGATTTTTGATTCAAAGCCAAACCCCAGACAATAGTATAAATTCAATATATCTTGATATCGCCACTAAGCAAACATCTCAAGTTCCTGATCTGAGCACCCGCTTGATTAATTTTGTCCCACTGGAAAACAACTTCTTTATATATAAAAGTAGTCAGGGAAAATTTATGATTGGAAAGTTCGAGAACAATTTGATCCAGCTCAATGAACTTCAGGAAATTCAAGATGGAGTTCATCGATTTGACGCGCTTGAAGATGATCAAGTCATGGTTACCACAGAAAAATACGAAACGACTGAAGAAGGAGAAGTTATTCCTGTTCAGGTTAGAGGAGAAATATTTGCTCTGGATGATTTATCATAATTCGTTTAAAAATTAACTTTTTTTGATCAATTTATCAGGAATACAAAAATTGTCTTTGTTTTTTTCTTATGCAATAGGATTACAGACGATCAATTTTCGAAATTTGAAGGCATTCGACAGTGAATATCGGTTAATCAGGAACGAAAACCAACAGAGTACAGCTTGGGCCTATGGAGTTTAAAAAGAAAATACATAGGAATTCTGCCATCCTTCTTCTCTTTTTTCTTACGTCTTTATCGAATAATTACCGCAAATGTTCTCGAATCTTTGTCTCGCAATTCTCTGTTCTCCTGGATTTTTTTACTTTATGATGGACTTAGCAATAATGAATTCAATATCTGACAAATCGACAGAGTTTTTTGCGGAAGCTCCTGTTTGGTTAGATCTTTGAATACTGAAAACTGACCAGAGGAAAGGTACTTGTCATGAATAGAATGAATTTTGATTCACTTAAAAAAGCCCTTCTTGCCGGAACCCTTATCCTTCCTGCCTTAACTCTTCCAGTTATGGCAGCACCTCCCAGCTTAATGGCTCCTGTTTCCGACAACATTACAGCTTACCCACCTGATCCAACTCTTGCTTCCTTCTATATTAATTATGTAGATGCTTCCGGAGCTACGATTGATTATCAGGTGATTCGTTATCCTTCTGAAGGAACTGCAGTTCTTGATCAGACTGATCTGAATATTCCAGATGGCTTTTACCTGAATGAATGGGGCGAATACTATGCTGAACCGGGAGCCTGGAATTACATGGATCTTCAGGTCATTCCAAATGATCCAGCATTAGCTGCCGCTTTAAGTTCTGCAGATGGGCTCTCTACTGACAAAGCGATTCTAACCATCAATTACTATGATGAAGGATGGAATCTGATTGATTCTCAAAGCTTTGGACAGACCAGTGCTGGTGGATATGCCGACAGTGATGAAGTTGTCATGGTCAATGGTGTCGATTATGTTTTTGATGTTCCAGAAGGATATCAGATTATTTCAGATGCCTATGATGCTTATTCCATCCCAATGCATCAAAGATTCATGACCAATATTATTGTTGCTCCAGCTGGCGAAGCTGCTTATTTGGCAGATACAGAAATAACAGAAGTTGAATCTGAACCGACAACTGAAGATACATCCGATACAGAAGATACTTCAGTTAATACCGTTGATACCGCTGTTGGATTTAATGCAATTCTTGCAGTGACTGCCTTAGGTTTGAGCGGATCTGCAATGACTCTTTTAAAGAAAAAGAAAAACTAATCAGGATCTTACCTTAAATCCTTTAAACCATCTTATCTCCTAACCTGATTAGGCAGGTCATGAAAAAAGCTCGAACAAAATCGAGCTTTTTTCTTTGGCATTCAGTCTGGCATCTGCTGCTGGCAAACTCAATGCAAGAAAGAGTACATATGTACGTCGTGGTTATCTATCTTCATAAAGACAAATCTTTTGTGAATTTGACTTGATTGCTCATTAACGTTAAGATTCACATGGAAAACCAATACATCAACGATTGAATCCTCAGCCTCAGAACCTGAACATTTTAGGCATCAGGTCATCCTGAGGCTTTTCTCATATATTTAGATGGATATCCATCAGAAAGGAGAAACTGTGAAACATTTAACCGCTGGTATTCTGGCTCATGTCGATTCAGGAAAAACAACCTGTATTGAGAGTATGCTTTTTTTATCCCATACCATCCGTAAACAGGGTCGTGTCGATCATCAGGATGCTTTTCTTGATTATGATGACCAGGAAAGAAAACGTGGAATTACCATTTATTCAAAAGAAGCCATTCTGAACTGGAAAGATACCCGAATCAATCTGATTGATACACCAGGTCATGTTGACTTTTCAGCCGAAATGGAACGATCGCTTTCTGTACTTGATCTTGCCATACTGCTGATCAGCGCTCAGGATGGAGTTCAGGCTCATACAAGAACGATCTGGGACTGCCTTAATCATTATGAAATTCCATCCATTCTCTTCGTCAATAAAATGGATATCTGCTATCGCTCCAAAGAGGAAATTCTTGCTCAGCTGCAGGAAGAACTCGATGGATCGGTGATCGATTTTGAAGCCCCAAAAGATGTACTGCTTGAACAGCTGGCATTAGTCAGCGATGAAATGCTTGAAGAATATACAAATACTTCATCCATTTCCAAAGAAAGCATTTTTAAAGCAATCAAGGACCGCAAACTGCATCCTGTTCTATTTGGCAGCGCCTTAAAAAATGAAGGGATCGAAGTCCTGATGGATCTGATGAGTGAATATGCTTCAGATCCAGAATGGCCTGAAGATTTTAAAGCCCGCGTTTTTCGAATTTCAGAAGATGAACAGAAAGCCAGACTGACTCATATTAAAGTTCTTGGTGGAACACTAAAAGCCAGAGAACTCATTGAAAATCATGGCAAGGCCGATCAGATCCGGTTATATTCAGGAACTGGCTATCAACTGGTTCAGGAAGTTTCTGCAGGTATGGTTGCTGCCATTAAGGGTCTTGAGAATACAGTTCCGGGAATGGGTTTAGGCAGTCTTGAAGATCTGGAAGCTCCTGTTCTTGAAGCTAGTCTTTCCTATGAATTGCTGCTACCAACAATGACGGATCGTTCTCTGATCATGGCTGCTCTTCGTTTAATGGCCGCAGAAGATCCTGCCTTAAAAGTTGAAAATGATGATGATTCCAGGAAGATCTTTGTTCGATTTATGGGCGAAGTTCAGATGGAAGTCTTTCAGAAGAAGCTTCTGGACAGGACTGGCGTAATGGCTGGGTTTGGTAATGGAAGAATAATATATAGAGAGACCATCAGAAATGCCGTCAATGGTTATGGTCATTTTGAGCCTTTGCGTCATTATGCAGAAGTTCACGTCCGGCTCGAACCCCAAAAGCGAAATTCAGGTCTGGCCTTTTCCATGAATATTCCCAGAGATATGCTGCCCTTGCATTGGCAAAGAACAATCATCAATTCTTTACAGGCCAGAGAACATAAAGGAGTCCTGACCCGCAGTCCACTGACAGATATGAAAATTTCATTGATTGCGGCCAAAGCTCATCAAAAACATACAGAGTCTTCTGATTTTGATAAGGCTGGCCGAAGAGCCATTCGACAGGGATTAATGAAAGCAGAAAATATATTGCTTGAACCATATTACCGCTTCAGTATTCAGGCTGAAGTTTCTGTTCTTTCCAAAGTTCTGTTTGAACTTGAGCAGAGAAAATGTACGTTTATTCCGGAACAGAAAAGCGAGAGCATGATGGAGATCACTGGGCGGGGGCCTTTACGTTTGCTGCTGAATTTTCAAAAGGATCTGGCTGCCATCTCTTCTGGCAAAGCCCAGATTCGAATGGAAAATGATGGGTATGATGAATGCCAGGACGCACAGATGATCATCGATCAGATCGGCTATGATCCTGAATCTGATTTAGCCAACCCGGCTTCTTCTGTCTTCTGTTCTCATGGTTCCGGAGTCAATATTCCCTGGGATGAAGCAGAAGAAATGATGCATATTCCAATTGAGCAGAATGTTATTTCTGGATCCTGGTCCATGAATTCCGGAAAAGTCAGTGATCAGGAAATGAAATCCGCCTTTGAAAAAGCAGGAGGAAGCAACCGAAACCTGAAAAAAGCAGCCGCAAAAGAATTTTCATCAAAAAAGCAGAAACAGAAAAAAAGAACTGAACTTTCTAACGATCCAGTATCGATCAGGGAACGCTTTAATCTTCCATTGCTGCTGATCGTGGATGGATATAACATGATCTATGCCTGGAGTGATCTTTCAATCCTGGCCAAAACTTCTTTAGCCGCAGCCAGAAAGGAACTGATCAGCCGCCTTGAAAACTACATCAGTTTCAGATACGGAAAAGACGCCACCTTAATGATTGTCTTTGATGGTTATAAGCGTGCCGATAATCCTGGATCGAATGAAAACCATGGAAATACCCGGATTGTCTTTACACCAACCGGACAGAGCGCAGATGCCTTTATCGAAAAAAAGGTCCATGATCTTCAAAAATCATTTCGGATTATTGCTGCTACATCCGATGCTTTGATTCAAAACTCTGTTTTTGCGTTTGGAGCCAGTCGAATCTCAGCCAGAGAACTCGAAAATAGAATCCAGGCTTCTGACAATCAGGTCAGCACACTCATAAAAAAGACATTCTAAAAAAGCCATTCTAGAAACTATTAACAGGTTTACTGGATAGAGTACTGAAAGAAGATGCTTAAACACCTGTTTCAATCTTTCATCAGAAAAATCCATGTGAATTGACGACAAACTTCGGTAGATTTTAATCGGCTTACATCTTCATGATATATGGTTATCTTTGAATTCAGTTTTGCAGGCAGACTAAGTATAGCTGAAAAACCGTTTTCTTCTATCCTGAGCAGAAGGACAGAAATGCTTAGAGTCTGTTTGTTTTTTTAAACTTTGCCTGACGGTATAATTAAAAAAGAACAATCATTAATCAGATTGTGAATCTGATTCAGGAGGAAAAGAAAATGAACGAAAACGAAAAACTCCGAGTTACTCAGCGAGTTCTCGAAGATGCGCTGAAAGTTGTCGATCACAAGTTGGATCGCGAACAAAGAGAACAAAAACGGGAAGAAAACCCTGCGAAGATCATCTGGACTGTTCTGCGATTCGTTTTACATATCGTTCTGGTTTTAGCTGCCGCTCTGTTTGCATTTGATCTATTAATGAATAAAAAAGAAAAAATTGAAGAAGCAGCTGATCTTGAACGCAAGGATCTGATTCGTAAATTATCCGCAGTGAAAGGCCGCATTTAAATCATGACGTTTAATCATTTAGATATTCCAGAAGAAATTGCTAATCTTCATAACGACATCCGCCGCCGTCATGAAAGCCGCTACCAGCGTTTGATGGCTCAGCATCAGAAAATGAAAAAGGAAGAAGGAATTCGCCTGATCCGGGATGCTATTGTCATTCTGAGCATCCTGGCAGGAGTTCTCACTATCCTTGGATTGATATTTCATAAAGAAGAAAAGTAGACATTTGCATCAATAGACTTACTTCCACTTTTGTCTTTGAACTGCAATTCCAAATCATTTCAGCAGATAATAGAAAACAGGATCCTAGATCGGATACACTATCCAACTCTTAGATCCTGTTTTTAGATCTTGCTTTTTGAACTTTTTGAATCTATTTTCATTGTCTGGTTTGACGATGTCATCAAAAGCCAACCATCCATTTTTTATCATGAGAATCGCTGAAAACCGATGTGTCGACTCGCTCTGCTTTAGAAGCAAGAATCGTATAAGCCCTGATTTACTTCTTTTTTTACGTAGCGATGATGGCGATAGAGATAACCATTTTCGCTGACCGAATCAAGAATTGTCATATCATAATCTCTTCTTCTAAAGAAGGGAAAGGTTGTATCCGCTTCAAATGAATGATCGATCTCGGTCAGGATTATTTCCTGACACTCATCTAACAGCTGTCTGTATAAAGAGGCCCCACCCATTAAATAGACATCCTCATCCCTGTCCTGCCATTCTTTTTGAAAAGCTTCCAGAGAAGAATAAGTAATCAGATTGTCACTAGGTTCAAGCTGGTGCGTTGTGATTACAATATTCGTTCTGCCAGGCAACACTCCAGGAAGTGTTTCAAATGTCTTTCTTCCCATCAGCACTGGATGTCCCATGGTTACCTTTTTAAAGAATCTCAAGTCTGTTTTCAGAGCTCTTTTCCAGGGCATATCCCCATTGAGTCCGAGTTCCCAGTTTTTACCAATAGCGGCTATTGCGATGAGTTTCATATCCTGACATCCTTTCCCGGCAGCATGATTACGCATTCATTCACGGTCCATTGTATCAACTACTGGGTAATTGGGAATACAATTTTTCCAAAATGCTGATAATCTAGCAGTTTTACATCTTTTAGCTCTTTTGAACTGTCAAAATCATAAAAATCTTTCACTTCTGGATTCAACCAGAGTTTAGGTGCGGGAAGAGATCCTTTTTCTTCAAAACGTTTAAGCTGTTCCTTAATTCCATCGATCTGATTGACGTAAATATGAGCATCCTTGATACTCCAGTCGATCGTTCCGGGTTTTAAATTGCAAACCTGAGCGATCATACATAATAAAACGGCGTATTGGGTCACATTAAAAGGAAGTCCAAGAGGCACATCGCAGCTTCGCTGATGAACCAGCAGATTCAGCTTGCCATCTGTAATATCCCATTCACTGCTCCATACGCAGCTAGGCAATACAGCAGTCTCCATTTCGTTTTCCTGCCATAGAGAAATGACTCTTCTTCGATCCTCTGGATTATTCTTTAAGGAATCCAGAAGCCGGTCAATCAGATGATATTTTTTAACCACATATCCATAAGCAGTTCCGATGGTATGCGCCATTTTGGGATCAAAATGACGAAGGACTTTGCCAGTTTTCTGATCTTTCCAGTCTCCATTTCCATCAATTTCCCATTCATTCCAGATATTGACATTTCTTTGCTGAAGCCAGCGGACATCGTTTGACTGCTGCTGATAAATCCAGAGCATTTCAAGCACAGCCTGTCGAATGAAAAGCTGTTTTGTCGTCAGAATTGGAAATTCTTCAGAAACATCCAACTGAAAATTTGCACTCGGTACCTTAATGGTATCGACACCGGTTCGATTATGTACCTGCACTCCTTCATCGAGGATCCGCTTACAAAGTCCGCAGTAAATTTCATCCCATCTTGACATATGGTGTATCCAGTTCCCCTTTAGCATTGGCCAAAATCTCATCCTGTATATATCTGGCTTCGCCTTCTTCATCATTGGTATGATCAAGAATAATATTACTTGCCATTCTTGCTGGCAGCGTAGCATTTTTCATGGCTACCCCATTTCCAGCCAGACTTAGCATCTCAACATCATTGGCTTCATCACCAAAAGCAACCACATGAGCTAAATCAAGACCATAATGGTCGCAGATTTTCTGCAGTCCATATCCTTTATTAATCTGTGGATCAACATATTCGAAAAGATCATTGGCAGTGGCAAAAGCATTAAACATTGGCGACTGATATCCTTTGGAATATTCAATCAAGGCTGGCTGATCCTGCGGATCGCTGCGGATGATCAGTTTATCAAAGCGTCTTCCCGGCATATAGGAGTCCAGGTCTTTGATCACTTCGGCTTCTCCATACAGATCCGCGTTTTCGAGAGTATATGGTGAACTCCACTCAACGTATCTTGTATTGCCATCCATTACTTCGAAATGGACTTTTCCAAAATGCTTATCAACTCCCTGACGAATGAATTTGATGACCGATAAAAGAAGTTCCCCATCCATATTGGCAAATTCTTCCTTTTGATGAAGACGGTTATCGTACATCGCTCCGCCATTCATACCAATGATGAAGCTGATTGAATCGTCAATCCCCCATTTTTTTGAGAGTTTAATAATGCTTTCGACCGGGCGTCCCGAGGCAATTCCAAAGAGAATTCCCTTATTTTTTAAATCCTCAATAGCTTCTTTGGTTCGCTGTCCTACATTTTTCTGTGAATCCAGGAGTGTTCCATCCAGATCACTGACAACTAATGTCACTTCATTTGAATCCATAATGACCTCATTTCTTGACAACATTGATTTGTATCATTTTTTATACTGACTATAGACATACACATCCTATCTTTGGTCTTAGTCCGGTATCAAACATCCTCAACATTTAAGCCCAGGATCAGGATGTGATGCATAGTCATTTATCCGTATCGCATAATCCAGAGTGTCTTTCGATTTTAAATTCCGAATCAGCATTCTGTTCATATTATGCTTCGTTAACCGATTTCACTCTTTATTGTAAATGATTGATGGTTCTATATTCCAAAAACCAAAAGAAAAGTTGCGAGCTGACACCATTTTGTCTTTTCGCAACTTTTCTGTCCGTTTTATCAGAATAAAAGTTTATGTTTTTTTTGATGCTTTATTCATCCTTCAAGCTGAAATCTGAATTTTCAGTCAGACTGCCATCGATTGCCGAAGCACACAGGTTTTTAATTCCATTGACATCGAGTTCACTTTCATCAGCCTTTTTAAATTCAGTTTTATTTAAAATAGCCAGATATGTTGGATTATCTGCCGAAGCAGCTGCATTTGGCTGATAAAGAACATGATCAATATTGGTGATCACGCTGCTTAAGACTCCATCTTTATTAAAATGGAATTCCCATGTTTCATCCTTCAGTTCGTCAATACCTAAAGATGGACGACTGGTCCGATTACTATAAAGAAGCGCTTTATTCGAGGCTGCCTGAATATAAACTTTAGGATCCTTGATGGCGGCTTTTAGAACATAGCTTCCATTATCTTCAGTGACTTCATAGGAATACAGAGTTGTATTGTGGAATGGATCGGCATTGACCTGATAACCTACATTAACAATGGAATCCATAATCAGATTCAATGCGGCGCTATCGCGGGTAATCATTGACATGTCACCGCCATTATCAGAAATTTGCTCTACTTTTCCAGAGATATCATCCAGTTTCGAATCTGTCAGTTTGACAGTAATCATCGTTCCTTTTGGATTGATATAGTCTATGGTTCCAAATCCTTCAAGATAATTATCATCCGATCCGTCAATTGTAGTGAGGTTTAGAGAATAGCTGTCTTCTTCGCCTTTTGAAATAAACCAGCCTTCAGCTCCAACTTCATAAATCGCATCTTCGTCTACATTGCCTTCTGGATCCTCGTTATTGTAGGCATAATCTTCTCCATCGGTTTCGAGTTCAAAATTATAATCTGTTGATTTCACCGACTGAATTAACAGGTTTTCCCAGGCTTCTAATCCAGCATCATCGTCTGATGCGTTTTTGATGGCATCAATTAATGTCATAGCATCAGAATTGTTCTCGGCATCCGTATTGGTTGTATTTGTATTCGTTTCAGTATTCTGATTCTCCTCCGTTTTTACATCCGATTTCGGTGTCTCTGTTGAATTTGAAGAACATCCGGCCAATAAACCCAAAGCCATGGATGCGCTGACTAAACAACTTGCGGTTTTAAATTTCATCATGATCATTCCCTACTTTCTTTTAAATACAGTAATTACTTCAATTACTTCCTTAAAAACGAAGCTTCAGCTGCGTTTTTATCTTTCTGAGTTAACTTCATTATAAAACGCTACACACATAGAACCTTTGTGATTGCCCTCAGGGACCGATTCCTTCTATTAATGATGAATGATAAGACCTTGATTTTGAACATCTTAAGATGAGATCAGTCTGAATGCAGGAAAGGAAGAATTCTATATCGATAGCCTGAAAATCAATGATCTGAATAATTTATCACATGAAGATCATTCTGGATTCAGGCTTAATTCTTTTTCCTGGCTGAATAGTGAATTCGCAGTCACAGGACTAGAAAAAATATAAAAAGCTGAGCCTATTCTATTCAATGTCAGACAATTCATGTCTGATAACAATGAATATAGAAAAGGCTCAACTGGCTTTTTATATCAGATTTTTCACATGGTTCAATTCAAAAACAATCGATTTACGTATTACTGCCTGTTATTGAACTTTTGTCATATTCTTTAAAAATGCTTTATAGGCCTTCAATGCTTCGTAAAGGTCCGCCTTATCCGAAACTTCAAAAGGAGCATGCATATTTAACAAAGCCACTCCCGTATCAATGACATCCATGCCTTTAGCCGCCATGATATAAGCGATTGTTCCGCCTCCTCCAGCATCCACTTTTCCTAATTCAGCAGGCTGCCAGATAACTCCAGCATCATCGAAGATTTTTCTGAGTTTGGCAATATATTCTGCTCTTGAATCATTGCTTCCAGATTTTCCACGGCTTCCGGTATATTTGGTTACCCCAAGTCCATACCCCATTTTGGCCATATTTCCATTTGGAGCACTGACAGCTGAATTAATTGGATCGTGTCCTGCACAGACATCATTTGAAAGCATTGTTGAATTCTGCAAAGCAAAACGCAGGTTCAGATCATTATACTGATTCATCGAATTCATAATCGATCCAACTGCATTCTCAAATTGAGCAGACTTCATCCCTGTAGCGCCAACACTGCCGATTTCTTCCTTGTCGACCAGCAGGCAGACAGCAGTCCTTTTAAGAGTCTCATTTGAGTTTTCGAGAAGAGCCATTAAAGAAGAATAGGCACAAATTCGATCATCCTGCCCATAGCCTAAAACCATGGATCGATCAAGACCACAAGTTCTTGCTTTTCCCTGAGGTACGATTTCGAGCTCAGCTGAAATAAAGTCTTCTTCATCAATTCCATAGCGGTCCTTTAAGATCGCAAGCACATTTGCTTTGACAGGGTCTTTGACTTCCTTTTCATCTGAGTTTACGGCAGGGATATTGCCTGCAATTACATCCAGGTCTTCACCCTCAACAACATGGGCTCCATCTTTAGTCAATTGAGAACTCGAAAGATGAATCAACAGATCAGGAATAACAAATACTTCATCTTCTTCATGATCACCAATTGCCACGTCAATATGAGTTCCATCTTTTAAAATGACAACTCCATACATAGCTAAAGGCAGAGCGGTCCACTGATATTTCTTGATTCCACCATAATAATGAGTATCAAAGAAACAGATTCCATCTTTTTCATAAAGTGGTCTTGGCTTCAGATCAATTCTTGGACTGTCAATATGAGCTCCAAGAATATTCATTCCATCTTTGAGTGGATCGCTTCCAATGTGAAACAGGGCGATCGCCTTATCCATAAAGTTGAAATATACCTTATCCTGTGGTTTTAAAGGAATATTATTTTCTAAATATTCATTTGCATTCTTATAGCCAAATCCTTCTGCAAGCTGCTTTGCCTGAATGACACAGCGGCGTTCTGTCTTGCCTAGACTTAAAAATTGCATATAGTCTTCGGCAAATGCCATTACTGCTGACTTTTGTTCGGGGGTATATGTCAGCCAAGCATTCTTACCTTCCATACTTTTGTTTCACTCCTCCATTGAAATTCTGTCAAATAGTTTTTTTGACTGATCCTTTTTTTCTGAAAGTGAATTATCGAATTCGATAGTTCCCTTCTGGCTGCTGTCATTAAGCAGATTCTTTCTTTCAAGAATATCCTTCAGATGGCGGACGGTCCCTTCATTTCCATCCACCACCTGGATCTGATCACCAACCAGTTTCTGAAGCATTTCCTTATAAAAAATAAAATGAGTACAGCCAAGAACGATCACATCCGGATTCTCAGAAAGAGATAAGTATTCCAAGAGAGTTTCCCGGACCAGGTTCTTATCGTCGAGTCTGTCATCTTCCACGATTCGTACCAGTTTTGGACAGGCAATCTTAACGATGGATTCATCTTTCTTAAAGCGTTCCATCAGTTTAGAGAACTTCTCCTCTTCGAGAGTCAGTCTGGTTGCCCAAACTGCTATTTTTAAACCTTTGCCAAGATCTGCTGCCACTTTCAGAGCAGGTTCCATTCCAATGATATCAACCGGATACCTTTTTCTCAAAAGCGGTACACAGGCACTTGTCGCTGTATTACATGCGATCACGATTGCCTTTACATTCTGCTTCATAAATTCATCACAGATCTCTATGCAATACTGAGTAATTTCTTCTTTTGTCTTTGTGCCATATGGATTGTGGATAGAATCACCAAAATAAGAAATGTTTTCTGCTTCAAGCTGCCTAGCGGCTTCTGCTGCTACGCTGATTCCTCCTAATCCAGAATCAAAAACGCCTATTGGAGAATTTTTATTCATAGAATCACCATGCAAAGTATATACTGAAATGATTTGCAAAAAACAGAGTTGATTGAATATGAAGCCGGCTATTCTACTAAATCGATCAGTATTATGAAGAACTTTTACGAACCGGAGCAGGACTGAGAATTGTATTGCTTTTGGTTTTATGCTTTCTGCTCTGGTCTATGAGTCTTTCCGTATCGAAAAGCTGGTTAGATTCCATGAGCGGAACACTCAACAGGCAAGACGATCTTACTGTTACATTCCAGCTGGAAAACTGTGATTCAGTTGATGTTATAGAAAACAAACTCAATGAATTCAGTGAAACGTACCATAACGAACAGAATATTCAAAAAACGATCAATGGATCAATTTATGGAACTCTGATTGAAATCGAAGCGTCGAATACTCCATTGTCCATTCTTCAGATCGGTTTATGTACTCCAAATGAGCCTTTGTCTATTCCACTGCGTTCCATGTGGTAAGAAAAAAGTGGTGTAGTTCATCTTGATTCATATGAGTGTTCTGATGAAATCGATAAAAATAGAACAATATTATTCGTTCCAGAATCACTCTTTGATCAATGGATTAAAAGCTGCCCTGATACAGCAGTTTATTTTTCTGCTTCATTCAACAATGGACAGATCGAACAACTCGAAAAAACTCTTAATGATGAAGACTGGCCAGTAACAACACCAGTCTATATTCGAAATCATGTTCAGGAAAATCTCGAATTCGACCAGCAGCAGTTCAAATTTTATAGTCTGGTCATTGGCCTTTGCAGCACGGTTTTTGTCGTTGTCATTCTGATCATTTACAGCATTCTCAGTCAGCTTCATGAATCTTCCAGGATCTGGATTGAACAGCAGCGCAAGCTGGGATATTCATTGAAGCAGATCTGCAAAGAACGTATGAGAATTATTCACCAGATGGTGTTTCTTGCAGGTCTTACATCGATTTTCATTTTGCTGATAACGAATCATTCGATTGCATCGTTGATCAGTGCATTGTTTATTTCTCTTTTTACCTGGATCATCCTGATTTTTCTTCAAAAAAAGATCATAAAATAAAGATTATCCCCTGCTTACAAAAACAGGGGATTTTGTTTACATAATTCTCAATATTCAGTTACGCCTTTACAGTTCCTATCTTGAAAAAAGCCGACATTAACGACCACAGTTCAACTTTCAAAATAACTTGACGGTCACCTGATTGAATACATCGGATTTTTTCCAAATATCGATTTTGTGATGTTTTTTCTCCATTTCTGGATACTCACGGTTTTAGAAACTTTTGCTTTGTGTTCAGTTCATTAACGTCTTTAGATGTATGTTTTTGCTGATTCAGATGAAATGATTGTATTCAGATTCTTTATCCCTCAGTTCTTTATCAGGGACTTGATGTAAATCTGGCAGGGATTGCCTGGATCCCATAGTTCTGGAAAACACTCAAACTCCATAAATCCCTGTCTCTGGTAAAACAGATTGGTTCGATCATAGTTCGGATCTGTCCCCAGCTTTACAGTTTTAACCTGGAGAAATTCCATGCCTTCTTCTCTGGCACCTTCTTCCAGAGCAGCAAGAAGAGCTGCTCCGATTCTTTTACGATGCATTTCCTTAGAAACACCGACCACAGCAACTTCGCCTGTGGCATTTCCGGTACGTTTGAGAGATATAAAGCCAAGCGGCTGTTCTTTTATTTTACAGCTCCAGACTCTCTGATCCGCTGCCTGTTGAATATATTCATTTCTGGCTGATTCAATACCAAACCATTCCGGAAGATCTTCAAGAATCAATCTGGCAACATCTATTTTCTCCTGCGGATCCATCACCTCAGTCAGCACCCATTCATTCGTTTCTTTCATTTGCCTATCCATCCTGATCTTTTCTATCTTTTCTATGATCTCCATATCGAACAATTCAGTCGATTGATCATGTTGGCATTCAATACAGTGAATTGAGCGAAACTTAGTATGGTTTAAAACATATCCGCTTTGAAAGCCTGAGTTGCTTTAACGGCTTTTTTCCAGTCTTTATAGTGTTTATCCATAACTTCACTGGTTCTTACAGGAATGAATTCTCGATCTTTTTCAATTTTCAGATCATCAATCTGCCAGAAACCAATAGCTAGACCTGCTAAAAAAGCCGCTCCTAAGGCAGTCAGTTCATTTACCTTGAATCGTTCAATGGGTACCTGACATAGATCCGACTGAAACTGCAGTAAAAAATCATTAACAGCTGCTCCGCCATCCACCTTGAGTTCTGGAATCTTTAAGCCGGCATCTCTTTCCATTGCATTTAAGACATCTCTGGATTGATAGGCCATGGATTCGATAGCAGCTCTGACCAGCTGATCTCGATTCGTTCCTAAACTTAACCCAACGATTGAAGCTTTTGCTTTATCATCCCAATAGGGAGCTCCCAATCCAACAAAAGCCGGAATAATATAAACTCCGCCAGTCGTCTTGGCTCTTCGAGCCATTTCTTCGGTTTCAGATACCTCTTCAAAGAGCTGGAGTTCATCGCGCATCCATTTCATTACAGACCCCGATACAAATATTGATCCTTCCAAGGCATAAGTAACATCGTCACCGATTTGCCAGGCAATGGTAGAAAGCAGGCCATTATCAGAGCGGACAATTTCATCTCCGGTATTCATCAGTAAAAAGCCGCCAGTTCCATAGGTATTCTTTGCCATTCCTTTTTCCAGACACAGCTGACCAAACAGTGCGGCTTGCTGGTCTCCTACCATGGAACAGATCGGAACCCGTGATCCAAAAAATGAATAAGGAGCAGTCGTTCCATAATTCTGGGAAGTAGGGACAATTCGCGGAAGCAATGTCTTTGGAATATTGAACATTTTCAAAAGTTCATCATCCCAGTCAACTTTTTCAATATCACACAGCAATGTTCGGCTTGCGTTGGTTGCATCCGTAATATGCTGTTCACCACCCGTCAGTTTCCAGACTAGCCAGGAATCCATATTTCCAAATAATAAATCCCCATCTTCCGCTTTTTTTCTGGCTTCCGGCACATTTTCAAGGATCCAGGCTATTTTTGATGCGGAAAAGTATGGATCAATTCTTAAACCCGTTTTCTTTCGGATAATCTCTTCATATCCTTTTTCTTTCCAATCATCACAGATTTCCGATGTCTGTCTTGATTGCCAGACTATGGCCTTATAGATTGGCAGCCCTGTTTTCTTATCCCATAACACAGTCGTTTCCCGCTGATTAGATATTCCAATGGCTTTGATCTGATCAGGATCAACATGGTTTTTATTGAGCACTTCTGCCATGACAGCTACAGTATCCAACCAGATATCGGTCGCGTCCTGTTCAACCCATCCGGGTGCCGGATAATCAACGCTTCCTTCTTTTTGAGCCATACCGCAGATTTTGCAATCATGATCAAACAGAATAGCCCGTGTTGAAGTGGTTCCATGATCGATCGCAAGAATATATTCTTTTTTTGACATATTCATTCTCCCTAAAATTTGATAGTTCTTCCGTAAGTTCTCAGATGAATTCCATCCTTTTAAATTTTGTTGTATTTATCAAAAATCATTGCAGCAGCACAGTTCTTCTTTACACTTTAATGCTGCTTTGACCAGTTCTGATCCTCTTATATCTATTTTATCTTTACCTGCTGCTTTTTTGTTCATGAGAGTTGTAACTGAATTTTTTTCTTTCAGTTGCTTTATTATTTTATTGTATTTATTACAATGTCATTAAGTTAAGCAGATAGAAGCGCGAATTGCTCCGCACTTCATCGTGGTGTTCAGAATCTACCAGAAATTTTTATCTGGAATCAGCCATTTTTCGGCTTCAAGCCTCACGAATACGATAA
>NZ_MPJW01000272.1 GCF_001945525.1 Ileibacterium valens
GCAGGATTGCGTTTGATTTTAGCCATGATTTCATTTCCTCTTTTCTTAATAAAAGCACAAATCGCAAAAAAAATCTGTGCAGGCCGAGCCGTACGCTCTCGACTTACACAGATAAAATTACACTCTCTAAATGTAACTGGAAAAGACGTCTATGACGTCTTTTTTTGTGATAAGAGGGCTTTTAAATCCAAATCAAAGTCACAGGCATGTGCATCTTTTTGAAATTTTCAAGCCGGATTCATCCATACCGATTCAAGTCCTAGTCCAATCAGTAAGTGTCTTGTTCGCCTGTCCTGTTCATAAATGTACAGTCTATTTGATCTTTTGCATCACTTTTTCTGCCCATTCAGTTCAGAGGATTTATCCTTCCTGCTTTTCGTTAACTTCTTCTCTGGTATCTGTTCTTGATGATCTTCCTAACTTCTATATCTATTTTCAATTTAATCGTAGGCGGCTTTCATTTGTTTTTTTTCGGTATTTAAGCGAAAATTTAACTTTTTTGCGCTGCCTTTCATGCTTCCGGTGAATAAGGAAAGTGAGTCTTGTTTAAAGATTCATTCAGAAAGTGGGTGCTTAAAAATGAAAAAAACAGATGAACTGCTCCAATTGCTCCAGGAGGGAGTTCAAAAGATTCAGGATGGAAAAGAATACAAGAAGTATCTGAAGCTTCTATCCAGTTTTCCAGAATACTCCAGCCGCAATACATTGCTGATTTTTCAGCAATGTCCACAAGCCTCTTATGTCGCTGGTTATCAGACCTGGAAAAACCAATTTGGCAGACAGGTTCGAAAAGGAGAAAAAGCCATTCGAATCTTTGCTCCTTATACCTATAAAGTTCAGGATGTCGATAACGAAAAAGGAGATGAAACGAGGATTGGCTTTCGCTCCATCAGTGTCTTTGATATTTCTCAGACGGAAGGATCTCCTCTTCCTTCTTTAGTCAACGACAAAATGCTCTGTGAAAATGTTCCTCATTTTAAAGAGCTTTTTGATGGGATTTCAAAAGTAAGTGATTATTCAATGATCATTGAAGAGATGAACGATGAAAGAAATGGTTTCTGCCGTTATTGGGATCATTCAATTCATATTCGAAAGGGAATGCCCCAACTGCAGACGATTAAGACATTGCTTCATGAAACAGCTCATTCTCTTCTTCATGATCCTTATCAGGAAAGTGAAAGTGAATTTCAGGACTATGTTCTTGAACACGCCAGACTTCGCGAGATTGAAGCTGAAAGTGTGGCTTATGTGGTTTGTTCCCATTTTCATCTGGACTGTCATGAATATTCATTTTCCTATATTGCCGGCTGGAAGCAGCAGGAAAAGTTTTTTGAGGAATCCTTAGAGAGAATCAGGAAGACGGCTGAAAACCTGATCGAGAAGATTTATGAATCCCTACCCATGGATTCAGTCTATTGCATCGATCATGAACAGCTTTCAGAAATTCGTACCAGTTCTCTGATTCCAATTTCGAATCTGAAGGCTCCGCGGTATTCATCCAGACTGGCTGCAGGCTCAAAAATTTCAGCCTTTCACAATTCTTATGGAGGTAAATTATGAGTTCTCAAGAATTTGAATCCCTGAGTCCGGAAGCTCAGGCCGTCTGTGCCCCGGAGGATACAGAAACTCGCTTTGATCAGGCGGCAAAGGGTGTTCTGGCCTTTCCAACTCTTGATGCACTCATTTTGAAGAAGGCTGCTCCTGAGATCTTTAAAGGAAGTCTTGAAGAGGTTGCCTCCCGGCTGTTTAAATCCAATGCAAACCAGAGGGTACAAATATCCGTTGAAAAGATCAGCTGACAGAAATTGATAAAGGCCTTGTTCAATTTGATATGCTGATGCTCTCTGTCTATGAAAGCTCAGATGAAGATATTCTTGTGGTGGATATTGAGGTTCAAAATGGCAAAAGCTCCGTGAAGTACTTTGTCGGACGTTTTTTCTACTATATCGGCAGTCTGTTAACCACCCAGAAAAACGACATCAGCGGATTTGAAGGGAAAGATTACGCAAACGTGAAGCCGATTCTTGCTGTATGGATTCGTTCTTCACTTCCTGACAGCTTCTTAGTGAAATCTGACACTAATGCAGAAATTGAATATAATGAAGATAGTAAATTTGTACAATTACTTGCTGAACTGCTGAGAGGATTTATAAAGATTGTTGTTATTTCGGCTGGAACCGACTGGCGTCAGGAGAATAACGAAGCCATCGAATGCATCTCTCAGATCTTTGAAATCCGGTAGATAAAGCTGAACAGCAGAACGATCTCAGAAAGGAAGGGATTGATTTGACCCAGGAACTAGCTGCTAAAATGCGTGACTATGATGATGTCCTGTTTCCGGAAGGCTATCAAAAAATCAAAGACCTAGAAGCGCTGATTGCAAAATTAACTGCTGAAAACAAACAGAAAATGGCTATGAAAGATCAGCAAATCAACGATCTGAATAAAAAAATTGAAGAACTTGAAAAGCCTTTGTCTAAATCCGATGCGAAATTAAATCAGTGATGAATGTCTGAACAATTATTTAATTCTATTTTTACCTTGATAATGTTTTTGATAAAATACCTTATTTTTTACCCATGTATTTCTAACATCGATAGAAAAAGCGCTTTAACTGAGCAGAAAAGGGGAAATATACCGATTATTTGATGATTATTAAAAAATTCACTCAAAAAATTCGCTGTTCACACCATATTTCGAAAGTTCACTGATAAAATCAACCCGTCTTAGAAGCGCTGCAAACGCGGCAGATGCTCTAAATATTGAAATTTTATGGAACAGGCGGATAAAATCCATTACAATAAAAAAGAACAGTTCAGTGAAGAATTTCCAAATCTATATCCTGTCCCTGATGACAGGCTAACGATCATGGATACTCCCAGAAAACAGACTGATTTTTAACGGATGAAATGACTCTGATAATCAGTACGAATGTATAACCGCGTAAAGGGAGTTCTTTTTTGGAATGGTATTTCTGTGTGTTATAATGACGAACGATAAGGAGGCTTTTCTATGGGATTTATGGATAAGGTCAAGGAATTCATAGCTCCAGTTGATGACGAGGATGATGAAGAAGTGGTAGAACAGATTAGTGAGACGGTTACAGCTCAGCCGGTAATGCAGAAAGCAGAACCTCAGCCTGTACGCAGTACATACGAACATCCAAAGACAAAAACATCCGCTTCAAACCTGAGTGCCAATACTAAGATGGTTCTTTTTGAACCAAGAAGTTTTGGCGAAGCAGAAGAAGTTGGATCCAGACTAAAAGAAGGACGTGCAGTTGTTGTAAACCTGCATAAACTCGATCGCGAATACGCTCAGAGAACAATTGATTTCTTAACAGGTGTTGTATTTGCACTGGATGGAAACATTCAGAAAATTGGACAGAACGTTATCTTATGTTACCCAGCATCGATTGGTGTATCCGGAACCATCACGCTCAGCAATGATGAATCCGAGGATAATGACGATTTATCCCTCACCAGTGAAGAATAACCTTCTATGCCCATGAACACTAAAGGTCATGAACTGTTGATCGCAAGGCTTTACGATGCTTTTGATAAGGTATCGAAAAGTGGTCAGCAGGTTGTGACCTCTTTTTTGACTCCAGCCGAACAGCAGATCCTTGAAATGATTGCAAAATCAAATCCTTCGATTCAATATCATCTGAGTGGAGGATATCCAATGGCTGAACGACAGGCAGGAATCATCAGTGATGGATTCGATGAATTCGATAAAGATGGATCAGTAATTATCCAGGATTTCGGATCGCAGATCGTCTGTCTAAAGAGCGATACCGATTCATATTTAAAACCATTAAAACATCCGGATGTCCTGGGCGCTTTGATGAAATCCGGGATCAAGCGTGAATCGATCGGGGATATCCTTTGTGAAGATCATCAGATTTTTCTATTCTGCAAGCAGAATATGGCAGACTTTATCAGCAGTGAAATTGTTCGTATTGGCAAACAACTAGTTCATTTTGAATTAGCAGAGATCAATGAACTGCCAGAGATTAAAAGAGAACGGATTGAAATTAACGTTCCTTCCCTGCGATTTGATGCAATTGTCGCTGCACTGTCAAAAACTTCACGTTCCAAAGCAGAAGGAATGATTAAACAGGGATTTGTCAAGATCAATGATATCGTCCTTGATCATAAAGGTCAGCTGTGCAATAATGACATCGTTTCAATTCGTCGATGCGGACGCTTTCTCTTTTTAGGTATTAAAAATACAACGAGAAAAGAGCGGCTGGTCCTCGAATTTTTGAAGTATTCCTGATCTGATCAGGACAATCACAAAATGCGTTGATAAAGACACGTCTTTTCGAATCCTCACCTTCAGAGAGCGGCCTGCTTGGTGAGAAGGCCGTATTTGAGCTTGAAAAGGTATCCCTTTTGAGCAGAAAGAGTGAATTCAGTAACTCTTTCCGGCAGCAGACCGTTATCTGAGAGCGTCCTGTCTGATTGGCAGGAAATTTAGGTGGTACCGCGATTTCAAGTCGTCCTATTTCAGGACGGCTTTTTTTTTGAGGATTTGCAATTCGATAGAAAGGAAGATCGATATGGAAACCAAAGATTTTAAGTCAACTTTACTGATGCCAAAAACTTCCTTTGAAATGAGAGGGAATCTGACTAAGAAAGAACCCAAATTTCAAAAGCGCTGGCAGGAAGAAAAACTCTATGAAAAAATGCTGGATAAGAGGGAAGGGTGCGAGGCGTTCGTTTTACATGATGGCCCTCCATACGCCAATGGAGATATCCATTTAGGGCATGCTTTAAATAAAGTATTAAAAGATGTCATCAATAAGTCCAAATTCATGCAGGGGTATCAGGTGCCTTACATCCCTGGATGGGATACTCATGGTCTGCCCATTGAAACGGCTGTAACAAAACTGGGTTATGACCGCAAGAAAATCGGAATTCCTGAATTCAGAAAGATCTGTCATGATTTTGCCCTTGAACAGGTTGCCTTACAAAAAGAAGGTTTTCTTTCCCTGGGTTCAATCGGAGATTATGATCACCCATATATTACTTTGCAGCCAGACTTTGAAGCAAAACAGATTGAGATTTTCGGGAAAATGGCTTCTGATGGATTAATCTATCAGGGCTTAAAACCCGTATACTGGTCTCCGTCTTCTGAATCCGCCCTGGCTGAAGCAGAAGTTGAATATGCTGATATTAAATCACCAACCATTTTTGTTAAGTTTCAGGTAAAGGATGGTAAAGGAAAACTGTCTCAGGACGACTATTTCGTCATCTGGACAACCACTCCATGGACCATTCCTGCAAACAATGGAATCTCTGTTCATCCACGCATGGAATATGCAAAGGTAAAGACTCCAAAGGGAAATCTGATCGTATCTGCCAGCATGGTTGATCAGCTGATGAAGGAATTTGATATCGAAGAATACGAAGTTCTGGAAACATTCAAGGGAAGCGAACTTGAATATATGACAGCTGTTCATCCACTTTACCCAGAACGAGAATCATTAGTAATGGTTGGAGAACATGTCACAGACGAATCCGGTACCGGTCTGGTTCACACAGCGCCAGGTTTTGGTATGGATGACTTCTTAATCGGAAAAAAATATGGTCTGCCAATCTATGTCAATGTCGATGAACAGGGAAAAATGATGGAAGACTGCGGTGAACGTCTGGCTGGCCAGTATGTCGAAGATGCCAATAAGACAGTAACCATGTGGCTTGATGAAAATGACGCCCTTTTAAAGCTTCAGTTTATCAAGCATTCCTACCCTCATGACTGGCGTACAAAAAAACCAATTATTTTCCGTGCAACCACGCAGTGGTTTGCTTCCATTGACCAGATCCGAGACAAACTTCTTGACCAGATCCACTCTGTTTCCTGGGTTCCTGCCTGGGGTGAAGGGCGCATGCATAATATGATCAGCGATCGTTCTGACTGGTGCATTTCCCGTCAGAGAGCCTGGGGGGTTCCGATTCCAATCATCTACGGCGAAGATGGAACTCCATTGATGGATAAAGAAATCTTTGATCATGTCGCCAAACTGGTTGCTGAATACGGAAGCAATGTGTGGTTTGAAAGAGAAGCCAAAGATTTACTGCCGGACGGTTATACCTCTGAACATTCTCCAAATGGTCTTTTTACAAAAGAAACCGATACGATGGATGTATGGTTTGACTCTGGAAGCTCTCATACCGGAGCGATGAAAGAACGTGGGCTGGGTTATCCGGCAGATCTCTATTTTGAAGGCAGTGACCAGTACCGCGGATGGTTTAACTCATCGTTAATTGTCGGAACCGCTGTCTATGGAAGTGCTCCTTACAAGCAGGTTCTTTCCCATGGTTTTGTCATGGATGAAAACGGCAAGAAGATGTCCAAATCTCAATGGAATGCCGTGGCTCCAGCAGAAATCACAAAACAGTATGGAGCAGACATTCTGCGTTTATGGGCGGCATCTGTTGACTATCAGGCCGATTGCTCAATGGGTAAAACAATCCTGAAACAGATTACAGACACTTACCGTAAGATCCGAAATACTTTCCGTTTTCTGGTAGCCAACCTCGATAACAATACATTTACAAAGGATGATCTGCTCGATCTGAATGATCTCTCAGACCTGAACAAATATGTACTCGCAGTTCTGAATGATATCGTTGATGAATGCATCAAGGCATATAACGAATACCGCTTCGGAGATGTCGTTTCCATGCTGACTGCATTCATGACCAATGAACTGTCAAGTTACTATCTCAACTACACAAAAGATATTCTTTATGTAGAAGAAAAGGATTCAAATAATCGCCGACAGGTACAAACCGTTTTATGGTACTGTGCAAGTATTCTAAGCCGTTTATGGGCACCAATTCTTGCTTTTACCTGCGAAGAGATTAATGATCTGATGAAATTCGATGAAGAAAGCATTCATCTTTCTGAATTCGTAAAAGCCGATCTAAAACAGACAGAAGGTCTTAAGGAAGAGATGAAACAGTTGCTTGCCTTAAGAAAAGATGTCCTGAAAGCTCTTGAAGAAGCCAGAAACGATCAGAAAATCAAGAAATCAGAAGAAGCAGCAATCCGAATTCATGCAAACCCTGAAATCAGGGCTCTGATGGAAAAACTGATTGATAATCCAGCTCAGTGGCTGATCGTGTCTTCTGTAGACTTTACTGATGAACCATTAAAAGCTTATGATACAGTCGAAGTGGCGGTTGATGAACCCAAAGGTCATGTCTGCCCAAGATGCTGGAAATTTACCGAGTCTGAAAATGAAGATGGCCTATGTAATCGCTGCCGCGAAGTGATCGCACATGATCATTGTCACAACTAACCCGAGCAAGCTTGTTAAATTATTAGATTGAATACTTTTTCGATTTTTGCCTGATGAATGATCCTGATTTAATCGTTGATAAAACCCATTCGAACATCGACAGATTTCAGGTTTCACCATCAGAAAAATTAACGGATGAATTCCAATGCCAGTTTATTGATTTTGTAACTGGTTGATTTCATCCGTTTTATTTTTTAGGCATTTCAGTCTTGCCAATGGACGATGTTCGATGGAAAAAGAAGCGCAGGAAAAATCAATTAACGGTTTAATTGCCTCGAATATCATCTTTCAGATGAGTTTGTGAATGTTAATATAATTAAGTCAGTCCGTTTTCTGAACTAGAGAAATATATGGAGGGAATTTAAATGAGCTTTGAATTAGATGGATGGGATATCCCCAAAACAATGTTAGAACAATGTTTTCCTACCAGATATAAATCGATCCACCTTGCCGACATGATTAACCATATGGCATTTATTCCTGCACAGCCGAGAATCGAATCCATTATGAAACAATACCCTGATTATGATCAGGCCAATGGTTTATACGGAATCATCTATATCGATCATTTAGATGGTTTGAATATTGAATTTTTTGGAAATGCCAGCCGCAAGGTGATTAATGGAGTTTCTCATTTTTCTTTTTTTACTCCTGATGATCTGGTTCATGAAACAATGCATATGGAAAAATTTGACCCTTCCAATCTGTTTTTGTTTCCAGTCATGGAAGACATGTTTTCGGAAAACATCATGGAATTATACAAACAGAATTGTTTAAAGTACTTTTCATCCAGCTCCTTGAACTTCACCAGAAGTATTGAATTCCTGGATTATCTCAGACATCGTGACTATCCGGATGAATTCATTCTGACTTTACTGAGTAAAGAAGGAAAACCCTTTTATGTCTGGGCCAGATTCGAGCACGGCAGCGGATCAGGACCATTGTTTGCGACAATTGATGAAGAAGTCCCTGAGGAATATGGAATTCAAAATGATCAGCCTGTATCGGTGAGTATGATCAAGTTTACAGGAAGCTATGGACAACTAGCGATTCCTGTTCATTTTTATGGATTTAACTATCCTTCTGTACTCGATGTATTTGAAGAATCTGAGAATGCAGTCAACGACTATTCTGAACATCTGCAGTTTGAACAATTGAAAAGGCATTTGTTGGATTATGGAAGTGTCCGTGACGAAATTGAGGAAATGGTGACGGGAAATCCAAAGGCTTCTCTTTTTGATACTCTGGCAGATTTTGGTCCATTTGATTTTGACGACAATCATGGTCCTGACGATCAAAAGAACCAGGAAGAATTGCCGTTTAATCCTGAATGGGATGATCTGCTTTTTTAAAATGCTGAGGGAGTCGATTTTTAGAATTTGAGAAGTATTATTCAATTTGAAATTTTCTGACTTAAGAAAGAAAAAGGGGGCAGCAAATGATTGCTGCTCCCAAATTTTTTAAGATTTTTACTGATCTGGAAATTGTTCTTCAGAGATTATTCAACTTTTTCGAAGTCTTCTTTTCCAGCTCCGCATAATGGGCAAACCCAATCTTCTGGAAGATCTTCAAAAGCTGTACCAGGTTCAATACCGTTATCAGGATCTCCTACTTCAGGGTCGTATTCATATCCACAGATTGTGCAAATCCATTTAGACATAATATATAGCTCCTTTCAAAACTCATTGAGTTTTTTTTGACAGGCTTATTCTATCATTTTCCATTTATAAAGGGTGTCTGAATGACTGTTAGAGTCTTGATGCAGGCCGGTAAAAATAAGAACCAGAATTGAATAAGGAGACATAAAAGAAAATATATAACGATACAAACATAAGGTTAAAAACAAAAGGAAGGCCTGAGTGAATCAATTGCACCTATTTGATTCATTTCTGACTCTTCCTTTACGACTTGATTGTTTCCTTACTGAATTGAATTAAACGCTCAATTGTTCACTAACTCCCCGGAGCACTTAATAGCAGGAGAAAATCCGTTTCTGTTGTTTGTTTATCTCAGAGGCTGATTTTATGTTTGAAAAAGTAGGTGTTTGGAAAAGGTGACTGTTATACAGCTTACTTCTCCTTGACCAGTGAAATCTGATCAGCCAGACCATCTGTATAATAGATATCGAATTCACTGGTACTCAGATCTGGTTTAAGATCAAGACTTCCTTTATCTGTAATCCAGACCGCCTGAAGATCATTTTCATCCGCTACTTTCATTCCGTCTTCAACACTCATTGTAAATAATGCAGTACTCATTGCATCCGCCCATGCTGAGTCGGGGTCAATGACAGTGACAGAGCGCATAAATTCAGCAGGATAACCAGTGTCCGGATCAATAATATGAGAATATCTTTTACCATCTATGGTTACAAAACGTTGGTAGTCACCGCTTGTAACCATACTTTGCGGAGTTTCGAAGCGTAAGCGGACTAATGAGTCATTGGTATCTGGCTTCTGAATGCCCACTACCCAATCTGAACCATCCGTTTTGTTTCCAATCAGGACCACATTCCCGCCGGCATTGATAAAACCGTTGGTTAAACCGGCTTCTTCAAGCGCTTCCTTTGCTTTTTGAGCGGTATATCCTTTAGCAACTGCGCCTAAATCCAGTTTGATGGAATCATCCGCAAATGAAATCTCGTTATTTTCTTTATTGATAATAATTCCTTCGCTTCCAGTGTGCTTTTTGGCCTGATCGATCTGTTCTGGTGCTGGCAGTTCAGGTTCTTCCATATCTCGAATATCGTGCCAGAGACTGAGAATGTTGCCTTCTGCAATATCAAATTTAGGATTAATTTTTTCAGCCTGTTCTGAAAGTTCAATGACATCAATTAATCTTGGATCCACTTTGACCGGATGATCAGCGGCTTGTTCATTTAATGTCCTTACATTATTGATGCCTTCATAGGAATGATACTGATCAAAAAGTTTATTATCGTTAACAAACACATCTTTCACTATGTTGAGATAACGCATATAATCATCTTCTGTGGTTTCGGCCTGGAAGGTGATCGGAGTGTCAAATCCGGCATCAGTCAGGGTGACGGATCTGGTCTGCAGATCCGCCTGATCATTCGAGCGGCTTGAAGCATACATGCTGATTCCAAAGATTAAGAAGAGAAAGGCGATGGATCCAAAAATCCATAGTCCTGTTGAACTCTTTTTCTTTGGCTGATTCATGTTTGCATCCTTTGGCTTGCTGCTACCTTTTTTGACTTCATTCTTCTGTTCGGAATCATTGGTTTTCATCTATTGATTTGCTTCTCCTTTACTCATGAGTGATTCAACCTGTCTGAGTTGAAAATATGACAGCTTTTCTGGACTTGTACAGAAAGTTCTTTTTTCACAAGTCGGCTGTACGGATTGAGTTTTTCTGATTGAAAGGTCAGACTCAAGGCCTTTGATTTCTCTCAGAACTATTACTTTACAGCAACATCTTGCTTCAAACAGGTGTTTGCCGTCCATTTGCTTGCCGGAAATTTTTTCGGAGTTTCGAAACTGGTTAAATGGGTTTACGGCAATCGATGAATTCTAACGGTTCTTCTTCTGAAAATCCATGCCATAGAAAAGATCATTCAATTTTGTAGATAAATGACGAAAAGAAGTACAAAATGGAAACGATTGTAATTCAAATTTCTCTGATAATTTGGAAGAATTATCGAAAAATTTGTATGATCAGGCCATTTTATTAATTCTTCACTTGAAATCGTCCTTTCGATTTTATCAGCTGGGAATTAGAATAATGCCTGTATGTTATCAAAGAAAGGATGAAACAGTATGTCACTTTTATTAGGGCCAATGCAGCAGCATATCCCTGGTAGAAAATCTTTAACGGATCACAGCGATGTTAAAGTTCTGATGCCAAAAGAACGGGTGTTTATTCCGCTTTTCGCCGGACCTGTGACGAAGTACGATCTCCTGGTTTCTGAAGGTGACCATGTCGATATTGGAACTCGTCTTGCAAACACCAAATCAGCTTTTGATGTCCCGCTTTATTCGAGTGTGTCTGGAACCTTCAAAGGCCTGGTCAAGAAGCCGCACAGTTCTCTGAAGCCACAGCTTCATTTTGAAATTGAACTCGATCCGGTTCAGACTTCAATTCAGGCTTTTGAACCCCTGAACTGGGAAAATGCCTCTCAGGAAGAAATGGTCAGCTTCATGAAAGAAACCGGAATCATCGGTCAGGGAGGAGCCGGATTTCCAACTTATGTCAAATACCTGAAGCCGCAGGGAATTCATACCCTTATTATCAATGCGGTTGAATGTGAACCGTTCATTACCGCTGACTACAAAGTAATTATGGACAATGTAGAAGACTTCATTCACGGATGCCGAATTCTGCTGAAAATGTCGACTGGCAAGGAATGTCTGATCGCCATTAAGAAAACACACCCGGACCTGATTGACTACGTCAACAAGGAAATTCAGAAGGAAGGTCTTTCCGATATTAAGGTTGTTCCTGTTCCTGATGTTTATCCAATGGGTGGTGAACGAACCTTGGTTCGTACTCTGCTTAAGAAAAACTTCAAGCGTCTTCCTGCTGAAGTTGGAGCGATTGTCAACAATGCCAATACGGCGATACTGACCGCCAGAGCCTTCGAAAAGGGAGAAGCCATCTCTAAAAAATACGTAACCTTCTCAGGTGAGGCATTAAATTATCCAACCAATGTTCTGGTTCCAGTCGGAATGAGCGTTGCCGAAATTCTCGAAAATATCGGCGGAATCAAGGATAATCTGGCCTCCTGCCGCTTAATTGCCGGCGGACCAATGATGGGAAAGGCCATGGTCAGTGATCAGATCTGCATTGACCGTGCGATGAACGCCATTACTGTTCTTAAGGATGAAGAAGAACCAGCCATGACCTGTATGAGATGCGGCAGATGTACTGCTCATTGTCCAGTCGGACTGCAGCCAGTACGAATTGCCAATGCCGTTAAGATGAACGATGTGGCTGAAATGGAAAAACGCGGAGCGATGCAGTGTATTGAATGCGGTCTGTGTACCTATGTCTGCCCAAGCAAGATTCAGGTTACAGAAAATGTCCGCAAGGCTAAACGGACTCTTGCGATGAAAAACAGGAGGGGAAATTAAATGAAGTTCGCTTTCCATGTCTCTCCGAATGAACAGCAAAAACACGCTTCCACTCAGCAGATTATGCGTGATCTGACGATTGCATTAGGCGTCGTCTTCCTCTGTTCTCTTGCTTACTATGCCATCAGCTATGGTGTGAATTACGCATTGCAGGAAATTATTCTTCTGGCTGCTTCTTTAGTGACAACTTTTGTCTGTGAAGCAATTTTTGCTAAAGTCAAAAAGATTGATATTAAGGAATTTATCACCCATTCCTTTGGATGGGTCACTGCACTAATCTTAGTGATGATGTGCCCGGTCAATATCAGCGTTTATGCCGTAATCATTGCAACTGTATTTGCGATTGTCATCGGTCGTCTGGTATTTGGTGGGTTTGGTAATAACATTTACAACCCGGCAGCCGTAGGACGTGCTGTTATTTTTGCAAGTTTTTCCGGTGCCGTAACCAATCTGACAACTTCGGCAACCCCAACTGGTGTTTTAGCCAGCAGTTTTAGGTGGATGCCGGGATCCGCTGAGGCTCTTGAGTCTTTCCTGGATACGACAGGCGGATGGTTTGGTCTTGCCATGGGGACTTATCCAGGAGCCATTGGTGAAACTTTCTCCATTGCGATCATTCTGGTTGGTATTTTCCTGATCGTTCGAAATGTCATTGATTGGAGAATGCCAGCTGTATATCTGGGAACAATCTTTATTATTACGTTCTTTATTGCCATCTTCTCAGGAATCCAGCCTTATGGCGTAATTCCAGGATGGTTATGGTATCCAATGCTTCACCTGTTAACTGGCGGTGTCATTTTTGGAGCTTTCTTCATGCTGACCGATCCGGTAACGATTCCAACTGTTCCGGCCGGTCGTGTATTCTTTGCAGCCTGCGCAGCTGTGATCACTGTTCTGATTCGTATGAAGGGAAACCTGCCTGAAGGATGTCTGTATTCCATTCTGATCATGAATACATTTACTCCAATGATTGAACAGGCTCTTGATGCTCCACAGTTTGAACAGAAGAAAAAAGCCATCATTATGTCGGCCTGCGCGCTGGTTCTTGGTCTTGGCGTTGCTTTCTATGCTTCAAGCACCATTCGTCCAGTCAAGGGAGCAAGAAATGTCGGTGAAGAAACCGCAATGGTCATTACACAGACTGAACAGGAGGATCTCGCATGAAAAACAACATTCTCCAGCTGACCCTGTTTTTAGGCGTTACCGCAGCGATTGCCGGGGGCGCCCTGGCTTATGCCAATAATGTAACGGCTCCAATTATTCAGGAAAATAATGAGAGAGCCGAAAAGGCAACACTTCTTGAAATGTATCCTGAAGCTGATCTTTCTGAATTCACTGCAGTTGAAGATGATGGCATTACCAGCGAACATCCAACGATTAAGAAAGTTTATCAGTATAAAGATGGGATTGTAATTTTCCAGTGTGAAGTCTCCGGATATGATAAAGGAACTGTTTTCCTGGTAGCCATCAATTCGGCTAACGGCGAAGTCGATAACTTCAAGACCATTTCCAATGGAGATACGCAGGGAATTGGAAGCCGAATCACTACGGATGAATTCAGAGACTCTGTTCTTGGAAAACCATCCGATGGAATCGATACGCTTTCTGGAGCGACCATCACATCTACTCCGGTTGTAGAAGCCATCAATGAATGCGGCGTTCTTGCCGGAGAAATTCAGTAAGGAGGTCCGTCAAGATGAATAGAATGGAAAACTTCAAAAACGGACTGATTAAGGACAACCCGGTATTCGGACTGTATCTTGGTCTTTGCTCAACTCTGGCCATTACAACTTCTCTGAATAATGCGATCGGTATGGGTACTGCAGTTATCGTTGTACTGATTCTGTCCAATGTCATTATTTCCGCGATTCGTAAAATTGTTCCGGACGATATCCGTATTCCGGTTTATATCGTTATTATTGCTACCCTCGTTTCCATCATCCAGATGGTCATTGAGGCTTTTGCTCCAGCGTTGAATACTTCCTTAGGCGTATTCATTCCGCTGATTGTTGTTAACTGTATCATTCTTGGCCGTGCGGAGGCTTTTGCAAGCAAGAACGGAGTTCTCGATTCCGCTCTTGATGGTCTTGGTATGGGTCTTGGATATCTGCTTGCCGTACTGGCCATGTCTTTTATTCGTGAACTGCTCTCCTCGGGCGGACTGGTATTAACCAATCCGTTCAATACAGAACAGGTATGGATGAATCTGAGCCTGATTCCTGAAGAATTCAGAATCAGTCTGTTCAGCTCTCCGCTTGGAGCCTTCATGACATTTGCATTCCTTGCGGCTGCGCTTACTGCTTATAAGAGCCATGCAGCCAAAAAAGCTGCTGCCAAGACGAAGGAGGCTAAATAATCATGTTTGCTGAATTAGCGACTCTTTTAATTACCTCGGTTCTTCTGAACAACGCAGTATTGAACCAGTTCCTTGGTCTTTGTCCATTCATGGGGGTTTCCCGAAAGAAATCTTCCGCATTAGGAATGGGTATAGCCGTATGCTTTGTAATCATTGCTGCCGGTCTGGTAACTTATGCTCTGTATTACTTTGTACTGGTTCCGCTTCATCTTGAATACATGGAACTTGTTTCCTTTATTCTGGTAGTCGCTTCACTGGTACAGCTGACGGAAATGTTCATCAAAAAGACATCTCCATCTCTGTACAAATCCTTAGGTGTTTATCTGCCATTGATCACAACAAACTGCGTTGTCCTGAATGTCTGCCTGATCAACATCTCAAATAACTATGACATTGCTCATATGCTTGTTTATACCATCGGAACACCTTTAGGCTTTGCCCTTGTTCTTTATATTTTCTCAACCATTCGTGAACGTCTTGATGCAGCGAATGTTCCAACCAGCTTTATCGGAAATCCGGTAGCTCTGATTGTAGCCGGACTGATGGCCATGGCCTTTTCCGGACTGGCAGGAATTATTTAATGGATATCGGAAATATTTTGATGGCTGTGCTCGTTTTCGGAGTCATGGTCTGTGTCTATATATTTCTATATCTGATGAACAAGAAAACTCCGAAACCCGAAGGGTGCGAAGATCTGAGAGCGGATTGCAGTGGATGCAAGGACTTTGCCTGCGCCAATCATCCCTCTCATCATGAATAGTGAAGAGGTAGCCAAATGCTGAATGCGATTTTAATGATGCTTGTGCTCGGCGCTCTTCTTGGCGGCGGATTGGGTATTGCCGCCAAGGTATTCCATGTTGAACCTGACGAACGTGTAGATTATGTAGCAGCCAATCTGCCTGGTTATAACTGCGGTGGATGTGGATATCCTGGATGTACAGGATTTGCGGACGCCATGGTCAGTGGAGACGAATCCAACTGGAAATGTAAACCAGCCAGTGCCGAACAGAAACAGAAGATTATCGATTATCTGAAAAATACTCCAGGTCCTGACGGAAAGACAGTCACGATCAAAGGATAATCAACGATTAATGAAGACGAAAAAAACCGGATGGATAACCATTCGGTTTTTTTCGCTTATCTGAATTTTAATTGTTTCGATCCTTTACTAGATGGATTCTTTCTATGCCTTTTCTTTTTCTTCATGCTTTTTCTACAGGCAGATCATATAAATTTGAGTGTTTTAAGGTAACCTTTTGAAATTTGCACGGGCTTTTATTCCCGGTTATCCCTGAATACCATCAAAGGCGGAAATCTTCTCTGTGCTCCAGCTTTCCTCTCAGGAAAGTCGGAAACGGAAGATTTCCGCCTTTTG